>NZ_LT629772.1:612083-918124 GCF_900105385.1 Microlunatus soli | reverse complement strand
ACGCCAACCACATCGAGTGCGTCTACGTCTACCAGGGCACCGGCAAGCTGCTGAACCGCGACACCGGCGAAGAGTTCGAGCTCAAGCCCGGGACGATGTACCTGCTGGACAAGCACGATCGACACACGGTCAAGCCGGAGACCGACATCCACTGCACCTGCACCTTCAACCCGCCGGTCACCGGCCGCGAGGTGCACGACGAGGACGGCGTCTACCCCCTCCTCACCGAGGAACCGGCCACCGCAACAGCCTGATCCCACCCGCCCCACAAGCCACAACCGAACCTCGATATATCAAGGTTGGACACGTTCCCGCGGTCCGGGAACGTGCGCAACCTCGATATATCGAGGTTTCTGTGGCAGGGGTGGGGACAACTGAAAAGGAATCTCTCGCGACTTGTACGAAGGAGAAGCCGACATGTCCGTCAGCACGCAGACCGACGCCTACCCGACGCGCACGATCAGCCGGCCGCAGGTGATCGAACGCCGTGAGCCACCGGTCTGGGGTGATGCGGCTGGTGGCCCGTTCGGGACCGCCGACCTGGAACACTTCGCCGAGACCGGCTACGTGCTGATCGACCAGCTGGTCGATGCTGACGAACTGTCGCAGCTGCGGGCCGAGTTGTCCCGGCTGTCGGCCGACCCGAAGGTCCGGGCCGACGAACGCACCATCGTGGAGGCCAAGTCGCAGGACGTCCGGTCGATCTTCGAGGTGCATCGCAGCAGCGAGGTGTTCGCCAGGATCGCCAACGATCCGCGGGTGGTCAATCGGGCCCGACAGATCCTCGGCTCCGAGGTCTACATCCATCAGAGCCGGGTCAACTTCAAGCCGGGATTCGAGGGCAAGGAGTTCTCCTGGCATTCGGACTTCGAGACCTGGCACGCCGAGGACGGGATGCCGACGCCGCGGGCGGTCAGCATCTCGATCTCGCTGACCGACAACTACTCCTTCAACGGACCGTTGATGATCATGCCGGGCTCACACACCCGCTACATCGGCTGCGTCGGTGAGACCCCGGAGGAGAACTTCCGCGGCTCGCTGGTGATGCAGGGCGCCGGTACCCCGGATCGGGAGACCCTGACCCGCTTCGCCGACCAGTACGGGATCGACGTGATCGAGGGGTCGGCCGGCGGCGCGTTCATGTTCGACTCCAACTGCATGCATGCCTCGAACGGCAACGTCACGCCGTACTCGCGGTCGAACGTGTTCATCGTCTACAACAGCGTCGAGAACACCTGTGTCGAGCCATTCGCCGCGCCCGCTCCGCGGCCGGAGTTCCTCGGGGCCCGCGACTTCACCCCGGTCGGTTAGTCCGAGCCAGCACCACCACAGCCGCACCGGCTGCGTCGATCCGCACCAGGCACACCTGGTGCGGATCGACGCAACCGGTGCGGCTGTGTGCTGTCCGCGCACGGTGCCGGCCGGCTGTCTCGTCCGCGGGTGGGTGCCGAGGAGGGGAGTCGAACCCCTACGCCCTTGCGGGCAGACGGGTTTGAGCCGTCCGCGTATACCATTCCGCCACCTCGGCAGGCGGGCCCGAAGTGGACCCGCGAGTAGAGCGACGAACATTGTGCCACAGCCACCTCGCGGGAGCAGAACCCAGGCAAGTCTCCGAATCGTAACGTCGGCTGGTTACAGTTGTCCCGTGACCGAGAGCAAAGCGGCGGTTCCACCGCAGACCAACACGACAGCCAACCCGAGCAAGTCGGCCAAGAGCGCAGCGCCGCGCGTGGTCGTTGCCGAGGACGAGTCGCTGATCCGACTCGACCTGGTCGAGATGCTCGGCGAGGAAGGGTACGACGTCGTCGGCGAGGCAGGCGACGGTGAGCAGGCAGTGGCCCTGGTCACCGAACTCAAGCCTGACCTGGTCGTGCTGGACGTCAAGATGCCCAAGATGGACGGCATCTCCGCGGCCGAGAAGATCGCTGCCGATCGGATCGCGCCGGTGGTGATGCTGACCGCGTTCAGCCAGCGAGACCTGATCGAGCGCGCCCGCGAGGCCGGGGCGATGGCCTACGTGGTCAAGCCGTTCGGCAAGGACGACCTGGTGCCGGCGATCGAGATCGCGATCGCCCGCTACCAGGAGATCCTGGCCGTGGAGGCCGAGGTCGCCGACCTGGAGGAACGTCTGGAGTCCCGCAAGATCGTGGACAAGGCCAAGGGGCTGCTGCAGGTCGGGCTGGGGCTGACCGAGCCGGAGGCGTTCCGGTGGATCCAGAAGACCGCGATGGACCTGCGCAAGTCGATGCGCGAGGTGGCCGAAGGCGTCATCTCACACGGTGCCAAGCCCGGCAACTGACAGCAGCCGGCGCAGATCTGCCGACGCAGATCTCTTGAACCGTCACAACCGAATCAGGACGTTCGACTACGCCCGACCGTGGCCAACGGTCGGGCGTCGTCGCGTTCCGGCCGCGGGTCGTGAGCCGGGTCGTTCGCACAGCCGACACGCAAGGGACGGTTGGGTAACGAAGCGACAACACGACCGGTTGTGGTTCACATGCACTCTCAGTTCGATCTAAAGTTCATCCCCATCCGGGCTTGACGTTGGCGGGAGACCCCTGCCGGGGGCCGGGTAGTCGGCTGACCAGCCGACCTATTCAGGAGGAATCAGTGCGCAAGCATCGACTTGTCATCGCAGGGACGACTCTGCTGGCCCTCGCTCTGACTACGACCGCCTGCGGCACCCGGTCAGGGTCGGGCGGCGGCGGTGGCGAAGGAGGGTCGGGTGAGACCAAGACCGCGACCATCGGCGTGGTGGCGCCGTTGACCGGCGATCTGGCTCCGCTGGGCCTGGGCATCAAGAATTCGGTCGATCTGGCCGTCAAGCAGGCCAACGAGAACAAGACCATTCCCGGTTGGACGCTGAAGGTCCGTAGTGAGGACGACGAGGGTAAGCCGGACACCGGTCGTAACGCTGCCACCAACCTGAGCAGCGACGACGCCGTCGTCGGCGTCGTCGGGCCGCTGAACTCCTCGGTCGGACAGACCGTCCAGCCGGTGCTGAACAGCGCCAAGATCGTCGAGGTCTCACCGGCCAACACCGGGGTCTCGCTGACCAAGGGCGAGGACGCCGACAACCCGAAGCGGGCTTACGAGAACTACTTCCGGACCTGTACGACCGACGACGTGCAGGGCCCGTTCGCGGCTCGTTACCTCTACCAGGAAGCCGGCATCAAGCAGCTCGCGACGATCCACGACAAGAAGGCTTACGGCCAGGGCCTGGTCGCAGCCTTCAGCAAGGAGTACAAGAAGCTCGGCGGCAAGATCGTCTCTGCGCAGACGATCAACCCCGACGACTCCAACTTCGGCCCGGTGATCAGCAAGACCAAGGCGGCCAAGCCGAAGGCTGTCTACTACGGCGGTGAGTACCCCGAGGCCGGTCCGCTCAGCCAGCAGATGAAGGCCGGTGGCCTCGATGTCCCGCTGATGGGTGGCGACGGCATCTACGATCCGTCCTACATCGAGCAGGCGGGCAAGACCTCCGAAGGTGACCTGGCCACATCGGTCGGCGCTCCGGCCGACACCCTCGACTCGGCGAAGGCCTTCGTCGATGCCTACAACAAGGGCGGCTACAAGGAACCGTACGGTGCCTACGGCGCCTACTCCTACGACGCGGCGAACGCGATCATCAACGGCCTGAAGACCTCGCTGCCCAAGGCCGAGGACGCCAGTGCGGCTCGTGAACCCACCATCGCCGCGGTCGGCAAGAGCGACTTCGACGGTGCGACCGGTCACGTCGCGTTCGACGAGTTCGGTGACGCGACCACCCGAGTGCTGACGGTCTACGAGGTGCAGGACGGGAAGTGGAAGCCGGTCAAGACCGGCGAGTTCAAGTGAACAACCACACCGGCGACGCCATCGGGCGATGATGGGTGGACGTCGATGGGGATAGGAGCTGCGTCTCCTGTCCCCATCGGCGCCCTGTCCCGATCATCGATCGGTGGTTGTCGCGTGCGAGCCAATCGAGGGGAGTCCGAGTGCTCGTCCTGCAAGCCTTGATCGACGGACTGTCGCTCGGCGCGTTGTACGCGCTGATCGCGGTCGGCTACACCGTTGTCTACGGGATCATCCAGTTGATCAACTTCGCCCATGGCGAGATCTTCATGGTCGGCGCCTTCGGTGCCGTGACCGTGTGGCTGCTCGTCCCCGGTGGCGTGTTGTCGTTCTGGATGCTGCCGCTGATGCTGATCGGCGGCATCATCGCCTCGGTTGCCGTCGCGCTCCTGATGGAACGGGCTGCCTACCGACCGTTGCGGAACGCCCCACGACTGGCGCCGTTGATCACCGCGATCGGTGTCTCGGTGTTCCTGCAGGAGTTCGTCCGGTTGTTCTACAACCGGATCCCCGGTTTCCCCGACGCGAAGGCCAACGTCGCATTCCCGCGGATCCAGGGCGTCACCGGCGAGGTGATCAGATTCGGCGGCCTGCAGTTGGACCGGCCGTCGATCTTCACCCTGCTGGCGCTGATCATCTGCACGGTGTTCTTGTACTTCTTCATCAACAAGAGCAACCTGGGGCGGGCCATGCAGGCGACGTCGCAGGATCCCGACACCGCACGGCTGATGGGCATCAACGTCGACCGGATCATCATGATCGCCTTCGCCGTCGGCGCTGCACTGGCAGCCGTCGCCGGTGTCGCGCAGGGACTCAAGGACACCAACATCAACTTCCGGATGGGCTTCCTGGCCGGTCTGAAGGCCTTCTCCGCGGCCGTGCTCGGTGGCATCGGGAACATCTGGGGTGCCCTGGTCGGCGGCCTGGTGATCGGACTGTTGGAGTCGTTGGCGACCGCGGTGATGCCGAGCGGCTCGGCGTGGAAGGACGTCTGGGCGTTCGTGGTGTTGATCCTGATCCTGGTGTTCCGACCACAAGGTCTGCTCGGAGCTCGGGTGGTGGACCGCGCATGATCATCCCCGGAGTTCCCGTTGCCCTGCAACGCAAGTACGAGCCGGTCGCGCGGATCGTGGCGATCGTTGCCGGCGTGCTGCTGGCCGGCTCGGCCTATCTGCCGTGGGCCTACAGCGGCGACGCGTTGGACGACGTCAGCTATCTCGGCGGGCCGTCGTTCCTGCAGTTCGTGATCCTCGGCTTCGGCCTCGGCCTGACGGCGCTGATGGTCTGCTCGATCCGATTCAGCCAGGGGATCGGACGCTTCCGGATCGGCTGGATCCGCGGTGCGAAGGCGCTGGCCACCGGTGCGCTGATCGCGATGGTGGTGATCGTCGCTGCGATCTCGTTCGAGCTCGGCGGCACCATCAACGTGATGTACGGCGGCTGGATCGCCACCGTGCTGGCGTTGCTGGCCTTCGTCGCCACCCGCTTCATGATCACCGAGCTGGATCCCGATCTGAACACCGCGAAGACGCCGGCCTGGCTGGGCATCCTGGCGATCGCGCTGATCATGCTGGTGGTGCTGTTCACCGCCTACTACGCCTTGGACCAGAGCGATCCGGGCACCTTCGTCACCTTCGGCATCTACGCCGGGACGGTCGTCGTCGTGCTGCTCCGCACCGGTGCGATGGGCTGGCTGACCTCGGTCTCGTCCAAGCATCGGCGGGTGCTGATCCTGTCGGCGTTCATCGTGGCCTTCCTGTTCCCGTTCACCCAGGGTGGCTCGCAGGCCAACATGTCGATCGCCACCCAGGTGTTGATCTTCGCCGCGACCGCGATGGGGCTGAACATCGTGGTCGGCCTGGCCGGCCTGCTGGACCTCGGCTACATCGCGTTCCTCGGTGCCGGTGCGTTCGTTGCCGCCATGTTGTCGGAGTCGGCCTTCGCCACCATCGGCTGGCATCCGCCGTTCATCGTCACGATGCTGATCAGCGGCTGTGTCTCGGCCACTCTCGGCCTGATCATCGGCTCGCCGACCCTGCGGGTGTCCGGTGACTACCTGGCGATCATCACGCTGGCCTTCGGTGAGATCTTCCGGGTCGCCATGATCAATCTGGACGGCACCGACGGACCCGACCTGACGCACGGCTCGAACGGCATCCCGGGCGTCCCCGGATTGAATCTCTTCGGCTTCGACTTCAGCGAAGAGCACACCATCCTCGGCTTCCAGTTGGGGATGTACAGCAACTACTACTTCGTGCTGTTGGTCCTGGTTGCCGTCGTCATCCTGATCTTCAGCCGGTTGAACAACTCCCGGATCGGCCGCGGCTGGGTCGCGATCCGGGAGGACGAGAAGGCCGCCGAGGCGATGGGCGTGAACGTCTTCGGTCTGAAGCTGTTCGCCTTCGCCAGCGGTGCCTTCCTGGCCGGGGTGGCAGGGTCGATCAAGGCCCACCACGACATCTCGGTGACCCCGGACCAGTACATCTTCCTGGAATCGGCGTTCCTGCTGGCCGCCGTCGTGCTCGGCGGCATGGGCACCGTGCTCGGCGTGCTGATCGGCGCCACCCTGCTGCGGATGATGCCGGAGAAGCTGCGCTTCGTGAACGAATACCGGCTGATGATCTTCGGCCTGCTGTTGGTGGTCATGATGCGGTTCCGGCCGGAGGGCCTGATCGCCAGTGAGCGCCGGCAGTTGGAGTTCCACGACGAGGACGAACAACTGGCGGAGCGGATCGAGGAAGAGCGTCATGACGCCGGTGAGGCCGAGGGCGTTCCCGCCGGGACCGAGGAGGTGACCCGATGACCGAGACCACGACGACCCGATCGGATCCGCCGGACACCAGCGGCACGCCGCTGCTGCAGGCCAGCCAGGTGACCATGCGGTTCGGCGGTCTGGTGGCCGTCGACTCGGTGGACTTCGACGTCCACCCCGGCGAGATCATGGGACTGATCGGCCCCAACGGAGCGGGCAAGACGACCTTCTTCAACTGTCTCACCGGGTTGTACCGGCCGACCTCCGGCCAGGTGATGTTCAACGGTGCGATCCTGCCGCCGAAGCCGCGCAAGGTCGTCCAGGCCGGTGTCGCGCGGACCTTCCAGAACATCCGGTTGTTCGCCAACATGACCGCTCTGGAGAACGTCATGGTCGGCCGCTACTGCCGCACGTCCAGCGGTCCGCTGACCTCGATCCTGCGCGGGCCGAAGTTCCGCCGCGAAGAACGCCAGACCCGGGAACGGGCCGAGGAACTGCTGGATTTCGTCGGATTGAGCAAGGTCTCGGACAACCTGGCCCGCAACCTGCCGTACGGGGATCAGCGGCGGCTGGAGATCGCGCGGGCGCTGGCCACCGACCCGAAGTTGCTGTTGCTGGACGAGCCGACCGCCGGGATGAACCCCCAGGAGACCCGGCAGGCCGAGCGGTTGATCTTCAAGATCAGGGATCAGGGCCTGGCGGTGATCACCATCGAGCACGACATGCGCTTCATCTTCAACCTGTGCGACCGGGTGCTCTGCCTGGTCCAGGGGCGGCCGCTGGTGCTCGGCACTCCGGAGCAGGTGCAGTCCGACCCGCGGGTGATCGAGGCCTACATCGGCACCGGCGCCGAGGCCGAGGAAGACACGGCCGAACAGGACAAGGAAGGCCCCGATGCTTGAGGTGAAGGATCTGCAGGTCGCCTACGGTCGGGTACGGGCGGTGAAGGGGATCAGCTTCACCGTCGAGGAGGGCCAGATCGTCACCCTGCTCGGCACCAACGGTGCCGGCAAGACGACCACGCTGAAGACGGTGTCCGGGCTGCTCCGGCCCGAAGCGGGGGAGATCTGGTTCGACGGCAAGCGGATCGACGCGATGCCGGCCCACCAGATCGTCACCCTCGGCCTGGCCCACTCACCCGAGGGGCGGCGGATCTTTCCCCGGCTCACCGTCGAGGACAACCTGCGGCTCGGCGCCTTCGCTCGCAAGGACAAGGGCGGGATCGCCAAGGACCTGCAGCGGGCCTTCGACCTGTTCCCGATCCTGAAGGATCGGCGTTCGCAGCCGGCCGGCACCTTCTCCGGCGGTGAGCAACAGATGCTGGCGATCGGGCGTGCGATGCTCAGCCATCCGCGGCTGCTGATGCTGGACGAGCCGTCGATGGGGTTATCCCCGTTGATGATGCAGCGGATCATGACCACGATCGCCGAGTTGCAGAACGAGGGCGTCACGATTCTGCTGGTCGAGCAGAACGCTCAGGCCGCGCTGTCGCTGGCCGACTACGGCTACGTGCTGGAGACCGGCATGATCACCCTGCAGAACACCGGGCAGGCGTTGCTGACCGACGAAGGGGTCCGCAAGGCCTACTTGGGCGAGGACTGACCCTCCGTCCAGTTCTTCGGTCGGTCGTAGCGCGATCCGGGTGATTGGGTGCCGTTCGGTGTGGCTGAGGGGGCTCCCGCCCTCGCAGCCTCACCCCTGCTCGCAGGCTCGCAGGGCTGAGTTGCAAACGCCCGACCCACCCAGAGCCCCCTCAGCCACACCGAACGGCACGTTGCGCTGGCGAGTTGCGTTGCCCGCCGGTCGACCGCTCAACTCTTCGGGCATCCTGCTGTCGTCGGGGCCGGAGCCTGCGCTGCTGCGACCTAGGCCCGGAGCTTCTCGAAGGGCTGGGATCTCCCGGGAAGCAGGAACTCTCCTGATGCCTGCGGCTGTCTCGACGTTCCATCGGCGGTTCCTCACAGTGGGGTCTAGGTCTGGGCATGGTTGGGTCATGGGCGGATCAATCGGTGGGGTTCTGGACCGGCGGTGTTGCAGGTTGGGGCTGCGAGCTCGTCGGCGGGGCCGGATGGTGTCGTCGGCGGGATCGCAGCAAACAGCCCTACAGCACGATCGACGAAAGAGGACCTGTCCACCGATGAATCGCATCAGCAAGATCGCTACCGTAGCTGCCCTGACCGTCGCCGGGTTCGGGGTGGCGTCGACCGGCACCGTTCCGACGGCGTCGGCTGCTCCGACCTCCGGGACACCCCAGCAGGTGCGGGCCGCGCAGCAGACTCATCAGTTCGGAGACACCGTCACCGTCGACGGGTTCAAGATCACGATCACCCATCAGCACGCCGGGCGTCTTCCCGCCGGGGACGATTTCGCCGGGCACTACGCCGAAGACATCACCATCCACATCGCTCCGACTCAAGATCACCAGGAGTGGAAGCCGAGCGACGGCTGGTCCGATCGGATCCGGTACGGCGCGCACCAACAGCACGAGCCGACTCTGGTTGCCGGGCAAGGATTTGCCGACGAACGCCCCTGGGTCGCCGGTGGCCGGTATGCGGTCGGCAAGCAGCACTACGCCAAGCACCTGCACTACACGTTCAGCTTCCGCGGCCACAAGATCAACTGGGTCAACGACTGACCAGCCGGCCTGCTCCCCGTCGCGGGTCAGCCGGCTTGGGCCAGCAGGAGTTCGGCCCGTCGGGCGATCGGCTCGTCGACCATCGAGCCCTCGAAGTCGATCGCGCCGACGCCTTCGGCCTGCGCGACGCGATAGGCCTCGACCAATCGTCGGGCTCGATCGACCTCGGCCTTGCTGGGGGCGAAGCCCGCGTTCATGATCGGGACCTGCGAGGGATGGATGGCGCTGGCACCTACGAACCCCAGCTGGCGTGAGGTAGCGACAAGATCGGCAAAGGCGTCGGAATCCTTCCAGTCGGCCAGCGTGCCGACCAGACCGAGCGGCAGGATGCCCGCGGCCCGGGCGGCGAACACGATCGATTGCTTGGGTCCGATCAGCAGATCACCGACGGGTTCGATGCCGACATCGGTGGCGAAGTCCTCCGCGCCGAGCGTGAGTGCGACGACGCGCGGATCGGCGGTGGCGATATCGCGGACACCGAACACGGCGTCCGCGGTTTCCACCATCGCGATCACCGAGACGGATCCGTGTGCCAGTCCGCGTTCGTTCTCGAGCTCGGCGATGATCTCGCTGACCGCCCGGACGTGGCCGGCATCGGGGACCTTGGGCAGTGCGATGGCCCGCACGCCGCTGAGAACGGCGGCTTCCAGGTCGCGTACGGCGAGCCGCCACGGTCGGTTGATCCGGACCACGATGTCCGGTCGGCCGGCTCGACGGCTGTCGGTGATCTGTTGTACCGCGTCGGGCAGCGTGTTCCGCGCGGCCTGCTTTTCCTGCGGTGCAACGGAATCCTCCAGATCCAGCTGGATCGCATCGGCGTCCCGGGTGTGCGCTTTGGCGATGAAGTCCGGGCGGGTCATCGGGACGTACAGCATCGACCTCCAGCGCGGCAGGGCGCGGCCGTTCAGCTCCTCGGACATCTGTTCACTCCTCGATCGTCGCGTCATGCCGGTGGGTCCCGGACAGCAACGGCCCGAGGATCTCGTCGTTGTGTTCGCCCAGGTGTGGCGCCGGTCGCGCGATCGCACCCGGTGTCCTGGTCAGCCGCGGCACGACGTTGTGCATCGGGACCGTGTCCCGGTCATGATCATGATCGTCGCTGTCGTCGGTGGGTGCCGGACCGTCGACGATCACCTGACGACTGGTGACGTATTCGCTGTCCACCAGGTCGGCGATGTCGCTGACCGGAGCGGCGGTAACGCCTGCGGCTCGCATCAGGTCGACAATGTCGGCCAGATCCCGGGCGCCGAAGTAGTCGTCGAGGATCTTGTCGAGTTCGGTCACGTTCTGCAGCCGCGCGCTGTTGTCGACGAAGCGTGGATCGGTGATCAACTCCGGGCGACCGATCGCCCGGAACAGGGTCTCGGTCATCGGTTGGGTCGATCCGGAGAGAGCCAACCAGCGGCCGTCTGCGCAGCGGTACACGTTGCGTGGTGCCGATGTCCGTGACCTGCTGCCGGACCTTTGTGGCGGCTGCCCGGTGATCTTGTACATCGCCGCCTGCGGGCCCAGCACGGAGAACAGCGGTTCGAAGAGGGAGAGGTCGATGTCCTGACCCTCGCCGGTGGTCTCCGCCGTACGGATCGCCATCACCGCGGCGAAGGCTCCGTAACTGCCGGCGATCATGTCGGCCAGCGCTCCTGGCGGGAGGACCGGTTCCCGGTCGGGAAAACCGTTCATCGCCGCCAGGCCGGACATCGCTTCCACCAGAGTGCCGAAGCCGGGACGGTCGGCGTACGCGCCGGTCTGCCCCCAGCCGGAGATGCGGACCAGAACGAGGGCAGGGTTGCGATCGCGCAGCGTCGGTCCGTCGATTCCGAGCCGTTCCAGGGTCCCGGGTCGGAAGCTCTCCACCACGAGTTGCGCACCCTCGGCCAGCCGGAGCAACAGGTCGCGTCCGCCGTCGGACTTGAGGTCCAGGGTGATGCTGCGTTTGTTGCGACCGTAGACCTGCCAGTGCGCATCCTGTCCGTCGGTCCGCCAGCGGCGCAGCGAGTCGCCGACGCCTGGTTGTTCGACCTTGATCACGTCGGCGCCGAAGTCGCCCAGCAACAGGGTCAGTTGGTTGCCGGCGACCAGCCGGGACAGGTCGAGGACGCGGACCCCGTGCAGCGGACGGTCCCGGGCCGGTCCGAGTGTCGTGGTCGGGTCGACCGGAGGGTTCATACGGCGACCTCGACCCGATCGGCCTGGTCGGAGGAGCTTGCCGCGTCGGGCGTGCTCGGGTGCAGCAACTCCCGGTCCGGCTCGCCGGGGAAGATCGAGACGGTGTCCGGGTCGATCACCAGGCCGACCTCCGGCCCGTCCACGACGCAGGTGTCCTCCGCGACCAGGGTCTGATCCTGATAGCTCAACCGATACTCGTAGGTCGACCCGGAGTAGAGCCGTTGCTGCAGCCCGGCCCGCAGCACGTTGTCGCCGTTGTGATCATGGTCGACGACGCGGAGACGTTCGGCGCGGATTCCCAACGTCACCCGGGATCCGCGGATCAGCGACGGGTCCGAGCGTTGATCACCCAAGGCGATGCGTACGGTGCCGGCGCCCAAGGCGATCGTTGCCTGCCGCTCGTCCAGCTGGTCGATGGTGCCGGCCAGGAAGTTGCACCGTCCGACGAAGTCGGCGACGGCCGGCGATGTCGGTCGTTCGTAGATCTCTTCCGGACTGCCCACCTGCAGCATCCGACCACGGCGCATGACGGCGATCTGATCGCTGAGGGTCAGTGCCTCGGCCTGGTCGTGGGTGACGTAGATGGTGGTGATGCCGACATCCTGCTGCAGCTGTTTGAGCCAGCCCCGGGCCTGCTCGCGCAGCTTGGCATCCAGGTTGGACAGCGGCTCGTCCAGCAACAGCACGTCGGGGGAGTAGACCAGGGCACGGGCCAGGGCCACCCGCTGTTGTTGGCCGCCCGACAGCTGGTGCGGATATCGATCACGGAACGGGCCGAGCCCGACCTGTTCCAGGGTCCGATCGATGCGACGCGCACGCTCGGACCCGGACACCCGACGCAGCTTCAGCGGCAGTTCGAGGTTGCCGGCCACCGTCATGTGCGGCCACAGCGCGTAGGACTGGAAGACCATCCCGAGGTTGCGCTCCTCCGGGGTCAGGTAGACGCCTTGATCGGAATCCAGGAAGGTCATCGACCCGGCTGCGATCCGGCCGTGATCGGGCCGCTCCAAGCCGGCGATCGATGCCAGCGTCGTCGACTTGCCGCAGCCGCTGGGACCGAGCAGGGTGAAGAACGAGCCGTCCCGCACGGTGAACGACACTTCCTGCAATGCGGCGTGCGTGCCGTAGTTCTTGGTCAGCTCGTGAACGGTCAACTCAGGCATGAGGCCTCACTGTGAAGAGTTTCTCGGCCGCCGCGACGACCGCGGCGGTGATGGCGATCTGCAGACAGGACAGGGCAGCGACCGAGCCGGTGTTCCCGTTCGCCCACAGCGTCAGCGAGGTGGTGCCGATCACCTGACTGTCGGCATCGCCCAGGAAGACCGCGGCGGAGAACGCCTTGATCATGGTCACGAAGACCAGCACGAACGAGGTCAACATCGCCGGCAGCACCAGCCGCAGCAGCACTCGGCTGACGGTCCGCCACCAGTCGGCGCCGACCGACCGGGCCGCCGCGTCGAGCTCGTCGCCGATCTGGAGCACTGCCGGCGAGATCGCCGAGAACGCCGCCGGCAGTGCCGCGATCCCGAAGGCGATCGTGATCGCAGTCAACGTGCCCTGCAACGGACGGAGGGTGGGGACGAACAAGATCGTCCAGAAGAGTCCGAGCCCGAGCATCACCCCCGGAAGGGCCTGCGGTGCCAGGCTGACGAACTCGACCGCGCGCCGGGGGCGCATCGGCGATCGCCGGGCGACCACGACCGCGAGGGCCGCCAGCAGTGTCGTCAGCACCCCTCCGACCAGTGCGACCAACAGACTGTGACCGACCGAGCCGATGTATTCGCTGTAGCCGAAGATGATCTGGAAGTTCGCGGCTGTCAGCACCCGGAACGGGTTGATCAACGGCGTCAGCACCTGGGTGAACGCCCGGGCCAGCAGCCCGAGCAGCGGCAGCCCCGGCCCCAGCAGCAGGTAGCCGACCGCGATCAGCAGCCCGACCCAACGCAACCGGCCGAGATCGAATGGGCGGATCCGGGTGGCCTTGCCGCGCACTGCGATGAACCGACGGCTGTTCCGCAGCACCAGTCCCTGGACCACAACCAGTACGGCCAACATCACCAGGAACAACACCGCTGCAGCACCGAGCACCCCGTAGTCGGGATTGGCGTTGTCCAATCCGTAGTCGTAGAGGAAGCTGCCGAACAGCTCGATGTCCACCGGTTCGCCGTACAGCAGCGGGATGGACAGCTCCTCCAAGGAGGCGGTGAAGATCAACAGCGCCGCGTACATGATCGGCGGCCGCAGCATCGGGAGGATCACCGACCAGATCACCCGTAGCGGCCGGGCGCCGACGGTCCGGGCCGCATCCTCCAGGGACGTATCGGCCATCCGCAGGGCGTTGGCGCAGTAGAGGTAGGCGATCGGAGTGAAGGCGACGGTCGAGGCCAACGCCATGCCGGGGATCGAGTACAGATTCCACGGTGCTTCGACGCCGGTCACCGCACCGACGATCCGGGTCAGGTAGCCGGCCGGTCCGTAGATGATGATCCAGCCGAAGGCGAGCACCAGGGGCGAGATGTAGATCGGCCACAGCACCATGCCGCCCATCAGCCGGCCGCCGGGGATGTTCACTCGGATCAGCAACACTGCCAGGACGACGCCGGCGACCAACGAGAACACCGTGGTCAGGATGGCCAACAGCAAACTGTTGATGATCACCGTGCCGAAGTCCTCGTCGGCGAACAGCCGGTAGTAGGACGACGGATCGAAGGCTGCCTTCGCCTCGTACAGCGGCCGGCTGGCGAACGACTGCAGGACGGTCGGTACGACCGGTGCCAGGACCAAGATCAGCAGGACGATCAGGGTGGCGTACTGGATCCACCAGCCGCGGGTCCTGCCGAACAGTCGGCGGTAGCGGGGTGCCGGCAGCGCGGATGAGTTGTTGATCATGTCTCGGGTGGGTGCCGTGTCAGCCAAGGCGACGCTCCCATTGCTCGACGAAGTCGTCCTGCTCCTGTTGGCTGCCGAAGTCGTAGCCGATCATCACCAGATCGTCGGACCCGACCTGCTGCCGGATACTGGCGAAACTCGGGTGCGCGGCGCTGGCCGGCACATCGTCGCGGTACGGGGTGAACCCGCCCTGGGCGACGTTCTGCTGACCCTCCCGGGACAGGACGTAGTCCAACATCAGGCGTCCACTGTTGGGCGTCGGTGAGCTGGCCGGGATCCCCATCCCACGCTGGAACAGCGGTGTGGCGTCCCGGGCGAACTTCCAGGTGACGACCCGATCGAGCTGTGCTCGCTGCGGGAACAACACCGTCGAGGAGAGGAAGAAGGCGATCAGGTATTCACCCGAGGCGAGTTTGTCCAGCATCGGGCCGGACGACTCCTCCGCACGGGTGTAGGGCAGCAGGGCGTCGTACGGTGCCCAGCCGTCCTCGCCGCGCCGTCGACGGGTGCGGTAGTAACTGTCGTGGATGGCCAGCCCGAAGCTGAGTCCCGCGGCGTAGGTGGTGAGCTTGTGGCGGAACCGGTCGGGTTCTCGACGGACCAGGCGGATCAGCCCGGAGATCGAGTCGGGTCGCTCCGCGGGGCCGAGCAACAGCTTGTTGTACACCATGATCATCACGTCGGCCGAGAAGGTGTACAACCCCGGGCGAGGACGGGCGAACGACGGCAGATGATCAAGCTCGGGTGAGTGATAGTCGGCGACCTTCTTCGCTGCGGTGAGGTCCAGCCAGTTCTGCGGCGACCCGGACACCAACAGTCCCGCCTTCTGCTGCCCGGCAGCTTCCTCGGCCAGCTGTCGTTGGAACACCTGGGAGCTGCCGAGATTGGTGGTGGCGACGTCGGTGATCCACGGATAGTGCTGCTGGAAGCCGTCCACGATCGGCTTCCAATTGAAGGTGTCCATGTTGGAGTAGATGGTCAGCCGACCCTCTCCCCGGGAGCCGTCGACGATCCGGTCGTAATCGGCGGGGTAGTAGTCCGGACGGGGAAGCGGCGGGACAGCCTCACCGACGGCTCCCTGGGGCGGCTCGCAGCCGAGCAGCGCGCCGCCGGTCAGCAGTCCGGCGGCGGCCGTTCCGGAGCGGAGTAGTGCACGACGCGACATCATCGGCGCTGTCATGATCAACTCCGGCTCAGGACATCGGTGAAGAACTCCTGCACCGTGGGCAACACACCCAGACCGTCGTGCGCGATCCCGGGCACCAGGTCGAAGCGGACGGCGATGTCGTGTGCTTCGAAGTCTCGCTGCAGGGTCTGCAACCGGGCGATCCGGGTGTCACCGGTGGCCTCCACCCCGGGCATCCAGTTGGAATCACCCGGGTTGTTGATCTCCCAGGTCTCCACATCCTGATCACCGACGATCATCTGGACCGGAACCTCGCGGATCGCCGCGGTGTCGACACTGCGTCCGAAGCGTTCGCCGAGGTCACGGGTTCCCAACCACCACGCGGTGTCCGGATCGAGCCGGGTGATCCGACCGGGCGCACCGATGGACGCGGCGGCCAACCGGTCGGGATGCAGATAGAGCATCCGGTGGGTGAACTGACCGCCGCCGGAGAAGCCGTGCAACAGGAAACGCCTGCCATTGACCCGGTAGCGTTCACTCACCTCGTCGACCATGTCGAGCATGATCAGATCGAAGCGGATGCCGTGATACTCGATGAACTTGAAGTTGTGCAGGTCATCGGGATCGTCGATCCCGGCAGGGAACAAGGGCGCCAACACCACACAGTCGTGCTGCTCGGCGAAATCGGCGAAGGCGTCGCGGTATTGCGGTGCCATCCGTCCGGTTCCGTGCATGATCACCACCAGCGGCAGTGGCTCGGTGGCATCCCGATGGGCGTGTGGGACGTAGAGGCAGTAGGAAAATCGCTGATCACTCCGACAGGCGAACAACGGGGTTGCGCCGGTCCGGTAGAAGTTGCGGGTGTCCTTGACCTTGGTGTCGGTCAACGCAGAACTCCTTCACAGGGTGCGTTCCGACGCGGCCTTCGACGTCGGAGGTTGGGCACAACCCTGGAGAAGGAGGAACGGACTGGCAAGAAGATTGCCGCACTCGCGACAATGTTCACCGTCGTCGGGCACGGGGCCCGCAGGTGCCGTCAGCGCCACAGTGTGCTGAGCAGATCCGCGCCGATCCGGCTGATCACCTCGGTGTCCAGGCTGTAGAACACGAGCGCGCCTTCCCTGCTGGTACAGACCAACTCGGCCTCCCGGAGCCGACGGAGGTGGCGGGACACCTGGGGTTCCGACATCCCGGTGTAGTGGGCAAGATCAACTGTGGTCCGGCGGCCGCGGAGCAGGGCGCGTGCCAGCCGGATCCGGCCGGGATCGGAGAGGGCGCGGATCCGCCGGTTGATCTCCTCGTACGGCGGGAGGCGGTGGTTGCCGGCGGCGTACTGGATGATCAACGGTGACGCCGGCGCGTGTTTGATCACGATATGCGGTCCGACCTGCAGCGACGGCACCATCAACAGCGGCTGTCGGCCGACCGTGCCGACACCGTCATACAGCTTGTCGAAGACGATCCGCCGTGGTTCGGGCAGCTCGGTCGCGGTGTCGGAGACACTGCCGATGGCCCCGAGTCCGTCCCGCGCCAGTTCGTACAGCAGCCGCTCCGCCTCACGGTGCAGAGCGGGAACGGTGCGCCGCCACTCAGCGGCGAACGCCCGCCGATCGAACTCGGCGAGGAACTCCAGCAGGCGGCGCCGGCACTGTTCGGGATCCGAGATCAGCTCGGCGGCGAGTTCGGCATGCTGAGGGGAGAATCGGCCTGCATGATCGACGAACCGACGGCCGGCGTCAGGATCCTCGATCACCAGCGAGTAGGGCATCGCCCGATCCCGATCGATCACCGCCTCGACCACCATCGAGGTGAAGCTGCCGACCGGTAGCTCGGCGATCGCTGCCAGTTCGTCGTCCAACGACCGGTCGCCGGCGGCGTCCAGCGGGAAGAGGAATCGGGCCCGCAAAGCGCTCCACAGCGGTGACCAGTGTTCGGCGGCCCGGAGTTGCTGCGCAGTCAGCGCATCGCGGGCAGCTGCCGCCCAGTCGGCGCCGTGGGCGCCGTGATGCTGGGGCACTGCCAGCACATGGAGTGCTGCTCCGAGCTCGCTGAGTCGCGACAGCCGCACCTGTACCCGGTCGGCCGTGGCGCCTTCGATGATCACCGTGACCGGCACTGCTGCATGATAGGGCGCCGCCGGACGGCTGATCGCGCGGGATCGGCTCCGTCGCCTGGATGCGCGTCGGTCAGTCGCCGCGGCCCGGCAGGAGTTGCGCCGCGAGTGACCGCGCGGTGGCGGTGAGGGCGACCGTGTCCATTCCGGTTCGTCCCATGAACACCAGCCCCTGTTGGGCAGCGAGCAGGGCTCGTGCCAGTGCGACCGGGTCCGTTCCGCTGGGCAGGTCGCCTTCGCGCACCGCGCGAACGACACAGTCGGCGATCAGTGCTGTCGACGTCTCGTAACTGCTGCGGGCGTGGGCGAGGACGTCGGGATCGGCGTTGCCGAGTTCGCAGGTGGAGTTGGCCAGCAAGCAGCCGCGCCGGGTCTCGGTCGGGTCCCCGATCGGTGCCTCGAGCATCATCCGGAGTGCCTCCACGGCCCGGGGCGCCTCGGTGAGCGCTTCCCGGAGCCGACCGTGCATTTCATCGGTGTAGCTGCGCAGTGCCTGCAGGAAGAGCTCATGTTTGTCGCCGTACGCCGCGTAGAGGCTGCCTTTGCCCGGACCACTGATCCGCTATTCAGGGGAGTGCGGGCCGCCGCGTTCCGGGCTGATCAGGCCGATGCGTCCCAGGCAGCCGGACTGATCCATGACGTGGCCGAGCAGTTCGGCAGACTGGACATTCTGGTCAACAACGCCGGCGTCACCGTTGCCGCGCCGATCGACAGCGACCTCGTCGACGAAGCGGCGCTGGATCGTCAGCTCGCGATCAACTACACCAGCGTGGTGGCTGCGATCCGGACGGCCTTCCCGCTGTTGCCGGACGGTGGGCGGATCGTCAACATCAGTTCCGGTGTCGGCATGCGGGTGGGGTTCTCGGGGATGACCGATTACGCGGGCACCAAAGCTGCTCTCGAGGGGTACAGCCGGGGTGCCGCGCGCGATCTTGCGCACCGGGGCATCACGGTCAACGTCATTCAGTCCGGCTTCGTCGACACCGAGATGAACCCGGCCGACAGCGCGGCCGCGCCCGCCTTCCTCCCGACGACGGCGATGGGTCGGTACGGCAGGCCGGAGGAGATCGCCGCCGGCGTCGTCTTCCTCGCCAGTCCACAGGCCTCCTACGTCACCGGCGCCGTCCTGAGGATCGACGGTGGCTACGCTGCTTGACACGACGAGCACCTGCAGCCCGTCCGGCAACGGATCACATCGCGATCTGGCTGACCAGGATCGTGCTCCCGCATCGAATCGCCATCCGGCTGTCGTCGGTCGAGATCCAGTTGATCCGGTCGCCGCAACCGTCCAGCTTCGCCGGCTCCAACTGTTCGGGTTGCCCGGGCTCGGATCCGACCGTGGTGAGCGTGACCGCGTGCTGGCTGTCGGCACCGTCCCAGGGCCAGGTTGCCAGCATCGGACCGATCCGTCGGTAGTCGGTGCCGCTGGTGATCTTGGTGGTCTTGATCGGCTTCAGCTCCGACGACAGGGTCACCCATCGGTGGTATCGGGAGTCCGATCCGGGCTCGCCCGCCAGGACGACGGCGACGGCTGAGTCGGGTGCCGGCGACAACGGCGTCGGAAGCATCCGGACGATGCCGCGGCGACCGAGCTGCGGCGGCGACGTGCCGAGCAGGTTGCCACCGCTGTCGAAGATCTGGGTGACCTGCTGATCGGGGCGATCCGGATCGGACGAGTCCTTCCCCGAACGCCATCGTGGCGAGGTGACCACCCGATCGGCTCCGACCGCGGCGATCGTCGGCGGTACGTCGGAGAACATCGTGTCGAGCGCGTGCTGCGAGGACGGGTCGACGAAGCCGTCCGGTGCGTGCAACGTGACGTGGAAGACAGTTTGTGGACCGTCGTACGCGATCAACTCGGTGCGGCACGGCGGCTCGCCGCCGGCCAGCAGATAGACCCGCTTGCCGGGGCCGACCGCTCGGGCGAGTGGGCAGCGGTCGGAATCGGCGGTGTACTGCCAGAGCGGTTCGCCGGTGCTGACGTCGTAGCCGGCGGCGAAACCTGCTCGGCTGCCTCCCAGGTAGCCGCCGAACACGGCGACCCCGCTGGTCTGCACCTCCGGTGCCGAGCTGCCGAGGACGTCGCCGATCATGCTCGGCTGTTCGGTCGGCGACACCGACTCCGCCAGCGGTTTGTGATAGCGGACCGCACCGTCGAAGTCGAGTCCGATCAAGACGGAGCCGAAGTGGATCATGATCATCCGGGTGTTCGGATCGATCACGGCTGCATCGACCGATGCCCGGGCGCCGGAGCTGCCGATCCGATAACGCCACAACATCGCTCCGTCGGTCGCCCGCAGACCGACGACTGCGGATGACTGCTGGTCGTCGGATCCGCTCTCGATCGCGATCACGCGATCACCCGCCGGCTGGGCGGCGGCGATCTTGCCCCGCGACCAGCCGGGACGGTCACCCACGGTCACCGTCGACAGCCCGCTGGTGTCCGGTCGGTCGAACACCTGCGACTCCTCGGCGCTGTTGATCACGCGTGCCCTGCTGAACCGCTGCAACCCGAAACCCGCCGGCACGGCGATCGCCACCACGAGGGCGGCGACGATCACGCCGATGCCGAACCTCAACGCTCGTGGTGGTTGCCGGTCATCGTCATCTGCCGTCGTCCGTCCGAAGGCCAGAACGCAGGCCAGTAAGGCGATTCCGGCCGCAAAACATCGGAGCAGATCGGCGGCACCGACCGCCAGCAGGGCCTGATCCAGTCCCTGGATGCGACCGCTGACCTGCTCGGTCGGCGAGCCGGGGAACAACACCGCGGACCAGAGGACGAAGGTCTGGATCAGCAGCAACAACACCGCCCCGGGCCGGGTGCGGCGCACCGACCAACAGATTGCTGTCACGGCCGCCGTGATCGGCCACACCCAGCCGCCGACGGGAGCAGTCGGATGGTCGCCGATGATCATCACGCACTCGATCACGGTCAGCGTGATGATCAACAGCAGCACGCAGGACAGCCGCGCCGGGCCGACGAGCGACCGCCGAACGTCCGGCCGCCGGGGCGTCACGGACGGGGGGCTCATGGGCCGGAATGGTAGCGGGGGGCCGGGCAACGGGACGAGTTCGGCACAGCGCTCGGCGGCCGGGGTCGGTGCCGCGGGCTGCCGTCTCCCGGGGCATCGTCGGCGGTGTCTCGGTATCGTCAGCGGGTGGCCCGCGGCCGCGCTGTGACCGTCGAGTTATCCGACCGGCCCGGCGGTCGGCTGCCGGTCGCCGGGCGCGGCGATCAGCTGGCAGGTCAGCCGCGCGGTGCAGACCCGGTTGTTGTCGTCGTCGGTGAGCACGATCTCGTACATCGCGGTGTTCCGGCCGAGCTTGAGGGCGGTGGCGGTGCCGGTCACGTGGCCGTCCCGGACGGCGCGGTGGTGGGTGGCGTTGATGTCGACCCCGACGGCGAACTTCTCCGGCATCCCGTGCGCCGCGGCGCCGATCGATCCGAGCGTCTCGGCCAGCACACACGACGCCCCACCGTGCCACAGCCCGATCGGCTGGGTGTTGCCCTTGACCGGCATCCGGCCGACGACCCGTTCGGCGGAGACCTCGAGGATCTCCAGCCCCATCGAGACGTCCAGCGCACTGGGCAGTTCGCGAACCCAGTCCGGCAGCTCCGCAGCCCCGGACACGTACGACGGTGTGTCAGCCATGGCTTCAGCCTAGGGAGTGCCTCCCGTTCCGAGGTCCAGGGTGTCGGTCCGAGGTCCAGGGTGTCGGCCCCGAGGTCTCGTATTTCGCGGGACGCTAGGTTGTCGGCATGGCGGAGGATCGAGGGCCGGAGTTCGACGGTGTGCGGATCGGGCGACCGGCAACCGGCGGCCTGATCGACGCCGGCTACCGGACCCTGGCGGACCTGCCCGACGACCTCACCGAATTGCTCCGATTGCACGGTGTCGGGCCGAAGGCCGTTCGGATGTTGCAGGAAGCCCGCGGCTGAGCGTCGGCGCGAGCGTGCCGACGGCGCAGTCCTACCGATGCGTGACGACGGTTGTCGGTGCCGCCGGTTAGAGTCGGGCCTGTGCCAGCTCAGCGAACCTCGACCCGCAAGACCGCCGCAAAGAAGGCGGCCGCAGCGCCGGCGGCCCCGGATCCGGACAAGCCGCGGCTGCTGCTGATCGACGGCCATTCGGTGGCCTATCGCGCCTTCTTCGCGCTGCCGGTGGAAAACTTCTCCACCCAGACTGGCCAGCACACCAACGCGGTGTTCGGGTTCACCTCGATGCTGATCAATGTGCTCCGCGACGAGCAGCCCACCCACGTCGGGGTCGCCTTCGACGTCTCCCGGCAGACCTTCCGGTCGGAGATGTACGGCGAATACAAGGCCAACCGGTCCAAGTCCCCGGACGAGTTCAAGGGGCAGGTCGCGCTGATCAAGGAGGTGCTGGACGCCCTCAACATTCGTTACGTCGAGAAGGACGGCTTCGAGGCCGACGACATCATCGGCACCCTCACCAAGCAGGCGGGTGAGGCCGGGCTGGAGGTGCTGATCTGCAGCGGTGACCGGGACTCCTTCCAGCTGGTCAACGACCGCACCACCGTGCTCTACCCGCGCAAGGGGGTCTCGGATCTGGCGCGGATGACACCGGAGTCGGTGCTGGAGAAGTATCTGGTGCTGCCCGACCGCTATCCGGAGTTGGCGGCGCTGGTCGGTGAGTCCAGCGACAACCTGCCGGGCATCCCGGGCGTCGGCCCCAAGACGGCCGCCAAGTGGCTGAGCACCTACGACGGGCTGGAAAACCTGATCACTCAGGCCGGTGAGATCAAGGGCAAGGCCGGTGACGCGTTCCGGGAGCGGATCGCCGACGTCCAGCTCAATCGGCAGATCAACGCGCTGGTGCTCGACCTGGATCTGCCGTTGTCGGTCACCGACCTGACCCGACAGGACTGGGACCGCGAGGCGGTGCACACCCTGTTCGACGGCTTGGAGTTCCGGGTGCTCCGGGACCGGCTGCTGGAGACCCTGCCGGCTCATGACGCCGAGCCGGAAGGCGGCTTCGAGGTCACCGGCACGGTGCTCGAGGCCGGGCAGCTCGCCGGCTGGTTGAGCGAGCATGCCGGTGCCGGGCGGACCGGTGTCGCACCGGTCGGGCACTGGGCCGCCGGTGCCGGCGACATCACCGCGCTGGGCTTCGCCTCCGGTGACGGGGCGGCAGGCTATGTGACGACGACCGATCTCACGCCCGACGACGAGCAGGCCCTGGCCGGCTGGTTGTCCGATCCGGAGCAGCAGAAGGTGATCCACGACGCGAAGGGGCCACTGCTGGCGATCTGGTCGCGTGGCTGGGAGCTGCAGGGGCTGGTGTCGGACACCCAACTCGCCGCCTACCTGGTCCGCCCGGATCAGCGGACCTATCAGTTGGACGATCTCACGGTCCGCTACCTCAAACGCGAGCTGAAGATCGACGCCCTCGATCAGGAATCGGCGAGTGGGTCGGATCAAGATCAACTCGCGCTGGAGTTCGACGACGGCGAGGACCATCGGGCAGCCGCCGACGCCGCGATGGTGCAGGCGAGGGCCGTTGTTGATCTTGCGGCAGCGTTGGACACCGCCATCGATGATCATGGTGGTACCAAGCTGCTGCAGGAGGTCGAGCTGCCGCTGCAACGGACCCTTGCCCGGATGGAGCGGGTCGGGATCGCGGTCGACACCGATCACCTGGAGTCCTTGGAATCCGACTTCGGGTCCAAGGTCGACGACGCCGCGCGATCGGCCTACGACGTGCTGGGCAAGGAGATCAACCTCGGATCACCGAAGCAGCTGCAGGTCGTGCTGTTCGATGAGCTCGGGATGCCCAAGACACGCAAGACCCGGACCGGCTACACCACCGACGCCGATGCGCTGCAGGGGCTGTTCGAAAAGACCGAGCATCCCTTCCTGGCCTACTTGCTGGCACACCGGGACGCGATCCGGCTGAAGCAGACCGTGGAGGGTCTGCTCGGATCGATCGCCGACGACGGCCGGATCCACACCACCTACATGCAGACGATCGCCGCCACCGGGCGGCTGTCCAGCACCGACCCCAATCTGCAGAACATCCCGATCCGGACCGAGGAAGGGCGACGGATCCGGGAGGCGTTCGTGGTCGGGCCGGGCTTCGACAACCTGATGAGCGCGGACTACAGCCAGATCGAGATGCGGATCATGGCCGATCAGTCGGCCGACGCCGGCCTGATCGAGGCGTTCAACTCCGGCGTCGACTTCCACACCGTGACGGCGTCCCGGGTGTTCGGTGTCGAGGCCGACGAGGTGACGCCGGGGCAGCGAGCCAAGATCAAGGCGATGAACTACGGCCTGGCCTACGGGTTGAGCGCGTACGGGCTGAGCCAGCAGCTGAAGATCGAGGTCTCCGAGGCCCGCGGTCTGATGGACGAGTATTTCGAACGCTTCGGCGGAGTGCGGGACTTCCTGCGTTCGTTGGTCGACGACGCCCGTCGCACCGAGTACACCGAGACGATTCTCGGCCGCCGCCGCTATCTGCCGGATCTGATGAGCGACAACCGGCAGCGTCGCGAAATGGCCGAACGGATGGCGCTGAACGCACCGATCCAGGGATCGGCGGCCGACATCATCAAGATCGCGATGCTGGACACCGAACGCGCCATCGACGACGCCGGGATGAAATCCCGGATGCTGCTCCAGGTGCACGACGAGCTGATCTTCGAGATCGCGGCGGGCGAGCAGGACGCGGTGGAGGAGTTGGTCCGGGAAAAGATGGGTCATGCGGTGGAGTTGGCAGTGCCGCTCGACGTCTCGATCGGCGTCGGCCGGTCCTGGCACGCCGCCGCTCACTGATCCATCGCTCGCCGGGCGCCATCCGGGACAGCGGAGGCTCGACGAGGTCTAGCGAGGGCGACGGCTGTACCACCAGCGAGCAATGACGACACCGAGCCCGCAGCCGAACGCCATCGCGCCGAGCAGCAGCAACCACCAGGCCCCGACCAGGTGGCCGACAACGGCCACCACCAGCCCGGCCGCGACAGCGATCGGATGACCCCAGCGACTGACCGCCGACGGCGTCGCGTCACCCGATCCGAAGCCGACGAGATAGAAGACCGCGCCACTGATCGCCAGCAGCACGACGCCGAGGTCCCGGAGCACGGCGTCACCGAGAACGAGTCCGGCCACCAACAGACCGAAGCCGGCAACGAACACCACACCGAACGGAGCAGCCTTCGGCCCGCCCATGATGAACAGTCCGCCGACCGCACCGATCATCAACGCCAATCCGATCAAGGAACACATCACAATGATCGCGACCACGGTCGCGTACTCGAACGGATAGATCTCGGCAGCGCCGAGCATGCCGGCGCCGAGGCCGAGCACCGGCCCGGCGATCACCAGCGCTACCGCAAGCCGAGTGGCGTTCTTCTCGAACGGTTCCAGTCGCCGCCGGCGGTCGGCGCGCTGTTGTCGGGTCCGGCTCCGCTGCATGTCCGCACCGTAGGCGACAACGGTTCCTGGTGCCAGCCGGCGTGCCTTGTCGCCCGGGTTCTGATCGGACGTCGTTCGGGCTCCGGTCGAGGAACGTCCACTGTACGGCGCCCTCGGTCGGGCGTCGCGACAATGTGAGCGTCCGGCCGACCGACGCACGAAACGTCGGAACGCTGTGACCGGGTGGACCCGCGTCCTCCACCTCGCATCTCCACCCACTTCTCCACCCCTGGTTGGTGGGCCGGAGCAGCGGATTTCCCGAGACTTGAGACATCAAGGACGCGGGTTTGCTCGATCGGTCGGCACCGGCCGATCACCGGCAGCCCAGCACCGAACTCATCCTCACGGAAGCTGGTATCTCTGATGTCTCCCACCCTGGTCCTCTACGTGGTCGTCGGCCTGGCCCTGCTGCTGTTCATCTCCTTCCGTCAGATGCAGTGGCAGTCGGTGAACGCCGCCAAGATGATGCGGATGCCGCTGATCCTGGTCGGTGTCGGTCTGTTCGTCGCGGTCAAGACCTTCGACACTCCCGGGTCGCTGCACATCCAGGGCGGCGACCTGCTGCTGATCGGGATCGGCGCCTGCCTGGCGCTGCTCGGCGGCTGGGTGATGGGCCGGTTGACCCAGATCGGGACGGTGAACGACGCGACCCACTCCCGGCTGCGCCCTTCGGGCCTGGCCATCTGGTTCGGATTTCTCGCGGTCCGGATCGGGATCGACGTGCTGGCCCACTCGCTGCACTTCGAACTGGCCGCCAGCACGCCGGTGATCCTGTTCATGGTCGCGATCGTGAAGGCCGCACAGGCGCTGACCGTCCGGGAACGGGTCGAGCGGCACGAGCTGGCGGCTGCACGGGACGGCTCGCTGCAGCGGGTCTGACCCGCAGACAGTGGCCGACCCGACCGTAGGATTCGACCATGCGGCACGCCGAGCTGGAGCAGCACGCGGAGAGGCAGAAGCTTCTCAGCGCGCTGCTCCGTTTCGTCGCCGCGGTGGCGATCGCCTACTACATCGTGGTCAGCGGCGGCTTCGCCCGCTCCGCCTGGACGGGCGTCGCGTGTGCTGTCGCGATCGTTGCCACGATGGCGTCGGTTGCGCTCACCTGGGCACCGGCCCGCAATCTTTGGTCCTTGATCATCCGGATCACGATGGTGGTGAGTGGCGGCCTGGTGACGGCCCTGATCGGGGTGCCGGGATGGATCGTGCTCGGCGTCGGTGCCGTGAACATCATCGGGATCGTCGGCATCGACCTGTGGATCGGAGTCCTCGCGGTGGCAGCCGGCGGGGTCCCGATCGTTGTCGGCGCGGTGCTGAGCCGGGACAACCTGGAACAGGTGCTGCTGACCCTGTGCAGTGTCGTCGGCATCGGGGTGGTCGGCTACAGCCGGAGACTGACGCGGGTTCGGCGAGCGCAGGAACAGGCGCTGGTCGAACGCAGTCGGCAGCTCGAACAGCGAAGCCTGGAAGTCATCGAGCAGACCGAGCGGGCGAGGACGGAGACCGCCCGGGTCGCTGCCCTGGAAGAACGAGCTCGGATCGCCCGTGATCTGCACGACGTGTTGGCCCATTCGCTGGGCGGACTGGTCGTGCAGCTGGAGGCCGCCGACGCCGTGTTGTCGGCCGGCGGTGATCGCGAGCAGGTCGCGGCCCGAGTGCGTACCTCCCGCCGGTTGGCCGTCGACGGTCTGCAGGAGGCTCGGGCTGCCGTACGGGAACTCCGTGCCGACCAGGACGGCCCGGGCGCCGATGAGGGAGCGTCCGAGGACACCGCGCAGCTGGACGTCGTCGACGCCGTCCTCGGTGTTGTCCGCGGCCCAGTGGGTATCCAGCTCCGGTTCGACCTCGATGTGGTGGGGCAGCGGCGACCGGTGCCGGCCACGGTCGCGGCAGTGTTCGCAGCGGTCGCCCGAGAATCGCTGACCAACATCAACAAGCACGGCAGCGGGCGGTCGGCCGGATCGTTGATCTTCACCGACGACACGATCCGGTTGGAAATGATCAATGCGGTGCCGACGTCGGCCGAGCCGGAACGCGCCGGCCTGGCCGACACCGGTGGCGGGTACGGATTGTCGGGCATGCACCGCCGACTCAGCGACATCGGCGGTACGCTGACGGCCGGCCGGCGCGGCGACCGCTGGGTGGTCTCCGCACTCTGGCCGGCTACGACGGGACCCGAAGATGATCACGTCGACGCTGCCGAGCGCGACGACGATCGAGCCGGCCGGTCGACCCGAGGGAATGGGGAGGTGTGATGACCGACGTCGGGAGCGGCGACGGCACACCGATTCGGGTGATCGTCGTCGATGATCAGGGCATCGTCCGCGACGGGCTGGTCACCGTGCTGTCCCTGCTCGACGGGATCGAGGTGCTCGGCGCCGCCGACAACGGCCGACGCGGCGTCGAACTGGTGGCGGAGCTGCATCCCGACGTGGTGCTGATGGACCTCCGGATGCCGGAATTGGACGGCGTCGCGGCGACCGCGGTGATCACCGCAGAGCATCCGCAGACCGCGGTCCTGGTGCTGACCACCTTCGATGACGACGCCTCGATCGCGGGGGCGTTGCGGGCCGGCGCCCGCGGCTATCTCACCAAGGACGCCTCGCGCGATGACATCGCGGCGGCGCTCCGCTCGGTCGCGCGGGGACAGGCGACCTTCGATGCGGCGGTGTCGGCCCGGTTGGTCTCCGGCCTCGACGGACCGGCTTCCGCGGCCGATCCAGGATCCGGCGATGATCATGGTTCTGCCGGGGCCGACTCACCGTCGACCGCGGTCGGTCGGTCAGAGGTTGATCAGCTCACCCCTCGCGAACGCGACGTGTTGAGGCTGATCGGCGAGGGTCTGAACAATTCCGAGATCGCTGATCGGCTGTTCGTCAGTACGGCGACAGTCAAGACCCACATCAACAATCTGTTCGCCAAGCTCGGGCTGCGGGATCGCGCGCAGGCCGTTCGGTTGGCCAATCGGGTGCGATGAGCGCCGGCCCGCCGCCACCAGCCGAATGGAAGCTGTCCGATCTTCGGCCGTTGGAGGGCGGAGTATCGGGCGCGACCGTGCTGCGTGGCCTCTCCGCCGGTCGACCGGTGGTCGCCAAATACACCGATCGGTGCGAACGGGACGTGCTGCGGTTGCTTGCCGATCTGGACGAGCCGCTGTTCCCACGGCTGCTGGACAGCCACGGCGAAGGCGATCCGCTCTGGATCATGATCAACTACCACACCGGCGCGGCCGCCGGGATCGCCGCCGGGTTGACCGAGCAGGTGCACGCCGCGGTCGGCCGGATGCACGGGCGGTTCGTCGGCCGTCGGGCGGAACTACCGGCCGACATCGAACTCATCGATCGCGACTTCCTCCGCCGGATGCTGACCAGCTTCGGCCCGGAGCAGTTGATCAAGGCCCGTGATCTCCTCGGTGAACGACTCGTCGGCCGGGCATCGGCGCTGATGCGACGGCTGGCCGCAGACCCCCGCTTCATGAATGCCGGCGAACTGTTCCCCTCGACGCTGCTGCACGGAGACCTGTACGGCCTGAACGTGCTGCTGCCCGGCCCCGGCGATCCGTTGCCGTTGGTGATCGACTGGAACACGGCCCGCTACGGTCCGGCGATGTTCGATGTGGCGATGACGGCGCCGTACGACAGCGAGGCCCGGCGGGCAGCCGGCGACGGATGGACGGCCGTGACGGGGCATCGCCCGGCACCCGCACGGGAGGAGCTCAGCCACGCCTGGTGCTCGACGATGCTCAATCTCGGCTACTCCGGCGTGGTGGCCTGGCGGTCGTCGGCCGCCGACGCCGAGCAGATGATCATCGAAGCCGAACGCGGCGCCGATCGGTTCGCGACGCTGCTGTCGCGGCTGGATCGCTGAGTACCGGAGCGATCAGCTGGACCGATACGTCAATTCGCGGTGGCATGCGGGAAGTCCTCGCCGCTGTACTCGCCCTGCTGGACGAGGACCAGGAAGTTGCCCGAGTTGTCCCGGGCGACCGCCTCCGTCCCGTACGGACGGACCGACGGTTCCTGGACGAACTCGACCCCCTTGGCCGACAGATTGGCGTAGCTCTGCCGACAGTCGGTGGTCCTGAGCACGAACGCGTGCATCACGCCCTTCGCCAGTGAGCGTCGGACGAATTCGGCCGACTCAGGATCCAACGGCGGACCGGGGACCTGGAGATTGACCGACAGGTCGGGCTGGTCGGGGTGGAAGACGGTCGTCCACCGATAGCCGTCGCCGAGAGTGATGTCGGTGTTCACCGAGAAGCCGAGTTTCTCGGTGTAGAACTTCAGGGCCTCGTCGATGTCGGTGACCCACACGCTGAAGAGCGAGATTCCGGTGATCATGATGACGACGGTACGGCAGCAGCTGCGCTCACGGCTTCTCCGGAATTGCGCTGTCTCCGTCGGCGACGTGCTGCCCGCCGGCCCCGATCCTCTGACGATCGGGCCCCACGCCCTCGGCCCGGTCCGGCTCCCGGTCCTGCAATCCGATCATGAACAGGAAACACCCGGGAATCATCGGCGCCCCGGTCGCGGCGTACCGGTCCTGGTATGCGCGCGGCCCGACCCCGACCAGTTCGGTGAACCTGCTGCTGAAGGAGCCGAGGCTGCTGTAGCCGACCAGGTCGCACACCTCGGTCACCGTCAGGTTCGTCGCACGTAACAGATCCTGTGCCCGTTCGATCCGACGATGCGTCAGGTACTGCGCCGGAGTCTGCCCGTAGGCAGCAGTGAAACAGCGCAGGAAGTGATACTTCGACAAGCCGGCGACCGCGCTGAGTCGATCAAGATCGAGGCGCTCGGTGTAGCCGGAATCGATGAGATCACGGGCGCGACGCAGGTGCGGCAGCAGATGAGAGCCGACGGCGGTCGGCGGCAGGGCAGCAGCTGACCCATCGACGTGCCGAGGGCGCGCGGGTTGACTCACACCAGAACCGTATCCGGGCCACAGCAGTTCGCAGTATGGACGAGGTTGTATACGAATCGAGATGATTTGTATACGATCCGTCGCATCATGAAACGTTCTCCCGATCTGCGCCGGGCATCGCGGTTGATCGTCGCCCTGCTGCTGCTGGTGGTGGCCACCGCCGGCTGTTACGCGGTGCAGCGCCCCGGGCCGGCGCCCGAACGGCCCGCCCGGCCCAGCGATCCGATCGGGCAACGCCAGGTCGTCCGCGGCGGGGACCTGGTGATGGGTCTGTCCTCGGAGCCGGACAAGCTGGACCCGACCACGTCGACCTCGCTCTACACCCGGTACGTGATGAGCAGCATCTGCGAGAAGCTGTACGACACCGACGCCGACGGCGGAATTGTCCCCCAGTTGGCCACCGCGCTGCCGACCTTCTCCGCCGGCGGCCGCAAGGTCACCATCAGGGTCCGCGACGACATCCGGTTCGCCGATGGCACCCGATTCGATGCCGACGCGGTACGCACCAGCCTGCTCCGGCACTTGAAGAAGTCCGATTCGGCACGGGTCAGCGAACTCGGTCCGATCACCTCGATCGGCACCCAGGGCACGGACAAGGTGGTGATCAACTACTCCTCGGCCTTCGCTCCGATCACTGCCTCGCTGGCCGACCGGGCCGGAATGATCATGTCACCGACGGCCCTGAAGAAGTACGGCGACTCCTTCGCTGATCACCCGACCTGCGTCGGCCCGTTCCGATTCGAGTCCCGAGTGCCGCAGACCTCGATCACCGTGGTCAAGGATCCGAAGTACTACGCGGCCGACCAGATCAGGCTGGACTCGATCACCTACCGGATCATGTCCGACGCCAACATCCGAGCCGCCAACCTGCGATCCGGTGACATCCAGATCGCCGACTCGATCTCTCCGCAGGACGTCGATGCGCTCAGTCAGGAGCCGGGGATCGGGTTGCTGCAGACCACGTCGTTGGGTTACCAGGGGTTGACGATCAACCTCGGCAACACCCGCGGGGTCGGCAAGAAGCCGGGCACGATCAACACACCGTTGGCGAAGGATCCACGGGTCCGTGAGGCCCTGGCGGCAGCGATCGACCGGGACGGCCTGGTCAACTCCGCCTTCAACAACTGGTACGCGCCGGCCTGCTCACCGATCTCGCCGACCTCGGAATTCGCCGGTCCGGCAGGGGACAGCTGTCCCGATCATGATCCGGCGAAGGCCAAGAAGCTGTTGACCGCCGCCGGTGTACCGGTGCCGTACCCGATCACGGTCAAGGTCTCCAACACCGCCGACGGACTGCGATTCGCCCAGGCGTTGCAAGCCTCGGTCGCCGATGCCGGGTTCAAGATCACCATCGAACCGGTCGAATATTCCACACTGCTCGACCAGCAGTCCTCCGGCGACTTCGAGGCCGTGCTGCTCGGCTGGTCCGGCCGGATCGACCCGCACGGCAACATGTACGGCTTCCTGGCCACCGGTGGCTCGACCAACTACTCCGGCTACAGCTCGCCGACGGTGGACAAGGCACTGACCGATGCCACCCTGACGACCGATCCGAAACGGCGTCGCGCGCTCTACGACAAGGTGGTCGGTCAGGTGCAGCAGGACAATCCGCTGATCTACCTGTACCGGCAACGCAATCTCACGGCCTACACCGACGAGATCGCCGGTGCGGCCACCTATCCCGACGGTGTCGTCCGCCTCACCCGGGCCGGATTCGTGCAGGAGAAGTGATGATCCGCCACATCCTGACCAAGCTGCTGCACGCGGTGATCACCCTGTTGCTGTCAGCGTTCGTGGTCTTCCTCGGGGTCCGTGCCCTGCCCGGTGACCCGGCCTTGGCGCTGGCCGGTGAGGAAGCCGATCCGGCAACCGTCGCCGCCGTCCGACGCAGCCTCGGCCTCGACCAGCCGGTGCTCACCCAGTTCGGACACTTCCTGGCCAACATGGTGCGCGGTGACTTCGGCACCTCGATCCGGACCGGCACGCCGGTGATCGATCTGATCGCCGCAACCCTGCCGGTGACCCTGTGGCTGTCGGCCTACGCGATCGTCATCGCCGTACTGATCGGCATCGTCGCCGGCACCGTGGCAGCGTTGTACCGCGGCAAATGGCCGGAGTGGGTGGCCAACCTGTTCTCCCTGGGCGGACTGTCGATCCCGCACTTCTGGCTCGGCCTGCTGGCGATCCTGTATCTGGCAGTCACCCTGAACTGGTTCCCCGCCTCGGGGTATGTCGCCGTCACCGAGAACCCGCTGCGGGCGTTGTACTACCTGACCCTGCCGGCGGTGATCCTCGGCACCGCACTGGCTGCCGTGGTCGCACGACAGACCCGATCATCGATGATCGAGACTCTGGGTGCGGACTACGTCCGGACCGCACGGGCCAAGGGGCTGTCCCGCCGCTCGGTGCTGGGCAACTACGTGCTGCGGAACTCGCTGATCGTGGTGGTGACGATCATCGGCCTGCAATTGGGCGGACTGATCTCCGGTGCGGTGGTGACCGAACGGATCTTCGGACTCCCCGGGTTCGGCAAACTCACCCTGGACTCGGTGTTCACTCGTGACTATCCGGTGATCCAGGCGGTGGTGGTGATCATCACCGCGGGCTACGTCCTGATCAACCTCGCGGTCGACGTGGTGTACTCGCTGCTGAACCCGCGGATCCGGGTAGGAGGGGAGGCCTGATGGCGACCCAGACCGTCACCGATCTCGACCTCGGCGCCGTCCGCGGCCGGGTCTGGCGGCGACTGCGCGGCAACCCGCTCGGCGTCGTCGGCATGGTGCTGCTCGCGGTGGTGTTGATCATGGCGATCGGCGCGCCGGCACTGGCGCCGTACCCGCCGACCCAGGTGCACTTCGCCACCCCGTTCCAACGGATCGGCACGGTCGGCTTCTGGCTGGGCAGTGATGATCTTGGTCGCGACATCGTCTCCCGGGTCCTCTACGGCACCCGGGCATCGCTCGAGGTCGGTGTGTTGTCGGTCGGGCTGGCCATCCTGATCGGTGTTCCGCTCGGACTGATGTCGGGCTTCTGGAAGACCCTGGACGCGTTGATCTCCCGACTGACGGACCTGATGTTGGCCTTCCCGTTCCTGATCATCGCGGTCGGGTTGGCAGCCATCAACGGTGCCAGCCTTTCCGGAGCCGCGATCGCGCTGGGTATTGCCCAGGTGCCGACCATGATCAGGGTCGTCCGCGCCGAAACCCTGCGCTGGAAGGAGTTGGACTTCGTCGCCTCGGCCCGAGCTCTTGATGCGACCGGTCCCCGGATCATGATCAGTCACATCCTGCCGAACGCACTGCCCGCGGTGATCGTCCAGGCCACCGTGATCATGCCGGTGGCGATCATCGGTGAGGCGACGCTGTCCTTCCTCGGTCTGGGGATCCGGCCGCCGGCCCCCAGCCTCGGCATCATGCTCTCTGATGCCCAGCAGTACATCTATCGCAGTCCGGCGGCCGCCGTCGTACCGGGCCTGATGATCGTGATCATCTGCCTGGCCTTCAACCTCTTCGGCGACGCCCTCCGCGACGCCCTCGACCCTGCCAGGAGCTGACCTGATCATGACCTACACCCCGCCCGCCGAATTCACCACCCGCCCCGATCTGCGTGGCAGCTTCGGGATGGTCGCCAGCACGCACTGGTTGGCCAGCTCGGTCGGCCAGGCCGTCCTGGAGCAGGGCGGAAACGCTTACGACGCCGCCGTCGCGACCGGCTTCGTGCTGCATCTCGTCGAACCGCATCTGAACGGTCCCGGCGGGGACATGGTCGGCATCGCCGCACCGGTCGGGGGCCCAGCGCGAGTGCTGTGTGGGCAGGGGCCTGCGCCAGCGGGGGCCACCATCGAGCACTACCGGTCCGAAGGGCTGGATCTGGTGCCGGGTGCCGGCGGCCTGGCGGCCGCGGTGCCGGGTGCGGTCGACGCCTGGCTGCTGCTGGCCCGTGATCACGGGACGATGGAACTGGCCGATCTGTGGGCCTACACCATCGACTACGCCGAGCGGGGTTATCCGCTGGTGTCCCGGGTCGCCGGCACCATCGGGACCGTCGCCGAGCTCTTCACCGAGTCCTGGACCTCGTCGGCCGACTTCTGGCTGCCCGGCGGGCAACCGGTGGTCCGCAGCCATCGCAATCCGGCCTACGCCGACGTGCTGCGTCGGTTGCTGGCGGCGGGGCAGGGGGCAGCCAGTCGGGAGGATCGGATCGAAGCGGTCCGGACCGAATGGGCGCAGGGCTTCGTCGCGGAGGAAGCGGCGGCGTTCCTGGCCGAACCGCACCGGCACTCCGACGGCCATGATCACGCTGCGGTGATCACCGCCGCAGACTTCGCCGGGTTCGGTGCCGGCTGGGAGACCCCGGCGAGCATCGAGTTCCGCGGTCACACCGTGCTGAAGTCCGGCCAGTGGGGACAGGGACCGGTGCTGCTGCAGGCGTTGCGGCTGCTGGACGGATTCACCGACGACGAACTCGATCCGCAGCAGCCGGCGGGTGCGCACACCATCCTGGAGGCGTTGAAGCTCGCGATGGCCGATCGGGACGCCTACTACGGAGATCCGGGCACCGCTGTTGATCATGGAACCGCCGGCGATCGGGACGCCCTGCTGCAGCAACTGCTGTCGACCGAGTACGCCGATCGGCGGCGTCGCGAGATCACCGACCGCGCGATCGAACAGGCCTTGCCGGGAAGGGTGGACGGCTGGGACCCGTACCCGGTCCCGGTGCTCCTGGAGTCGGCGACCGCAGCCGCGGGTGTCGGCGAGCCGACGGTGCGGCCGACCGGCGAGACCCGCGGTGACACCTGCCATCTGGACATCGTCGATCGGTGGGGCAACATGATCTCGGCGACGCCGTCGGGCGGCTGGCTGCAGTCCTCACCGCACATCCCGTCGCTCGGGTTCTGCCTGGGGACTCGGCTGCAGATGACCTGGCTCGATCCGGCGTCTCCGTCGGCATTGACACCGGGGCGTCGGCCGCGGACGACCTTGACGCCGACCGTGCTGCTCACCGATGGCGTACCGACGTCGGCGCTCGGCAGTCCCGGGGGCGATCAACAGGACCAGTGGCAGCTCAGCTATCTGCTACGCACGCTGGTCGGCGGCTACAGCGGGCAACAGGCGATCGATGCGCCGTCCCTGCACACCACCGCGCTGGCGGGCTCGTTCTGGCCGCGGACCCAGACACCGGCCGGAGCCGTCGTCGAAGACCGGCTCGGTGCGGACGTCATCGGTGATCTTGAACGCCGTGGCCATCGGGTGACCCGGGCCGGCGACTGGGCGCTCGGCCGGTTGTCCTCGGTGAGCCGCGACCCGCGGACCGGTGAACTGACCGCGGCGGCGAATCCGCGAGGGGCACAGGGCTATGCCGTCGGACGCTGAGTCGGCCGTGACCGAACCGGTGCTGGCGGTGCGCGACCTCGAGGTCTCCTACCGCAGCGACCGGGACTGGGAACCGGCACTGCACGGGACCTCGCTGACGGTGGCCGCCGGCGAACGGGTCGCCGTCGTCGGCGAGTCCGGCTCGGGCAAGTCGACGACGGCAGCGGCCGTGCTCGGTCTGCTCCCCGGCACCGGCAGGATCACCGCCGGCAAGATCAACTTCCGGGGCGAGGACGTCACCGACCCGACGCCGGCCCGGCTGCGCCGACTCCGCGGCCGGCAGATCGGCCTGGTCCCGCAGGACCCGATGTCTAACCTCAACCCGGCCCTACGGGTCGGCCGCCAGATCGCCGAAACGTTGGCGGCACACGGAATGGCGACCGGTGCGGCAGCCCGGCGACGCGCGATCGAGCTGATGGGGGAGGCCGGTATCCCTGAGGCCGAGCAGCGTTACCGGCAATATCCGCATGAATTCTCCGGAGGGCTGCGGCAGCGAGTGCTGATCGCGATCGCGCTGGCCTGCGAACCGGAGTTGTTGATCGCCGACGAGCCGACCTCGGCGTTGGACGTCACCGTGCAACGCCAGATCCTTGACCATCTGGAGCAGCTGCGTGCCGCCCGTGGCACGTCGATGCTGTTGATCACTCATGATCTTGGTCTGGCCGCCGAACGGGCCGACCGGGTGATCGTGATGGAACGCGGCCGGGTGGTGGAGAGCGGCCCGGCCGTCGACCTGCTCACCGACCCGCAGCAGGAGTACACCCAACGACTGATCGCGGCCATTCCGTCGCTGAAGGTCCGTGATCGCCAAGCGCACAAGGGTCCCGGGGTTGTCGAGGGATCGGTGGATGCCCTTCGACAGGCTCAGGGATCTCCGGCGGCGGATGTTGTGCTGTCCGCGCACAATCTGCGCAAGGAGTATCGGATCCGTGGGCAGCGTGGGCAGCGGCTGGTGGCTGTCGACGACGTCTCGTTCGACCTGACCAAGGGCAGCACGATCGCCGTGGTCGGCGAGTCCGGATCGGGCAAGTCGACCACCGCCAAGCTGGTGCTCGGCCTGGAACGGCCGACGGCCGGCGAGGTCCGGGTCGACGGCCGCGTCGTCCAGTTGGCCACCGGGCAGGCCCGGCGATCGATCCGCCGCGAGATGCAGCCCGTCTTCCAGGATCCGTACGCCTCGTTGAACCCGACCTACTCCATCCAGCACCTGATCGACGAACCGTTGCGGCTCTTCCGGATCGGGGATCGGACCTCGCGGCGGCGTCGGGTGGCGGAGCTGCTCGACCAGGTCGCCCTGCCGACCTCGATCGCCGGCAGACGTCCCTCGGAGCTGTCCGGAGGTCAGCGACAGCGGGTGGCGATTGCCCGTGCTCTTGCCCTGGAGCCGTCCATCCTGGTCTGCGACGAGGCCGTCTCGGCGCTGGACGTGGTGGTCCAGGACCAGACCCTGCGGCTGCTGGATGATCTTCAACGGCGGCTCGGTCTGAGCTATCTGTTCATCACCCACGACCTGGGGGTGGTCCGTCAGGTCGCCGACCGGGTGTTGGTGATGAATCGGGGCAAGGTCGTCGAACACGGCGACGTCGACCAGGTCTTCGACGCGCCGCAGTCGGAATACACCCGCCGGCTGCTGGACGCGATTCCCGGAGCCGGGCTGCTGGTATGAACGGCGCATCGACGACACTTCCGGTGTGGCCGCGATGACCAGCCTGACGACGCGGGTCGTCGACCAGATCCGTACCGCGATCACCTCCGGCGGTTACGCGCCCGGTGATCGACTCACCGAGACCGCGCTGAGTCGCGAGTTCGGCGTCTCCCGGGTGCCGATCCGCGAAGCGCTACGGACCTTGGAATCGGAGGGCTTCGTCGTCCTGCGTCCCTTTGCCGGAGCGGCCGTGGCGTCGCTGGATCGCGCCGAGGTCTCCGACCTGTTCGCCGTCCGCGAGGTGATCGAGACCCGGATCTTCCGACGCTGCGCCGAGCGGTTCGCCGCCGCCTCCCGGTCCCGGACCGAGCCGACCGGATCGACCATCGTCCGCGAGGCCAGCCAGCAGGCCTGGGCGACCGAACGCGAGGAATTGCGACGGATCGGCTCCGAGCTGGACGCCCTGGTCTCGTCCGGCGAGCGGCTGGTCGCAGCCGGTGAGACCGCCGAACTGCCGGCGCTGAACACCGCCTTCCACCTGGGGGTCGCGCATGCCAGCCAGAGTGCGAGCCTGACCGTGCTGCTCCGCCAGGTCGCCGCCAAGATCGAATGGGTCTACAGCCGCGACGTCGAGACCCGCGCGGCGTCGTCCTGGCAGGAGCACCGGGCACTGCTGGACGCGATCCTGGCCGGCGAGATCGACGCCGCCGGCGCCCTGATCGCCGACCATGTCGGCAAGGCCCGCCGCGCGCACTTCAAGGAGACCCTCGACGCGGCGCGGTGACCGTCTGCGCCTCCCCTGGATCCGTCGGCGTGCCACCCGCGTCGGTGAGCCATGCGGACGGGTCGAGTGTGCCGAACGATCAGAATGACGACCGGCTCGACCGGAGCGTCGATTTTCCGACCCGGAGCAGCGAGCCGGACGTGACAGTCGTCGTGTGCACTGGGTCCGCCGGACCGCAGCCAGCGCGCTCCCCGTTGGAGATGGTTCACGGGTTGTTCTCGACGTGCTGGAGCCACCCGGCGATCGCTCCGGTGCCAAACCCGGGTGGCACCGATCCCGCGCTCAGGTGCGTACGCGGCGAAGCTGCCCGTCGTCAAGATCGAATAGAGCTCCAGCCGAAACGTGGAGACAATGCCTGTTCGGCGGGCACGTCACAGAAGCCGTCAGCGCGTCGCCGTGATCGTCTCCTCGTTCTCGCGTCGGAACGCTGCGGCGGCGTGCCAGCCGACCTCGCGGGCGATGTCGGGCCAGACCCAGCTCGGGATGTAGTGCCCGACGCCGGAATGCACCACCAGCTTGGCTCCCGGGATCGCCCGGACCATCGCCACTGCTGCTGTGACCTTGAGCAGGGGATCGTCCAGCCCGTGCATGATCAAGGTCGGGGTCCGCAGCTCACGCAGCCGGCGACCGTGCCACGTTGCGCCGAGTTGACGGCTCATCGCGCTGGGGTCGCGCAGTCCGGAGTCCTCGTCGATCTCTGTCCAGGCTCGCAGCACCTCCTCGTCGATCGGCACCTCGGGCGAGGCCAGACCGTTCATCGCCATGGCCGCCGCGGAGGCGTCCCCGGCCTTGCCGTCCGGGTGCTTCGTGATGGCGAACCGGGCGACCTGGAGAAGGTTGATGTGACGCAGCACCGCGAGTCCGGACAGGTCGCTGGGCTGGGCGCCGGACGAGGTGAGGCTGATCACCCGATCGGGATGGCGCAGCGCGACCCGCTGAGCGATCAGTCCGCCCATCGAATGTCCGAACAGGTGCGCCCGCTGCCAGCCGAGAGCGTCCAGGACCGCCACCGCGTCGTCGGCCAGGTCTTCGAAGGAATAGCTCGAGCCGCGCCGGAATGCCAAGGCAGCAAGGGGATTGCGGACCGAGGTGTCGGGAAGTCTGCTCGACCGGCCGGAGTCGCGATTGTCGTAGCGGGCGACGTCGAACCCCTGGGCCGCGAACGCCTCGACCAGACCCTGCGGCCACCAGGAACGCGAGATCGCCCAGCCCATGATCAACAACAACGGCTCGGCCCGCGTGTCCGGTGGCGAGCCAGCTGATCGGGGGCTGTCCGGTCGAGGGGCGAACCGCAGCCTGTCGTAGGCCAAGGAGATGTCGCCGTTGTGGGCGTAGCGGGTCTCTGTCCACGGCGAGGAGTGCTCGGAGGTCATGATCGGATCCTTTCTGCGAACGACGTTCGCAGTTGGTGTGTCCACCACAATAGTGCGTACAGTGTTCGCAGAAAAGGGGTGTGATGTGACGAACGGATCGGCGAGCATCTGGCGGCGACCGGCGCGCGGCGGACGAGGGCCGACGCCGAGCTTCGACCGGGACCGATTGGCGGCGGCAGGTGTCGCGTTGGCCGACGAACGCGGTCTGGCCGCGGTCACGATGCGGGCGGTCGCCGAGGCACTCGGGTCGAAACCCGCGTCCTTGTATCGCTACATCCGGACCCGTGACGAGTTGATCGAATTGATGGTCGACCGGGTCAACGGCGAGATCTTACGGCCCGCCGACGGCGACGGATGGCGTACTGAGCTACTCGCGCTCGCTCGGTCCGGACGGGACTGCTATCGACGACATCCCTGGCTGTTGGATGCCACCGCGTCCGCTCATCCGATGGGACCCCGCACCCTCGACTATCTGGAGGATGCGCTGTCTGTGCTGCGCGATGTTCCGTTACCGCCGGGACGCAAGCTGGAGGCGATCGCCGTACTGAACGCGTTGACGGCAGCCTTGGTGCGCAACGAACTCAACTCGCACCAGCGGTCACTACCGATCGGCGAGTCCGAGCTCGCGCCGGGCCCCGACAGCCACCCCATGCTGACCGCCGCTTTGGCGGCAGGAACCGAAGCCGAGCAGGACGACGAGGCGGAGGTCTTCGATCGGATCGTCGCCGGCGTGATCTCTGGTCTGCTGGGATGAGGTCGGTTACCCCGCCTCGGCGGCCCGCCAGGTGAAGGCCTCCTGCCACCAGTCGTCCTCCTCGGCCCAGGCTCGCATGACGTCCAGGGTGGCATCGGCGTTCGGGGTGGTTGCGACCAGTCGCTGCCGGCCGTCGACGATCTCCACCTGCCACCGGCCGTCCACCGGCCGGGCGATCGCGGCCCGTCCCGGCCAGTCGTCGCGACGCAACTCGGCGTAGGTCTCACACTCGTCGAGGAACTGCTTCAGACTGTTCGGCGCCACCTGGGAGATCGTGTTCTGGTTCCCGTCGGTGACCGTGTACGTCGGCATGTTCGCCATTGTGCCAACCGTCCGGTACGGCTCACCTCCGCAGGTGCACGGCTATGGTCGGCGGGTGAGCGTACGCATCCGGTCGGCGACGAACGATGATCTTGACGCCATCGCCGAGCTGGCCCGCGAATCGGTCGGCTGGCACGCCGACCGGTGGCCCGACATCAAGCAGCCGCCGGACGCCGCCGGCATGCGGGCCGCCTATGCCGACCTTCCGACGGGCGACGGCTACTACTGTGCGGTCGCCGAGCAGGACGGCGTCCCCGTCGGTTTCCTGACCGGCAACGTCTCTCCGGCTCCCGAGGGCGGCATCGAACGGCATCACGGTCCGGTCGGGTACGTCGCCGATGTCGCGGTCACGGCCGCCGCGCGCCGGTCCGGCATCGCGACCCTGTTGATGAACGACTTCGAACGCTGGGCTCGCTCGGCAGGTGCAGCCACCATCACGCTGAGTATGCATGCCGGCAACGACGCCGCATCCGCGCTCTATCGATCACTCGGCTTCAACGACAGCTGGATCCGGATGCGCAAGGACCTGTCGGACTGACGGCCCCGACGACGGCCGGCGCGGCGGGCACCCGTGGCAGCGTCCGCACCGACGGCGTCAGTGCCGGTGGTCGGTCCTGACCCGTTCGCTGCCGAGTGCGGCCAGGAAGGCCAGCTTCTCGGCGTCGGCGGACCCTGTCGGTGCGCTGTACAGCACCAGGTGTTGGTCGCGGTCGGTCAACTGCAGGGCGTCGCAGTCCACCGTGATCCGACCGACGATCGGGTGCTCGAAGGTCTTGCTGAGGGTCGGCGCCGGCTGGATGTCATTGCGTTCCCACAACCGGGCGAACTCGCTGCTCCCGGCCCGCAGATCGTCGACCAGTCCGGTGACATCGGGATCCGCGGGATAGCGGGCGGCGACCGAACGCAGCTCGATCGCGACATGCTGGCGGAACTCGGCGGCGTCGGAGATGCCGTACAGCGGTTCGTCCGCCGGTGCGTCGTGCAGGAAGGCGAGCCGGGCGAGATTGCGGCGGTCCGGGTGGTGTGGTCCGAAGTCCTCCAGCAGGGCCACCGCCAGGTCGTTCCAGGCGAGCACCTCGAAGGCGGCGGAGGTGACGAGCCCGGCGGTCTGCGGCAGCCGGTCGAGCAGCGCCAGGATGCTGGGTCGGACGTCGCGGCGGTGCCGTCGGGTGCGGTTCGGCGCCGTGCCGGCCAGCAGGTGCAGATGGTCGGTCTCGGCATCGGTCAGCCGCAACGCGCCGGCGATCCCGGTCAGCACCTCGGCCGACGGCCGGGGCGCGCGGGCCTGCTCCAGGCGTACGTAGTACTCCGTTGAGATGTGCGCGAGGACCGCGACCTCCTCGCGGCGCAGGCCCGGAGTACGACGCCGCGGGCCGTCGGGCAGCCCGACGTCCTGCGGCCGCAGCCGCTCGCGCCGGCTCCGGAGGAACCCGCCCAGCTCGTGCTTGTCCATGACTCCAGGATCGCTCCTCGCGGCCGGCGGAGCCAGGTACCGATGGTGCCTGCATCCGGGCCGGCGAGCCGCCGACGCTGGTGACCATGGCAACCAGAACTGACATCAGCACCGGCGCGACCGGCAGCACCACCGCCGGCCTGCTGGCCGGCAAGATCATCTTCATCACCGGGGCGAGCCGCGGCATCGGAGCAGCCGCCGGCCGGCTCTTCGCCGCCGAGGGCGCCTCCGTCGTGCTCGCCGCTCGGAGCACCGATGCCCTCGATCGCATCGTGGCCGACATCCGTGGCACCGGCGGGACGGCCGACGCGGTGCCCGTCGACCTCGCCGACAGCGCCAGCATCCGGGCTGTTGTGGACCGGGTGCGCGAGCTGTACGGACGGCTGGACGGTGCGTTCAACAACGGCGGCGCCGGCCAGCAGCCCGGCCCGCTGGACAGCACCAGCGACGCCGATATCGACACCCAGTTCTCCGTCAACTTCCGCGGGCAGTGGACCGCGATGAACGCCGAGGCCGAGTTGATGCGTGCCGGTGGTGGCGGTGCGATCGTGAACACCTCCAGTATCGGTTCGCGCCGGGCGAATCCGGTGTTGCCGGCCTACGGGGCGATGAAGCGGGCCCTGAACAGCATCACCGAATCCGCGGCCGTCAGCTGGGCGGCGGACGGCATCCGCGTCAATGGCATCACTCCCGGTGGCACGGTCACCGAGATGATGCTCGAGTGGGAGCGAGCCACCCCCGGCGTCATCGACCGGAACACGGCCGCCACTCCGATGGGTCGGATGGCCGAGGCCAACGAGGTCGCCGAGGCGGCTGCCTGGCTGCTCAGCGACCGTGCCTCGATGGTCACCGGAGCGATCATCCCGGTCGACGGAGGCGCCGGCGCCTGAGCGAAATCTCAGGTCCGCCGGAGCCGCCCGGCCGGATCAGGCAGCGACCGGATCCGGCGACTACAGTGCGGACGTGATCGAGAAGGTGTGGGAGATCGAGCCGTCCGGACCGTTGCGCGGCGACGTCACCGTCCGCGGGGCGAAGAACGCGGTCAGTAAACACATGGTGGCCGCGATGTTGGGCAGCGGCCCGAGCACGATCCGCAACGCCCCCGACGTCGGCGAGGTCGGGATCACCGCCGGCATGCTGGAACACATCGGGATGACGGTCGAGCGCAACGACGGCGAGATCACCGTGGTACCGGGGCCGGTCACCGAACCGAGCGTCGGCAAGGCGTTCTCCGGGCTGAACCGGATCCCGATCCTGATGCTCGGACCGCTGTTGCACCTGGCCGGCGAGGCCTTCGTTCCGTTGGTCGGCGGCGACCCGATCGGCCGTCGGCCGGTCGACTTCCACGTCAACGCGTTGCGTGCCTTCGGAGCGGAGGTGCGGATCGAGGTCGACGGCATCCACGCCAAGGCGACCCGGCTGGTCGGCACCCGGATCGAGTTGCCGTATCCGAGTGTCGGGGCCACCGAGACGACGCTGCTGGCGGCGGTGCTGGCCAAGGGCCGCACCGTGATCCGCAATGCCGCCACCGAGCCGGAGATCGTGGAGTTGGCGCTGTTCCTGCAGCGGATGGGCGCCCGGATCTCGTTCGCACCGGACCGGCGGATCGTGATCGACGGGGTCGACCGGCTCAATCCGGCCACCACCAAGCTGGACGGCGACCGGATCGAGGCGTTCTCCTACCTGGTCGCCGGCCTGGTGACCGGGGGAGAGGTCCGGGTCCACGGCTGCCCACAGGATCGGCTGGTCACCGCGATCACCACGCTGGCCCGGATGGGCGCGGAGTTCGAGATCACCGACGACTGGATCATGGCCTCGGCGCCGAACGGGCTGCGACCGGCGGCCGTGCACACCGACACTCATCCCGGTTTCGCCACCGACTGGCAGACCCCGCTGATCGTGCTGTTCACCCAGGCCGACGGGATGTCGGTGCTGCACGAGACGGTGTACGAGAACCGGCTCGCCTACGTGCCGGCGCTGCAGCGGATGGGTGCCGAGATCGAGACCTACGACACCTGCCTCGGCGGCGCTGCCTGCCGCTATCACGACACCGCAGCCGTGCACTCGGCCGTTGTCCGCGGCGTCACCAAGCTGCGTGGTGGCGACGTGACGATGCCCGACATCCGGGCCGGCTTCTCTGCCGTTCTCGCGGCGGCCGTCGCCGAGGGCCCGTCGACCCTGCGCGGCGTGCACCACATCGAACGCGGCTACCACCGGCCGGTCGAACAGTTCAACGCCCTCGGCCTGTCGCTCATCAGCCACGAGGTCTGAGCCCAGGATCTCGAGCACCGATGGTGCGCCGGTGGCTGCTGCGCATCGACCGGATCGGCGACGGCAGGATCAGGCCGGCTCGGCGGCACCGGCCTCGGTCCACTCCGCGCGGAGTATCCCGTAGCTCATCCCGTCGTGCCAGCTGCCGTCGCGGTGCAGCGCGGTGGCCCGGCTGAATTCCTCGCGGCGCATCCCGAGCCGTTCCATCAGCCGCCAGGAGGCGGCGTTGTCGGCGAAGCAGCCGGCATGCACCCGGCGCAGCTTCAAGGAGTCGAAGCACACCCCGACGACGGCTCGGATCGCCTCCGTCGCGTAGCCCTTCCCGCCGTACGCCGGATCGAACATCCAGCCCAGCTCGGCCTCCAGACCCTTGGCCTGCTCGGCGACATCCTTCTGTGCCCAGCTGTCCCTGGGCATGATCATCACGTGGCCGATCAGCGTCGAATCCAGGAGCACCATCACCTGGGTTGTGGTGCTGGTCTCGGACTCCATCGCGTCGCGCAGCTCGTCGCGGGTGTGTGGTGCCCAACCGAGCCAGCGTTGCACCTCCGGCAACTGTTCGAACGCCCAGAGGGGATCAAGGTCGTCCGGCGTGTACGGACGCAACGCCAGTCGCTCGGTGCAGACGGGCCAGTCGATGGAGGTCACCGGCAGATGGTAGCCAGCAAGCGTGCCGTCGGTCCCGCGGATTTGCCGTGCAGTGGACAACCCGCGCCGCTTGCGGTCGGGGGAACCACTGCTCGGTGCTTCCGCAGGCGGAATGAACGGTCGGCCGGATGCGTTCGACACAGATACGGAGGAGTACGGCGGAACGGAATTGACCGACTTCTCGGCGCAACGTTAAGCTGTAATGTCGCTGTGGTCTGCGCAGACTTCGGACGGAGTAGGTCTCGCTCGCCTCTCGACGGTCGAACGACGGTGAGTCGATCGTCCCGCCGGGGTGTGAAATCAGGCTGCGGCACACCGTACAACCCACTCATCCATAATCGGAGCCCTACTACATGACGTCCTCCCTTGAGGCAGCCCCGCAGGTCGCGATCGACGACTTCTCCTCGCCCGAAGAGTTCCTCGAAGCAGTCGACAAGACCATCAAGTACTTCAACGACGGTGACATCGTCACCGGCACCGTCGTCAAGGTCGATCGAGACGAAGTCCTTCTCGACATCGGCTACAAGACCGAGGGTGTGATCCCCTCCAAGGAACTCTCCATCAAGCACGACGTGGACCCGCATCAGGTGGTCAGCGTCGGCGATGAGGTCGAGGCCCTGGTCCAGCAGAAAGAGGACAAGGAAGGTCGCCTCATCCTCTCCAAGAAGCGGGCTCAGTACGAGCGCGCCTGGGGCACGATCGAGAAGATCAAGGAAGAGGACGGCGTGGTCACCGGTTCGGTGATCGAGGTCGTCAAGGGTGGTCTGATCATCGACATCGGTCTGCGTGGCTTCCTGCCCGCGTCGCTGGTCGAGATGCGTCGGGTCCGGGACCTGCAGCCGTACGTCGGTCAGGAGCTCGAGGCCAAGATCATCGAGCTGGACAAGAACCGCAACAACGTGGTGCTGTCCCGTCGCGCCTGGCTGGAGCAGACCCAGTCCGAGGTCCGGCAGAACTTCCTCACCCAGCTGCAGAAGGGCCAGATCCGCAAGGGTGTGGTCTCCTCGATCGTCAACTTCGGCGCCTTCGTCGATCTCGGCGGTGTGGATGGCCTGGTGCACGTCTCGGAGCTGTCCTGGAAGCACATCGACCACCCGTCCGAGGTTGTCGAGGTCGGCCAGGAAGTCACCGTCGAGGTGCTCAGCGTCGAGATGGACCGCGAGCGGGTCTCGCTGTCGCTGAAGGCGACCCAGGAAGATCCGTGGCAGGCCTTCGCCCGCACCCACCAGATCGGTCAGATCGTTCCGGGCAAGGTCACCAAGCTGGTGCCGTTCGGTGCGTTCGTCCGGGTCGAGGAGGGCATCGAGGGTCTGGTGCACGTCTCCGAGCTCGCCGAGCGTCACGTCGAGATCCCGGAGCAGGTCGTCCAGGTCAACGACGAGGTGATGGTCAAGATCATCGACATCGATCTCGAGCGTCGCCGGATCTCGCTGTCGCTGAAGCAGGCCAACGAGAGCATCGACGTGAACTCCGACGAGTTCGACCCGACGCTGTACGGGATGGCGGCCAGCTACGACGACCAGGGCAACTACCTGTACCCGGAGGGCTTCGATCCGGAGACCGGCGAGTGGCTCGAGGGCTACGACGAGCAGCGGGCGGCCTGGGAGTCCCAGTACGCCGAGGCTCAGGCCCGTTGGGAGCAGCACAAGAAGCAGGTCACCGAGGCCGAGGCGGCCGAGGGCGCGGCGGCCGAGGCACCGGCGTCGTACTCCTCCGGCGGCTCCACCGACGGTGAGTCCGGCAGCAACGGCAGCACCGGCGGTGGCGCGGCAGCCTCCCGCCCGGCGGCAGTCGTTCCGCAGGATCCCGAGGGTTCGCTGGCCTCCGACGAGGCGCTGCAGGCTCTGCGGGAGAAGCTGACCGGCGGCAACTGATCATGGAGCGATGATCGATCCCGATCATCGCGATGATCTTCGAACGAAGCGGCCTCTCACCAGTTGGTGAGGGGCCGCTTCGTCGTTGTCGTGGCGCGACCCGCGATCGTGCGGTGACTGCGTGGCCAGGCCGCCGGGCACACCGCTGGATAGAGTGCAGCCATGGCACGGACTCGAATCGGACTGACCGGTGGGATCGCATCAGGGAAGTCAACGGTGGCGGCGATCCTGGCCGATTGCGGTGCGGTGGTCATCGACTCCGATCAGCTCGCGCGTGACGTCGTGGAGCCCGGCACCGAGGGTCTGTCCAAGATCATCGAACGCTTCGGTGACGGGGTGATCACCGACGGACGACTCGACCGTCCTGCGCTCGGCCGGATCGTCTTCGGCGACGCCGAGGCCAGAGCGGACCTGGAGGCGATCATCCACCCGGCCGTACGTCGGCGCGCCGACGAACTGGAGGCCGCGACCGAGCCGGACGCCGTCGTCGTCCAGATGATCCCGCTGCTGGTCGAGACCGGCCAGTCCGACGACTTCGATGCCGTGATCGTCGTCGACGCGTCGGAGGAGATCCAACGGCAGCGGCTGATGCAACGTGACGGGATCGACGCCGCGCAGGCCGATGCCCGGATCTCGGCCCAGGCCAGCAGGGAGGACCGGCTCGCGGCCGCCGACCTGGTGATCGACAACAGCGGACCCGACGACGAAGATCTCCGGACTCGAGTCGCCGCGGCGTACGCGGCGGTCGTCGGCCGTGTCACCGGAACACGGTAAGTTCTTGCCCCGAATGTCATCGCCGGACGTCCGAATGGACCGTCGATGGGCCAACCTGGTGTCCCGCTGCTTGGCGACACCCGACCACCCGAGGAGGATCCCGTGACCTGCACCCGGTGTGGCGCGGAGACGGCCGAGGTCGCGCATTTCTGTCAGATCTGTGGACTCGATCTCAGGTCACCGGACATGGCGCGCAAGAAATCGTTCGCTGTCAAGCCCGACGAGCCGGTGGCCTCGTTCGCGCTGATCTCGACGATCATGCCGCGCGGGACCGGCCAGCACCCGCAGACCTACCGGATCGCACTGGCCATCGGTCTGGCTGTCGCCCTGGTCGCAGCGATCTTCGGTGCGCTGCCGGTCGCCATCCTGGTGGCAGCGTTCGCGATCCCGATCGTCTACATCGTCTATCTCTACGACGTCAATCTCTGGGAGGACGAGCCGGTGCTGGTCACCGTCGCGGCCTTCCTCGCCACCGGCGTGTTGGCGCTGGCGTTCACGATCCTCTGGACCTCCTGGCGTGCACCGCTGGCCGACGTGGTGAGTTACGGCGGCGGGCTGGCCCAAGGGCCTCAGGTCGGAACACTGCTGCTGGTCGGTGTGCTGGTGCCGATCGTCGCTCAGTTGATCACTCAGGCCGGACCGATCTACCTGGCCAGCCGCCCGAAGTTCGACGACCTGATGGACGGTCTCACCTTCGGCGTCATCTCCGGCGTCGCCTACGCCACTTTCGACACCTTGGTGCGGCACCGGGAGGCCCTCTTCGGAGGTTTCGTCGACAGCGGGAACGCAGCCGGCTGGGTCGCGTTGATCTTCCTGGAAGGCTTCGTCAAGCCGCTGCTGATGGGCACCGCGGCGGGCATCGCCGCGGCGGAGTTCTCCGGACTGGGCAAGGGATACGACGGCTTCACGCCGCGCTACTTCCGTGGCCTCGCCGAGGCGATCCTGGCCAACATCGCCTATCAGGTCGGCGCCTACCTGCTGTCCTACCTGCCGGCCACCCAGGGACTGATGCTGACGCTGCTGTGGGGCCTGATCATCCTCGGGGTCCTCATCCTGCGGGTCCGCAACGTCCTGCACCTGGGGCTGATGGAAGCCGCCCTGGAACGGGTAGCACGCAATGACGAGAGTGTCGGCGACGACGGCGAGCTGATGTTCTGCGCCAGCTGTGAGATGCCGCTGGTGCCGGGGGCGTCGTTCTGCAACGCCTGCGGAACGGCCGTCCGGATCGGGAACCGGCAGCAGTCGCGGTCCGATCTGCCGGACCGGATCGCCCTGGCCACCGGTTCGACCGGACGCGGCGCGGCGCCGGCAGGGTCGGAGCCAGCAGCCACTCGGACGGGATCGGCGACGATGAGCCCGGCGCAGCCCAACGGATCTGCCCCCGGTTCTGCACCATCAGCGGGCCCGACCCAGACGAGTCCCGCCCAGGCCACAAGTCCCTCTCGGACGGCCGATCCTGATCGGTCGGTCGAGCCCGATCGGCCGGCGCGGCACGCGTCGGCGGGCGCCGACGATCCGCAGCAGTCCGATGTCCATCCGTCATCGCAGGTCACCCCGCCGCGGGTGAACCGCAATGATTCCGGCGACCAGAACCGGGGGCAGGCATGAGTAACCCGTGGGCGAATCCGCAGCAGCCCGGTGACGGACAGCGAGGTCAGCAGGGCCAGTTCGGCCAGCAAGGACCGCAAGGTCCGGGTCAGCAAGGTCAGCAGGGACAGTACGGTCAGCCGGGCCAGCCGCAGGGCGGTTACGGTCAGCCGGGCCAGCCCGGACCGTACGGTCACCCGGGCCAGCAGCAACAACCCGGCCAGCAGCAACAACCCGGCTATGGTCAGCCCGGCCAGCAGCAGGGCTACGGCCAACCGGGCCAACAGGCCTACGGGCAACAGCAGCCGTACGGGCAGCAGGGCTACGGGCAGCAGGGCTACGGCCAGCAGCCCTACGGGCAGCAGGGATATGGGCAGCAGGGCTACGGTCAACAGCCACCGGGCGGCGGCGGACCGGGCGGTTCGGGCGGCGGCCCACGCAAGCGGAGCACCGGACTGATCCTGGCGATCGTCGGCGGCCTGGTGGTGTTGGTGGTGATCATCGCGCTGATCATCAGCGCGGTGACCGGCAACAGGAGCGCGGGTTCGACGATCGAACCGGGGTCGGGAGTGCCGACCGCCCAGGGACCGCCGGAGCAGGACCCGTCCAGCCAGCCGTCCGAGCAGCCGAGCAGTCCGCCGTCGGAGAAGCCGTCGGACGAGCCGACCGATTCGGGTGGATCCGAAGGTGGTGGCACGTCGCTCCCGATCGGTGGTGGCTGCGAGGTCACCCCGCCGAGCGGGTGGAAGGTTCAGACCAAGAAGTCGTCGCTGGTCTCGATGACCAACAGTGAACTCGTGGCAAAGGCGAGTGCGCAGTGCGTCGACGTCGGTGGCAGCGCCGATCCGGAGCAGGTCCTGGACACCTGGCTGGACCAGCTCGGCGAGGAGGAAAGCGGCGTCAAAAAGGGGTCCGCGTCGTCGATCGACACCGGCACCAGCAAGCTGAAGGCCGCATCGCAGAGCATGCAGTACGTGGATTCCAGCAGCCAGGGGACCACGACGGTCGCCGTTACCTCGGTGGTCGCGGTCCGGGAGGACGGACTGGCCTCGGTGGTGACCACCTGGTACACGTCCCAGACCGACACCGACGCACTGAACACCGACTTCCAGGAGATGGTGACCTCGGTCTGGAAGACCATGCTCTGAGCCGTCGACCGAAGGGCTGTCAGAGGTCGGGCATACAGTCTGTCTCATGCGTCCGATCGAAGAACTGCAGCGCACCGTCCACCCGCTGCAGGTGCAGAGCGAGTTCGCGCCCTCCGGCGACCAGCCGGCGGCGATCGACGACCTGGAGCGCCGGATCAACGGCGGCGAGCAGGACATCGTTCTGCTCGGCGCCACCGGCACCGGGAAGACCGCGACCGTCGCCTGGCTGGCCGAGCGGCTGCAGCGGCCGATGCTGGTGATGCAGCCCAACAAGACACTGGCCGCCCAGTTCGCCAACGAGCTGCGCCAGTTCTTCCCGAAGAATGCGGTGGAGTATTTCGTCTCCTACTACGACTACTACCAACCCGAGGCCTACATCCCGCAGACCGACACCTACATCGAGAAGGACTCCTCGCTGAATGAGGAGGTCGAGCGGCTCCGGCACTCGGCGACCAACTCGCTGCTGACCCGGCGGGACACCGTCGTGGTTGCGACCGTGTCGGCGATCTACGGTCTGGGCAGCGCCGCAGAGTATTTGCGGCTGGCGGTGATGCTCAAGGTCGGGCAGGTGATCGACCGCGACGACCTGCTGCGTCAACTGGTCAACATCCAGTACGCGCGCAACGACCTGTCCGGCGCGCGGGGCACGTTCCGGGTCCGTGGCGACACTCTCGAGGTGTTCCCGAAGTATGAGGAGATGGCGGTCCGGATCGAGTTCTTCGGCGACGAGATCGAGCGGCTGATGGTGATGCATCCGCTGACCGGGGAGATCATCTCCGAGGACGACGAGGCGATCCTGATGCCGGCCAGCCACTACTCGGCCGGCGCGGACACGATGGCCCGGGCGATCGACGGGATCGAGGCCGAGCTGGAGCATCGGCTCGGTGAGCTGGAGAGCCAGAACAAGCTGCTGGAGGCCCAGCGGCTGCGGATGCGTACCACGTACGACATCGAGATGATGCGCCAGATCGGCACCTGTGCGGGGATCGAGAACTATTCGATGCACATGGACGGCCGGTCACCGGGCGAGCCGCCGAACACGTTGCTGGACTACTTCCCCGAGGACTTCGTGCTGGTCATTGACGAATCGCACGTCACCGTGCCGCAGATCGGTGGCATGTTCGAGGGCGACGCCTCCCGTAAGCGAACGCTGGTCGATCACGGCTTCCGGCTGCCGTCGGCGGTGGACAACCGGCCGCTGCGGTTCGAGGAGTTCGTGGAGCGGATCGGCCAGACCGTCTATCTGTCGGCGACCCCGGGGGACTACGAGCTGGCCCGCACCGACGGCGTCGTCGAGCAGATCATCCGGCCGACCGGTCTGGTCGACCCGGAGGTCATCATCAAGCCGACCCAGGGGCAGATCGACGACCTGATCGGCGAGATCCGGACCCGCGCCGACAGGAACGAACGGGTGCTGGTCACCACGTTGACCAAGAAGATGTCGGAGGACCTGACCGACTATCTGCTGGAGAACGGGATCCGCACCCGTTACCTGCACTCCGAGGTCGACACCCTGCGCCGGATCGAGCTGCTCCGCCAGCTGCGGATGGGGGAGTACGACGTGCTGGTCGGGATCAACCTGCTGCGCGAGGGACTCGACCTGCCCGAGGTGTCGCTGGTCGCCATCCTGGACGCCGACAAGGAAGGCTTCCTGCGCAGCGACAAGAGCCTGATCCAGACCATCGGCCGGGCCGCTCGTAACGTGTCCGGTCAGGTCCACATGTATGCCGACAAGATCACCCCGTCGATGGCCGCGGCGATCGACGAGACCAACCGGCGCCGGGACAAGCAGTTGGCCTACAACAAGGAGCACGGGATCGACCCGACTCCGCTGCGGAAGAAGATCGCCGACATCACCGACATGCTGGCCCGCGAGGACGCCGACACCGACGACATGCTGGCCGGGACCTCGATGGGTAAGCGGGCCGGCAAGGACCGCAAGTCGCCGACCCCCAACCTCGGTGCCGATGCCGTCGAGCAGGCCCGCAAGACCGCCGGGATGCCGGCCGGCGATCTGGCCCAGCTGGTCCAGGAGCTCACCGAACAGATGCACACCGCAGCCGCGGATCTGCAGTTCGAGGTGGCCGCCCGATTGCGGGACGAGATGTCGGAGCTGAAGCGGGAGCTGCGGCAGATGGTGGAGGCCAATCGCTGAGCCCGGATGGGCGAATCGGAATCGGTTCCGAACCGAAACGCGAGTCTCGCCACAGCGCCGGGTCAGGATTTCCCCGGGGCGTACCCGGAGTGGGACACTGGACGACGGAGGGGAGTATTCCTTCGCGACGGCATCGTCATCACGGACAGGCCGTCGACCAGTTCTGGTCGGCGGACACAGCACCCGGTGCCGGCGGTCGGTCTGCTGCGATGCTGCAGCAGCTCGGCGGAAGAGACCTCTGAGGTAAGCGCATGTTCGCACTCAGAGCTCTCGAAAGGTCTAACGGGTGGACGTACATCTCTATGCCTGGATCATCACCGTCGGTGTGATGGTCCTCATCCTCGGCTTCGACGTCTTCGTGATCGGTCGCCGGCCGCACGAGCCGTCCATGAAGGAAGCCGGCCTGTTCATCGGCGTCTTCGTCGCGTTGGCGATCTTGTTCGGGCTCGGTGTCTGGTTGGTCTCCGGTGGCCAGTACGCCGGGGAGTTCTTCGCCGGGTGGCTCACCGAGTACAGCTTGTCGGTGGACAACCTGTTCATCTTCGTGATCATCATGACCAAACTGAAGGTGCCCCGGCAGTATCAGCAGTACGCATTGCTGGTCGGCATCCTGCTCGCGCTGCTGTTCCGCGGTGTCTTCATCGCCCTCGGGGCCGGGCTGATCAGTCTGTTCAGCTGGGTCTTCTTCATCTTCGGCGCCTTCCTGATCTACACCGCGATCCGGCTGTACCTGGACTATCGCAAGGGTGAGGACGAGGAGGACGCTCCGGACAACCCGCTGATGCGGTTGGTCAAGCGTCGGATGCCTTCCACCGAAGAGTTCCACGGCACCAAGCTGACGATCCGCGAGGGTGGCAGGCGACTGATCACCCCGATGCTGTTCGTGATCATCGCGCTGGGCAGCACCGACCTGCTGTTCGCCCTGGACTCGATCCCGGCGATCTACGGCCTGACCCAGGAGCCGTACCTGGTCTTCACCGCCAACGTGTTCGCGCTGATGGGGCTGCGGCAGCTGTACTTCCTGATCGGCGGACTGCTCAAGCGGTTGGTCTACCTGTCGGTCGGACTCTCGATCATCCTCGCCTTCATCGGCGTGAAGTTGGTCTTCCACGCGATGCACGAGTACCACCTGGACGAGAAGCTGCACATCCCGTTCTCCCTCGACATCCCGATCTGGTTGTCGCTCACGGTGATCATCGTGACGCTCGCCGTCACCACCGTGGCAAGCCTGATCAAGTCCAAGCGGGACGCCGACTCCACGGCCGCCCAGCCGAGCAACTGACGACCTCCGGGTCCTGAGCTCGTCGAAGGACCGCAACTCGCTGCTCGGCTCGCCGGCGGAGTGGGACGCGGCCCTTCGACAGACTCAGGGACCTCGGCACGCCAGGCTCAGAGGCTCGAATCAGCAGGTCCAGGGCCTCGACTCAGCAGGCACCGGCGGTTCGACCCGACCCGTGACGATGCGGGAGACGGAACCGATCAGAGATATTCCTTGACAAGAATATTCTTCATAGGGAATGATTCTGGTCATGGAGCAGAACTCAGCGCTGGCGGCGCTGGCCGACCCGGCCCGCTGGCGGATCGTGACTGCGCTCGCGGACCGTCCGCAGTCGGTGGGCGTGATCGCCGACGAGGTCGGCTTACGTCAACCGCAGGCGACCAAGCATCTGCAGACCCTCGAGCGCGCCGGCCTGGTGGTCTCGCAGCGGTCCGGCCAGCGCAAGATCTTCGCGCTGGAGGCCGGACCGTTGCGTGATCTGGCCGTGCGACTCGGTCGGCTCGCCGACGGTGCCGACCGACAGAGCACGGTCCGCGCCGACTTCGACAACTACGGTGCGTCGCTGGCCGAGGAGTTGGCGTCCGCGACGGCCCACCGCTGGGCGGACGGCCGCAGCTTCAGCTTCCGGCGTCGGCTGGCGGCGCCGCGCGAGACGGTGTGGGCGGCGGTCACCGAGGCCGATCGGATGGCCCGGTGGTGGGTGCCGGACCACCTGCGGGTCGCGCGCTTGATCTTCGAGGCGGTCCCGGGCGGACGCGTGATCCAGGAGTACGCCGACGCTGCCGATCGGACCGGCGTCGACGGACTGGTCGGCCGCGCCGAGGGCGTGGTCCGGTCCGTCGTCGACGGTGAACGGATCGGCTTCCGGCTGTCGCCGCTGCTGCCGACCGGAGCGGTCGCGTTCACCGCGGACTACACCGTCACCCTGGCCGACCATCGCGACGCTCCGGGCGGAGCGTCGGCGGGAGATCCGTCCCGACCTGAACCCGTCACGACCGAGTTGGACGTCCGCTTCCGGATCGACGACAGCGTCGTCGAATCCGCCGATTTCATCGCCGGCATCGAGCTCGGCTGGAACCAGTCGCTCGACCGTCTCGCAGCACTGATCAACGCCGAGCAGAAATGATCCGGTCGCCGTGTCGTGATCGGCCTCGGTCCGTCCATCCTGATCCGTCGCGGCCGCGTACCACCGACCGATCGAACCACTCAACACATTCCTCAAGTTCCCGCAGAAGGAGTAACTCCCATGTCCACCAACACCACTCGTCGCGTCGTCACCAACATCAGCCTCACCCTGGACGGCCGGTACGCCGGCCCGGGTGGAGCGACGGACATGGCCTGGCTGATGCCGTACGCGATCAGCGACGTCGCCCGTGATCATCTGACCGAGCTGTGGAAGCCGGCCAGCACCGCGCTGCTCGGCCGGGTCAACGCCGAAGGCTTTCTCGGCTTCTGGCCGACCGTTGCCGACGATCCGAATGCCGATGAACGCGACCGCGGCTACGCCCGCTGGCTGGTCGACGCGGACAAGGTGGTGCTCTCCCACACCCTCACCGAGGCGCCGTGGCAGCGGACCAGGATCCTGGATCGGCCGGCGCCGGAGGTCGTGGACGAGCTGCAGGCCGAGGACGGCGGCGACATCGTCGTCTTCGCCAGCGCCAGCGTGATCAAGGCCCTGCTGGCCGCCGACCGGGTGGACCGGCTGGCGTTCATGATCTTCCCCGAGACCGTCGGTGGCGGAGCCCGGCTGTTCGAGGACGGGCTGCCGGCGGGAAAGTGGGCGCTGGTGAGCAATGCGGCCGGCGAGGACGGCACCATCAGCCTGGTCTACGACCGGATCCGCTGACCGGTCCGGACACGCCGCCGGGGCGCAGCGCACCGCGAACTCGGCCCCGACGTTCCCACGACCCAAGGACGATGTGGTAACACGTGGGGCGATCCGTCCGGACTGCCGGGGGCGGACGAGGGCGATATGGCAACACGTGTGGCGGTCCGTCCGCGGTCGGCGAACCCGGCGGGCAGGTCGTCCGGGGGTATCGGCCGTGGATGTTGCCGACCGTCTCGATCGGGCGAACCGGATTGGCCGCCGACAATCCGGGGTGCGATGATCATCCGGAGATGACGAACCTGGGTGATGAGGCGGCCGAGCACGATCTCGGCAGCGGCCTACGGGCCTACGGCCGGCTGTTGCGCTACCGGCCGGCAGCCAGTCCCTTCCTGACCGCGGTGGTGGCCCGGCTGGCGATCGCGATGGCGCCGCTCGGACTGCTGGTGCTGGTCGAGTCCGAACGGAACGCGTACGGCATCGCCGGGGTCGTGACCGGCGCCTTCGCGATCGGTTGTGCGATCGGCACCCCGTTCTGGGGACGGATGATGGACCGGGCCGGTCAGGTCCGGATCCTACTGCCGACCGCATTGTCCTCGGCGGCGCTGCTGGCCGGCGACGCGCTGGCGACCGTAGCCGGCGCGCCGCTGGCGGTGTTGATCATGATGGCCGGCCTGGCCGGGGTCGCGTTCCCGCCGATCAGCCCGGCGATCCGTACGGCCTGGCGGGTGGTCTTCCCCAACCCGGCCTCGCGGCGGGTCGCCTTCGCTCTGGACGCGACCGCTGTCGAGTTGCTCTTCGTGCTCGGCCCTCTGCTGTTGTCGGCCCTGCTGGCCCTGTCCTCGCCGGTGGTGCCGGTGCTGGTTGCGGCCGGTTGCATGGCGGCCGGAGGGGTTGGCTACTGCCGAACGGCGGCCGCTCGCCGTTCCCGACCGGCCCGAAACCAGCCTCAGACCCAGTCTTCGGACACCGGTATCCCCGTCCGGCATCATCGCTCCGCGATCACCGTTCCCGGCGTCGCCGCGGTGCTCGGCGTGATGCTGGCGATGAGCATCGGCTTCGGCCAATTGGACACCTCGCTGGCCGGGACCGCCGGCGAACTGCTCGGCGGCACCGACCGGGTCGGCATCCTGTTCACCGCGATCGCCGGCGGCAGCACCGTCGGCGGGCTGATTTTCGGAGCTCGCAACTGGCGGCTGCCGGAGCGGCAGGCCGTGATGATCACCACCGGCACGTTCTCGGTGCTGCTGGTCGGCATCGCGTTGATGGTCGGCAGCGGCAAGCCGCCGTTGTGGCTGCTGTTGCCCCTGCTCTTCGGCACCGGTCTGACGATCGCGCCGACCTTGATCATGCAGCAGGGCCTGCTGGATCAATTGACTCCGTCCAATCGTCTGAACGAGGCGCAGTCGATGCTGTCCTCGGTGACCCAGGTCGGCGCCGCGGTCGGCACCGCGCTGGCCGGTGTCCTGATCGACAGCAGGGGACTGGGTTGGTCGTTCAGCGGTGCCGCGATCGCGGTCGGCGCCAGCTGCCTGGTGGCGATCGGCTGTCAACGCAGCTGGGCCCGGCTGACAGCCGCCGGCACCGTACCGGCTCGGGTCTGACGACGCCGAGCAGGCTGCACCCACACCCGACCGGCAGACCCCGTCGACAGCGCCGCACGGTGCGTTCATCGCGGGCGTGGAGACGTTTCCATGGAGTGCTGGTTCGTGCTAGCTTCCTCAGCGACAGAGTTGTCGTACGGTCTGGCGTCCCCCGCTCGGACCGAAGGAGGCATGACATGGTCAGCCGTCGGAGATTTCTTGCAACCAATGCCACCGTCCTCGCCGGGATCGCCCTGACTGCCGGGAGCGGCAGCATGATCGCCAGCACCGGGACCGCCGCTGCATCGCCATCGGGTGTGCAGTGGCAGCCAGGCAGGTTGTTGCCCCGCTTCGCCGTTCCGGGCCGGCTGCAGGCGGGCTCGATCGCCGAGTTGCCCGGTGAAGATCAACTTCTGCTGACCACCCTGCAGGGGATCGTCAACAGGACTCGGCCGGAGCTCTACTTCAACTACGACAAGGGTGACGACACCGCCGACCTGACCTGGCTGCAGGACTTCGCCGGCAGCCGCTGGCACGACGATCCGCGGACCTTGATCGACAAGTACGCCGCCCGGGTCGCCGGGGCGATCCTCTACGACCCCGACGTGCCCGACACCATCAACGTCGCGACCACTCTGGCCGGCCTCCGCAACGCTGTGGTCGCCACCGCGGAGCAGGCCGAGACCTACGGGCTGAAGATCGTGGAGGACCTGCGCGGTCGGTTCACCGGTCAGGACAAGGTCGCGATCTACCGCTGGCAGCTGGACAATCTGTGGCCGCACTGCGAGCAGCGGCTGCTGACCGGGCTGCCGCCGACCCGGACCGTCGCCGTTGACGGCGTCACCTGGCGTGAGGTCGCTCGGGAGACCGAGCAGATCCGGGACTCCTCCAACCGGACCACGCTGACCCTCGACGTCAGTGCCGAGCTCGGAGGCGAGGCGGTCTACGTCCGATTCGCCGACGCCTTCGGCAACGACGGGTGGGGTGCCTCGGTGGCCTCGGTCAAGGCCACCGCCGACGGCACGGTGATCGCCGACTTCCTGCCCGACACGACCGAAGAGGAGGAGTTCCTCTTTGCCAGCACGTCGTCGATCGGTGGCGAGCAGAACCGGTTCGCCGACGGCGGCAACTACTGGATCTACCGTTTCCAGCCGCCGGCCGGGACCACCGAGCTGACCGTGACCGTCGACATCTGGAACCAGTACCTGATCACCGCGACCGATACCGCTCCGACCCGGGTCGAGCCGTTCCCGTACTTCCGTGACTACGTGGTGGCGACCAAGGCGATGTTGGTCTGGCTGGATCCCAACGGTGCGCCCGGGGAACTGCTCGCCGAGATCTTCGGCAGCACAGCCAGCACCACGCCGTACCTGGGTTGGTTCTCCAACGACGTGGCCGGCGAGTGGGGTGGAGTCGATCTTGCCGCGACCAAGCGGGTCGAGGTGTTCGCTGCCGACTTCTACGCCAACGGCACCGTGCACGGCGGAGTGCCGGCGAAGATCTCGTCCAAGATCAACACGCCGGCGCCGAGCAAGCCGGCGAACAAGATCTATCTGACGCTGACCTTCGGCGAGGGCGACAACATCCAGTACTGCCAGCGGCATCTGCGGGAGCTGTGGGACAACCCGGACCGCGGCAAGGTGCCGACCAACTGGACGATCAGCCCGGTGCTGGCCGACGCCGGCCCGGCGATCTACCGCTACTTCCAGCAGACCGCGACCGACAACGACCTGTTGATCTGCGGCCCGTCCGGTGCCGGCTACACCTACCCGGTCTCCTGGCCGGACAGCAAGAGCCTGACCGAGTACGCCGACGTGACCGATCGCTATCTGCGCGAAACCGGGCTCGACCTGGTGTACGCCTACAGCAACGGTGACGGTTCGATCCCGTTCACCGACGAGGTGCTGGACATCTACCGCACCCACACCGGTCTGCGGGGGATCATCCAGTCGTCGGGCCGTGGCGGCGTGGTGACCGGCGGCGAGCTGCCGGTGATCAGGAACTTCAGCCCGGCCGGCGACGCAGCCGAGTTCAAGGCCGGGATGGACGAGTACGCCGCCGGCTGGGACGGTTCGGCCCCGTTCTTCATCGCCGGCGGCGTCAACGCCTGGAACTGGACCCCGACCGATGTCGCCGAACTCGGTGCACTGCTGGCCGACGACGACCGCTACCAGGTGGTGCTCGGCGACGTCTTCTTCGATCTATTGCGGCAGACCGACGACCCGAAGCCCGCTCCGGCAGCTGCGGCAACCACCCGCCGCGCGAGCTCGTCCAGCACCGGCGTCGCCGTCCCGCCACACCGCTGATCACCCCCACACGCCGCACCGTTTCGGTACATCCGCACCCTGCACACCCGGTGCGGAGCTACCGAAACGGTGCGGCGGGGTGGAACGGGGGAGCAGCGGTCCCGCCCTAGGCGTTGATGAAGGCCAGGACGGCGAGGACGCGACGGTGGCCGCTGTCGGTGGCCGGCAGGTCGAGTTTTCGGAAGATGTTGCCGGTGTGTTTGGTGACGGCGCGTTCGGTGATCACCAGCTGGCGGGCGATCGCGGGATTGTCCAGCCCCTGCGCCATCAGTTCCAGGACCTCCCGTTCCCGCGGTGTCAGTCCGTCCAGCGGGCTGCTCCGCCGGCCCATCAGCTGGGAGACCACCTCGGGGTCCAGTGCGGTGCCGCCGGTTGCGACCCGTTCCAAGGCATCGAGGAATTCCTCGACCCGGCCGATCCGGTCCTTCAACAGATAGCCGGTGCCTTCTGCGCCGGCGGCCAGCAGCTCGCGGGCGAACGCCTGCTCGACGTATTGGCTGAGCACCAGGATCGGCAGACCGGGCAGCTGTTCGCGGACCTCGATCGCCGCGCGCAGGCCTTCGTCGGAGAAGGACGGCGGCATCCGAACATCCAGGACGGCGATGTCGGGCCGCTGTTCGATCAAGGTCGGCACGATCTCGGGACCACTGGCGGCGTAGCCGACCACCTGGTGGCCGGCGCTCTGCACCAACATCACGATCCCCTCGCGGAGCAGCGCGTTGTCCTCGGCGATCACGATTCGCACGGCAACCTCACCTCGATCGTCGTTCCACGGCCTGCCGGGCTGTCCAGGGCGAAGCGTCCGTCCAGGGCTGCGACCCGACGACGGATCCCGATCAGCCCGGTGCCGCGCGTCTCGTCGGCGCCACCACGGCCATCATCGCCGACCGTGATCAGCAGCAGGCCGTCGGCCTCGGCGATGATCACCGTCGCGGATCGGGCCGCGCCGTGCTTGGTGGTGTTGGTCAGCGCCTCGGCGACGACGAAGTAGGCCGCCGCTTCGACCGGTGCGGGCAATCGCGGCAGGTCGTCGGCGATCCGTACCTCGACCGGGAAGTCCCGGCCGACCGCCAGCGCGCGGATGGCGCCGGCCAGTCCGCGGTCGGTGAGGATCGGCGGATAGATCCCGCGGATGATGCCGCGCAGTTCGCCGAGTACTTCCTCGATGCCGGTCCGCGCATCGGTGATCAACGGACCGGCGGCAGCCGGGTCGCTGTGGAGCGCGCGATCCGCCAGTCCCAACCGGACCGAGATGTTGACCAACTGCGCCTGTACGCCGTCGTGCAGATCGCGTTCGATCCGCCGCAGCTCGGCGCCGTGCGATTCCAGGGCCGCCGTCCGCGTCTCGGTGACCCGCTGCAGCTCGCCGGTGAGCGCCGCTTGCGAGGTCGGCCGCAGCAACGAACGGCCGATGCCGATCCACCAGCGCGTCACCGGTGGCACCACGAACAGCACCAGTGCGGCATAGCAGATCGCTTGCAGGAATGGCAGCGTGAGCGCCTGCGGCCAATTCCGGATCAAGATCAACATCGCGGTGAACGTGCCGGGCGGATACGCCTGCCAGATGATCGGCAGCACCAGGCTGACCAGGACCGCCGGCCAGAGCGCGACCGCGAGGACCGTGGTGATCGTCCAACCGAGACCGTGTGTCAGCAGCCAGATCAGGTCGCGCCAGGTCGCCGGGTCGGAGAACACCGTCCGGACGGCTGCAGCGTGGCTCCGGGATGTCGATGGTGGGGGGATCGGTCGATACGGCCGGAGCACCGGCCGGCCCGACGTCGAGAGCCGGCTCCGTTCCCGGTCCGCCAATGCTCGCACCGGTCGCATCGCATCGGGAACGAACGGCAGCAACACCAGCAGCAGCGGCAGCAGGGCGAGCGCGAAGAGCGCCGGCAGCGCGGTGGCCAGGCCGGCCAGCAGGCTGCCGGTCGCCGCGGCTGCACGGGTGATCCAGGACTTCATGATGGGTCCATCCTGCCCGGTGCCCGGCACACCGACGAGGGGGCCGGCTGCCCTGTCGATGGTGGACCGTGCGACACCATCGGATGGTGTTCGGCCCGACTGTGCCGACCAAGATCACTTCGTAGCGTCGTCTCCATGACAACACAGCTGCCGGATCGAATTCCGGACCTGACCACCGAGTCCGCACCCGTGCCGAGGGCGGGCGACCTCCGCGCCCTGATCAGCCGTCGGCCGGTGATCAGCTTCTTCGTGCTGGCCTTCGGGCTCAGCTGGCTGGCCTGGATCCCGTACGTCCTGTCCCGCAGTGGACTGGGCATCTGGGACTTCGACTTCCCGACCGTGCTCGGGACAACGCAACTGCTCGGCATGCTGCCCGGCGCCTACCTCGGCCCGATCGTCTCGGCGTTCCTGGTCACCGCCATCAGCTCCGGCCGTGCGGGACTGGCGGAATGGCTCGGCCGGTTCCGTCGCTGGCGGGTCGATTGGCGCGCCTATCTGGCGGTGATCGCCGGCGTCCCGCTGTCCTTGACGGTGATCGGGTTGTTGCTGTCCGGCGGTCGTGATGTCCAGTTGCCCGCCGTGTCGGTGCTGCTGGTCTACCTGCCGATGCTCGCACTGCAGATGGTCACCACCGGGCTCGCCGAGGAGCCGGGTTGGCGGGACTTCGCACTGCCGAAGCTGCAGCCTCGCTTCGGGTCGCTCGGCGGCAGCCTGATCCTCGGGCCGCTGTGGGGTTGCTGGCATCTGCCGTTGTTCCTCACCAGCTGGGGGAACTGGCCGAATGTGCGGATCGTCGACGTGATCGAGTTCGTCGGCACCGCGATGGCGATCTGCATCGTGATGACCTGGGTCTTCAACCGCACCAACCAGAGCCTGCCGCTGCAGATGATCTTGCACAGCTCGATCAACACCTATGCGTCGGTGGTCTGGTCCGGCGTCTTCCCGACCATGGATCACGCGGCGATCACCCACGGTATCGGCATCACGGCCGGTATCGCGGCACTGATCCTGGTGGTCGTCACCCGCGGTCGGCTCGGCTGGAGCGGTCCCGCCTTCGGCTAGTGTCCTGCACCCGAAATGCGGTGCGTAAGTCGGTCGTCTGGAGTAGTGAGCTGCAAGGCGGCGGAGGTGCGCTTACCGGGTGGATGTCAGCCGACGCCAACGCAGCAGATTGCTGCTCCAGGCGCTCGAATTGTGTAGCGGATTTCGGGTGCAGGACACGAGGAGTCGCGGCGTCCGGCCGTAACGGGCTGAGAGGCCGAGGGAATAGTCGATCGCGTCGATCGTGTTGGACCTGGCATGGCAACGATCGGAATCATCGGTTCAGGAAACATCGGCAGCGTGGTGGCTCGGGCGGCGATCGGCATCGGCGACGATGTCGTGATCGCCAACTCGCGGGGGCCGGAGAGTCTGCGGGACCTGGTCTCCGAGCTCGGGCCGCGAGCGACGGCGGGAACCGTCGCCGAGGCCGCTGCGGCAGCTGATCTGGTGTTGGTCGCGATCCCGCTGAAGGCGATCGGCGCGCTCGATCCAGCCGACTTCGACGGCAAGATCGTGATCGACGCCGACAACTACTATCCGCAGCGGGACGGCAGGATCGCCGAGCTGGACGACGAATCGACGACCACCAGCGAGTTGTTGCAGCGTCAGTTGCCCGGAGCGCGGGTGGTCAAGGCGTTCAATCACATCCGGGCGGCGGAGATCATCTCGGCGGCATCAGCGCGGGGGACCGCCGACCGGCGGGCGTTGATCGTCGCCGGCGACGATCAGTCGGCCAAGGATCGGGTGGCGGCGTTCATCGATGCGATCGGCTTCGACGTGCTGGACCTCGGACCACTGGCCGAAGGATGGCGGATCCAGCGAGACACCCCGGCCTACGTCGCGCCGCTCGATCTCGCGGGACTCCGGGACGGCATCGCCAAGGCACAGCGCTATCGCGACATGTGATCGACCTCGCCGGCGGCGTGCCGTCCGTCTGCTGGAAATCATCGAGTGCCTCTGATCATCGCAAGGGCGTGATCATGGAATGCTGCTGGTGGTGGACGAGCCTGTGCCGGTAGGGTCGATGCGGCCACGGCAGGTGGTCGCCGACCTCACGAGCTCAGGAGCTTCATGATCAAGCCCGACAGCGTTGTCGTCTGCTACGGCGACAGCATCACCGACGCCGGCCGATTCGGCGACCCGGACGCCCTCGGCACCGGCTATGTCCGTCGGCTGGCCGACCGGCTGTCCGAGCAGACGGTGATCAACTCCGGTGTCGGCGGCAACCGTGCCGTCGATCTGCAGGCCAGGCTGGCCGACGACGTGCTGGCACACCGGCCGGATCTGGTGTCGATCATGATCGGGATCAACGACACCTGGCGGCGCTTCGACCGCGACGATCCGACGTCGGCAGAAGACTTCGAACGCAGCTATCGCGACATCGCCACGCGGATCACCGACACCGGGGCCGGGTTGGTCCTGCTGGAACCCTTCGTACTGCCGGTCACCGAGGAGCAGGCAACGGCGTGGCGGGAGGATCTGGCGCCCCGGATCGAGACCGTCCATCGGCTGGCGACCGAGTTCGGTGCACCGGTGGTCGCGTTGGACGCCGAGCTGAACAAGCTGGCCGCGGCGAGCAGTGCGGCCGAGTTGGCCGAGGACGGTGTGCATCCGACCGCGATCGGGCACGACGAGATCGCCCGGCTCTGGCTGGCCGCCGTTCAGGCTTGATCAGCGACCTCGCACCGGAGCCGTGTCCGCCGCCCGAAACTGAGGGCGCTGAATCGTGAGGGCCCTGAACCAGGAGTGGACTGCGACCAGGAACGGGCGCGGACCGATCACCAGCCGCGCGACCGCCATTCGTCCAGATGCGGGCGCTCCCGGCCGACCGTGGTGTCGTCGCCGTGGCCGGGATGGATCACGGTGTCGTCCTCGAAGACGTTGAAGATCTTGTGTTCGACGTCTTCGATCAGCGAGGTGAAGTCGGCGGCCGAGCCGGTCTTTCCGACGCCACCGGGGAACAGGCCGTCACCGGTGAACAGGTGGGTGACGTCGCCACGGTAGATGATCACGATCGACCCTGGAGTGTGGCCGACCAGACCGAGGATTTCCAGCCGTTCGTCGCCGATCGGGATCTCGTCGGCGTCCCAGACTCCGGTGACGTCACGGACGCCGGCACCCTGCTGGATCGCTTCCAGGTCAGGGGATCCGGCGTACAACTGAGGACTCCACCGCGCAGTGAGATCGGCCAGAGCCTGCCAATGATCATGATGGCGATGTGTGGTGACGATCGTTCCGGGCGGCGGGTCGCCGGCCGCGGCGACCAGACGGTCGGCGTCGTTCGCAGCGTCGATCAACACCGGGGCGCCGGTCCGGGGCTGCAGCACATAGGCGTTGTTGTCCATCGGCCCGACCGACATCTTGATCATGGTCAGCTCGGGCGACAGCTGCTCGACCAGCGGTTGTCCGCCCGGTTCGACATGTCCTCGTCCGGTCATCTCGGTGTCCTCCTCGAATGCTCAGGGCTCGGTTCTGCTGCTGGTCGGCTCAGCCGAAGGTCGGCAGGGTCGGCACGTCCCCGCGCAGACCTTCGGCACCCGAGCGCTGGGTGAGCCAGCCGAGCAGCCGGTTGGCCGGCCCACTGACCACGATCGGATCGGCGGACTGTGTCGCACCGACATCGACGGTCACCTCGGCGCCGGACCCGCCGTCCGAGCAGGTCAGGCGGAGCGCCGGATAGTCGGTGCGACCGCCCTGGCGGATCGCAGCCCAGCGCAGACAGTGTTCGGCCAACGCGGGATCGATGTCGTCGACGGTCATCCCGATATCGAGATCGACGTGGTGCACGACGACCTCGAAGAGTCGGCCGAGCGGCAACCCTTCGGCGGCCACCCGGATGCCGTGCCGCAACTGGACCGGGGTCTGCCACCCGTCGGCCTCGGCCAGTTGCTCGAACTCCTGTTCCAGTCGCCCGACACTGGTGTCCAGATCGGTCTGGATCTCCAGTCCGCTGCGATCGGCACCCTGCTCGATCTCGGCGTCCCGGTCGCCCGGATACATCACCTCGTCGGTGCCCGCCCGAGCCCCGGACGCCAGTCGTGCGAACGCGTCGGCGTGCCGGCTGAGGTGGGTCGCGACATGGCCACGCGTCCAGCCGGGCAGGGCGGACGCGGATCGCCAGTCCTGGTCGGTGACGGCGATGGTCGCCCCCAGCAGCTGGCGGTCAGCCCGATCGAGCAACTCGCGCACCTCGGCGACGTCGGTGGTCGGCGGGGCCGCGTCCGGCCGGCTCGGCTGTGTCATGGCCGACAATCTAACCGCCCCGCAGGTCGCGCCGAACGGCTCCCCTCCGGCTCACCGGATCCGGTCGCGATTGTGTTGTCTGCGACGGATGTGACGCCTGAGAAACAGCAGACCGGTTCGGAACGGACGATGGATCGACGGCGCGGAGGAAATGTCGGAGGGTGCTCCTAGAGTTGCCGTCGTGACCGATCGACTCATCATCCGCGGTGCCCGAGAGCACAACCTGCGCGACGTCTCGCTCGACCTACCCCGGGACGCGCTGATCGTGTTCACCGGGCTGTCCGGCTCGGGCAAGTCGAGCCTCGCGTTCGACACCATTTTCGCCGAGGGGCAGCGGCGTTACGTCGAGTCGCTGTCGGCCTATGCCCGGCAGTTCCTCGGTCAGATGGACAAACCCGACGTCGACTTCATCGAGGGGCTGTCGCCGGCGGTCTCGATCGACCAGAAGTCGACCAACCGCAACCCGCGATCGACCGTCGGCACCATCACCGAGGTCTACGACTACCTGCGGCTGCTCTATGCCCGGGCCGGTCACCCACACTGCCCGGTCTGCGGCGAGCCGATCAGCCGACAGTCACCTCAGCAGATCGTCGATCGGCTGCTCGGGCTGCCCGACGGCACCCGGTTCCAGGTGCTGGCGCCGGTCGTCCGCGGCCGCAAGGGGGAGTATGTCGATCTGTTCCGCCAGCTCGGCACCGGCGGTTTCAGCCGGATCCGGGTGGACGGCGAGCTGCACCAGCTGACCGATCCGCCGACCTTGGACAAGCAGAAGAAGCACAACATCGATGTCATCGTCGATCGGCTGGCGGCCAAGCCGTCCGCCAAGCAGCGGCTGACGGACTCGGTGGAGACAGCGCTGGCCCTGGCCGCCGGTGTGGTGTCGATCGACTTCGTCGACCTGGACCCGAAGGATCCGGGACGGGAGCGTCGCTATTCCGAGAAGATGGCCTGTCCCAACGACCACGACATCTCCGTCGAAGAGCTGGAGCCGCGGCAGTTCTCGTTCAATGCGCCCTGGGGTGCCTGCCCGGAGTGCTCCGGGATCGGCACCAAGATGGAGGTCGATCCGGAGCTGGTGGTGCCCGATCCGGACAAGAGCCTGGATGAGGGAGCGATCTCGCCGTGGACCGGGATGCATGTCGCCGACTACTTCGGTCGGCTGATCGAGGCCTTGGCCAAGGACGCCAAGTTCAGCACCAGCGTGCCCTGGCACGAGTTGCCTGCGCGGGCCAAGAAGCTCCTGCTGCACGGCGTCGACGGCCAGGTGCACGTCTCCTACAAGAACCGGTACGGCCGGGAGCGGTCCTACAACGCCAAGTTCGAGGGCGTCGTGACCTACGTCGAGCGTCGTCACGCCGAGGCGGAGTCGGACTCCTCCCGGGAGCGGTTCGCCGGCTACATGCGGGAGGTGCCCTGCTCGGTCTGTAAGGGTGCCCGGCTGAAGCCGACATCGCTGGCGGTCACCGTCGGCGGTAAGAACATCGCCGAGGTAGCGGCGATGTCGATCGACAACGCCGCGCAGTTCCTGGCCGCGCTGAAGCTCAGCAAGCGGGAGAAGCAGATCGCCGAGCGGGTGCTCAAGGAGATCAACGAGCGGCTCCGGTTCCTGTTGGACGTCGGCCTGGACTATCTGTCGCTGGACCGGCCGACCGGCAGCCTGTCCGGGGGCGAGGCGCAGCGGATCCGATTGGCGACCCAGATCGGTTCCGGGCTGGCCGGGGTGCTCTACGTCCTGGACGAGCCGTCGATCGGGCTGCACCAGCGGGACAACCGGCGACTGATCGAGACGTTGGTCCGGCTCCGGGACATCGGCAACACGCTGATCGTCGTCGAGCATGACGAGGACACCATCCGGACCGCCGACTGGGCGGTCGACATCGGACCGGGCGCCGGTGAGCACGGTGGCCACGTGGTGGTGTCCGGTCCGGTGGACGAGCTGCTGGCCAGTGCGGAGTCGCTGACCGGTGCCTACCTGTCCGGGCGCAAGTCGATCCCGCTGCCGGCCAGTCGTCGGGCGCGGGACGGTCGTGCGATCACGGTCAAGGGTGCCCACGAACACAACCTGAAGAACATCGACGTGTCCTTCCCGCTCGGTCAGCTGATCGCTGTCACCGGGGTTTCCGGTTCGGGCAAGTCGACGCTGGTCAACGGCATCCTCTACACCGAGATGGCCAAGCGGATCTACAACGCACGGACCGTAGCGGGCAAACACAAGTCGATCACCGGCGCCGACGAGATCGACAAGATCATCCACGTCGACCAGTCACCGATCGGTCGTACGCCGCGGTCCAACCCGGCCACCTACACCGGCGTCTTCGACCACATGCGCAAGCTGTTCGCCGACACCCCGGAGGCCAAGGTCCGTGGCTATCAGCCGGGCCGGTTCTCCTTCAACGTCAAGGGCGGCCGCTGCGAGAACTGCATGGGCGACGGCACCATCAAGATCGAGATGAACTTCCTGCCCGACGTGTATGTGCCGTGCGAGGTCTGCCACGGGGCTCGGTACAACCGGGAGACCCTCGAGGTGCACTACAAGGGTCGGACGATCGCCGAGATCCTGGACATGCCGATCGAAGAAGCAGTGGACTTCTTCGCTGCCATCCCCGCGATCGCCCGACACCTGAAGACGCTGAACGAGGTCGGCCTGGGGTACGTCCGGCTCGGCCAACCGGCGCCGACCCTGTCCGGCGGCGAGGCACAGCGGGTGAAGCTGGCCAGCGAGCTACAGAAGCGTTCGACCGGCCGCACGATGTATGTCCTGGACGAGCCGACCACCGGTCTGCATTTCGAGGACATCCGCAAGTTGCTCGGTGTCCTGGGCCGGCTGGTCGATGCCGGCAACACGGTCGTGGTGATCGAGCACAACCTCGATGTGATCAAGACCGCCGACTGGCTGATCGACATGGGGCCGGAGGGTGGCTCCCGGGGTGGCACGGTGATCGCCGAAGGGACGCCGGAGGAGATCGCCCGGGTGGCTGAGTCCTACACCGGGCAGTTCCTCAACGAGGTCCTGCAGGGCCGCGAGGTGCCGGTCGGTCCCGCGCAGCCGGAGTTGGTGGCGGCAACGGAGTCTCGACGGCCGGTGGCGACGAAGGCGGTCGCCGGCCCCCGGAAGTCGGCGGCCCGCGCGTCGGTTGCCAACGATTCTGCGAAACGGGCCGCGGCGAAGAAGGCCGGGGCACGGAAGGCCCCACCGAAGAAGGCTGCACCGAAGAAGGCCACAGCGAAGACGGCGACCCAGAAGACTGCCGCCGGGAAGGCCGCGGCTCAGAAGGCGGCGACGAAGAAGAGCACCACCAAGAAGGCGACGTCGAAGAGGAGCACGACGAAGTCGGCCGCGGCCCGCTGATCAGCCCCGATCTCGGTGGGTGGCGAACCATCCGGCGTGCTACTCCGTTGACCCAGATGATTGAGTAGTCAGCGATCCGGAAGCCGACGGCGAGGAGACAGCGGTCTTCTCGCGGTGCGGGAGCCGGTCACCTTCACCCCGGAGGACACCAGCATGGTCGACGCATTCGTCAAGCCCACCACCACCCGCAGCCGGCGCGAGCTTTTCCGATCGATCGGGATGGTCGCACTCGGCGGCGCCACCGCGGTGCTCGCCGCGTGCTCCGGGGGTTCCGGAGCCTCCGGTGGGGGTGGGGGTTCCGCGGCGGCTTCCACCGGCCCGATCACCGTCGCCAAGTCCTCGGTGCCGGAGGGCAGCGGCGTGATCAAGGGAGCCTACGTCGTGACGCAGCCGACGGCCGGTGACTTCAAGGCGTTCAGCAGCAAGTGCACGCACGAGGGGTGCCCGCTCAGTGCGGTCGACGGCGACGCGATCGTCTGCAACTGCCACGGCAGCCAGTTCTCGGTCAAGGACGGTTCGGTGTTGCACCCACCCGCGCAGAAGCCGTTGCCCGCGGCGACCGTCAGCGTCGACGGCGACGATCTCAAGGTGTCCGGTTGAGCTGTCGCGCCGGCCGGTCCGGTCGCCCGAGCGGTCGCCCACGCCGCAGGATCGACGCGAGAATCGCGGTGTGAAATGCCAGCACCGATCACGCGTATTTGTGATGACGACATTTGCGAATAGATATACCCATCTTGTATTTGCGTGATCAGGCAAATGCGGCGACGGCGGCGAGAGCGAGATAGACGGTTCCGGTAAGACGTCTGATCAGGAGTTGGAATCGTGCCGACGTCCAGTGCACGGACAGTCGACTCGCCGCCATCGCATAACCGCCGTCGCAGATCAGTGCCAAGCCGACGAAGAACAGTCCGAGCAGCCCCGACTGCAGTGCCGGCGATCCGCGCGACGGGTCGATGAACTGCGGGACGAACGCCAGGAAGAACAACGCGGTCTTCGGATTCAACAGGTCGACCAGCAGGCCGTCCCGATACAGCGACAGCCGACTGCGTGGAGCAGCGCAGGTCTCGGACCGGATCAGTTGTCGACTCGGTCCGAACTGCCGGATCGCCAACCACAGCAGGTATCCGACGCCGAGCAGTCGCACCACGGTCAGAGCCGTCGGGGAGGTCTGCAGCACCGCTGCCACCCCGCCGGCGGCGGCCAGAGCGTGCACCACGGCGCCGGTCTCGACGCCGAGTACGGACCACAGTGCGCCGCCGCGTCCGTACTCGACGCTGCGGGTGACGACATAGACGACGGCCGGTCCGGGGATCAGCAGGGTGGTCAGCGAGGCGATCATGAACGCGAGCAGGGCACTCGTGGCGGGCAGCCCCATGATCAGTCCGTTCTCGACGCGCGGGCCCCGACGGCCAGCAGACGCCAAACCCTCGCCGATCACGGGGGCGCTGCCCAGGGTGTTTCGAACGCCGTCGAATCTCGGTTCGCGGAAAAGGGGTACCAATCCCTCTTGTGACCGGTCCCGGACAAATTGTTTGAGTAATGGGGTATCGGATCGACCCTTGGTTGAGCATAATGTCTGGGTCATCCCGTGATCCGATCGAGGGATTGTGCTCAGAATCCAATTCACACCTGACGACTTGATGCGCGTCCGGGTGACCGATGTGATGGACCCGATGTGGGAAGTCGTCGGCAGCGTTCAGATGTTGCAGTTGGACCGCGGCCGCCGCCCACCGATCTTCGAACCGTGGGTCCGCCGCTCCCGGTCCCGGTTGCGTCATCGTCCGACCCGCAGCGCCACCGAGGTGCTGGCGACCATCGCGCCGTTGAACGACTACTTCCCCGATTTCCTGACCCCCGATGCTCCGTCGGTGGGACTCGACGGTGATCTCGAGACGGTGCTCAGCACGCCGAAGTCGCGGCTGAGCTCCGAGATCGGCCAACTGGGCGGCTCGGCGCCGTGGCTCAAACAGCTGGCCGACGGGCGGCCGGAGACCTTGAAGCGTCTGGGGGACGTGGTCCGTCACTACTTCAGCACGATGATCGAGCCCGACCGGGCGTCGATCGAGGGGGTGTTGGCCGCCAACCGGACCAAGGTGCTCCGGCGGATGATGGTCGGCGGTACCGAAGCCGTTCTGGACGATCTCGGGCCATCGATGCGGTGGCGTTCGCCGTACCTGGAATGCCGCTACCCGATCGACAAGACGGTCGAGCTGAACGGTCGCGGTCTGCTGCTGGTGCCGTCCTACTTCTGCTGCCGGATGCCGGTGATGCTGGCCGATCCGCACCTGTCGCCGGTGCTGGTCTACCCGGTCGAGCATCCGGAGACCGAGGTCGGCGGACGAGGCATCGCCGAGCTGATCGGCAGCACCCGGGCTGCGGTGCTCAGCTCGGTACTGGACGGGGCCAGCACCAGTGATGTCGCCAGCAGGGTCGGGATCTCGTTGGCGACCGCAAGCCATCACACCGGGGTGCTGCGCGGCGCCGGACTGATCACCTCGACCCGACGCGCCAACCGGGTCGTCCATGCGCCGTCATCGTTGGGGCTGGCCATGTTGGACGGCGAAGCTCGGCTCTGACCCGGGGCCACGTGCCGCGGGCCTGCCGGGCCCGGCGGCGGCCGCTCTCCGATCAGGCCGGCGCGCGCATCGCGGCAACCACCTGCTCCTCGGACAGCGAGGGCTGCGACAGCGGGTGGGCTGCGCCGGCGCGGAGCCCGTCGAGCTGGAGATCGACATAACGCTGCCACGCGTCCGGTGCCACCTCAGCAGTCGCCGCGATCACCCGCGACGTCGCCCAGATCAGGAACGCCAGATCCTGCGTCGTGAAGTCCGCCCGGAGCCGGCCCGCCCGCTGGGCGCGCTCGATCAGCGCGCCGACCTGAGCGAAGCCGCGATTACAGGCCTCGGTGAGGGCGGTGGCGTCCGGGAAGCGCATGGTCATCGCCTCGTTCAGTCCGCGATCCTCGGCCTGCAACGAGAAGATCATGATCAGAAAATCCTCGAAACCCTGCCAGGGATCGTCGGCGGCTAGAGCCTTCGTGGCCGCTGCGTCGAGCGCTGCGATCCGCTCCGGATAGACCGCATCCAGCAACCGGTCGCGGGTGGGGAAGTGGTTGTACAGCGTGCCGATGCTGACCTGTGCCTGCTTGGCGATCGCCTCCAGCGGTGCCGCGACGCCACGGGCGGCGAACAGTTCGCCGGCAGCGGTCAGCAGCTTCTGCCGATTCGCCGTGGCGTCGCGCCGCCTCGCCTGGACTGTCATGGCCGCAACGCTACTCGCGACATTCGAGGACGTACTTGAGGGTCGTCTCAGTTTCGCCTATTCTGCTGATCTTGAGGGATGACTCAACTTAATCCGGAGGAATCGATGACCGAACAGGGCAGCTCCACGGCACAGGGCAGGCCAACCGCACAGGACAGGCCAACCGCACAGGACAGGCCAACCGCACAGGACAGGCTGGTGGAACAGACGCCGTCCGGCGGCAACGCATCCCGCGGTGCCGCCGTCGTCCTCGGCGCCGGGCCGGGACTCGGGATGTCGATCGCTCACCGATTCGCCCGGGCCGGCCATCCGGTCGCGGTAGTGTCGCGGACCGATGCCCGGCATCCCGACTACCTGCGCTCGCTGGCGGACGCCGATGTGCCGGCGATCGCCGAGGTCGCCGATGTCCTCGACTCCGCACAGGTGTCGGCCGTACTGGATCGCATCGTCGCCCGCCTCGGGCCGGTCGAGGTGCTCTACTTCGGTCCGGCGGCGATGGAACCGCAGAACCTGCCGGTGCCGATCGATCGGCTGACCGGTGCCGCCGTACGGGACGGACTGGCGATCGTCCCGCCGGCGGCGGACGCGGTCGCCGCCGTGCTGCCCGGCATGCTCGACCGCGGCACGGGGGCGATCCTGCTCCCGACCGGCCTGAGTGCGGTCCGGCCGATGCCCGAGCTCGGCAATCTCGCGCTGGCGGGCGCCGCGCTGCGCACGTACGCGCTGACGCTGAATGCCGCCGTGGCCGACCGTGGCGTCTACGTCGGATCGTTGGTGATCGGCGGTGGCATCCTGCGCGGAGACATCTATCGGGCCATGGTCGAGAACAGGCTCCAGGAACTGGGCGCCACCGGGCTCGATCCCGAGCAACTGGCCCGGATGTCGCTCGATCCCGACGAACTGGCCGAGACCGCGTATCAACTCACCGTCAGCCGGGACCGCGCCGAGGCGGTCTTCTCCGTACTCGACTGAGGGCGGCCGGTGCGAAGGAGGTCAGCCGCGAGCCGTCGCCAGCGCCGAGCTGAAGCGCTCGGCCTTGGCCGTGATCCCCGCCCAGTCCAGAGCCTTCATGTCGGCGGCGCTGCACAGCTCGCTGCCGGCGCCGACTGCGAATGCTCCGGCGGTCAGCCAGTCGGCCAGGTTGTCGGCCGACACTCCGCCGGTCGGCATCAGCGGCACATCGGGGAACGGACCGCGCAGCGCCTTCAGATAGCTCGGCCCGGCCAACGAGCCGGGGAACACCTTCATCGCGGTGACTCCGAGGTCGAGGGCCGTCATGATCTCCGACGGCGTCAGAGTGCCGGTCATCGTCGGCAGCCCGGTGTCGACCATCGCGGTGGCGATCCGAGCCGTGGTCCCGGGGCTGACCAGGAAGGCGGCGCCGGCGGCAGCCGCCTCGGTGATCTGCGGTTCACGGGTCAGCGTCCCGGCACCGACGATCGCGTCGGGAAAATCCTGGGCGATCTTGGCGATGGCGGCTGCCGCGTCCGGGGTGCTGTAGGTGACCTCGATCGCGGTCACGCCGCCGCTGATCAACGCCTCTGCGGCGGCAACCGCGGCCTCCGGCGAAGGTGCGCGGAGGACGGCGATCACGCCGGCTCGGCCGACCTCCTGCAGGGTCTGGGTAACGTGCGGCAGAGCAGGCATCGGGCTGGCAACCTCGTCGACGGGGCCGGGACCTCCGGCCGAGCTGGCAGAAACGGACACCCGTGATCGTACTGAGTGGTCATCGGTCGGATCGGGTGGGCCTCGACAGGATCGGGCCGTCGCCGGTCGAGGGGCACCAAGAATGATCAGCGCGAAGGTGTCGAGGCGGGTTCGGTACGCTCTGCGGGATGAACGTGCTCACGCCGGTGATGGTCGTGCTCGCACATCCGCGCGCGAACAGCCTCGATCATGAACTGGCAGGCAACGTCCGAGGGCTGTTGCGGCAGTCCGGCGTGCGGCAGACCTTCCATGATCTCTACGCCGAATCGTTCGACCCGGTGCTGACCGAGGACGAGGGGATCGCCGGTGAAGTCTGGACCCGCGGGACGAGCTCCGAACAGGTCCGCCGGCAGACAACCTCGGCGCCCGATCCCCTGGTCGACCGACATCGTCGGGAGCTCGCCGAGAGTCGTGCGCTGGTCGTCATCCACCCGGACTGGTGGGGCAAGCCGCCGGCGATCTTGACCGGCTGGCTGGATCGGGTGTTGCTCTCGGGACCGTCGCCCGGTCCGGTCGACCCACCGGCCCCCAACCTTCGGCGGGTGCTGGTGATCAACACTTCCGACCAGGAAGCAGACGGCGCCGACGCGGCGACCGACCCGCTCGGTCTGCTCTGGCGTGAGCAGATCGGCCCGTTCCTCCGCTCACCCGACCTGGAACGTCTCACCTTCCGACCGGTGGCCGGCGCAACCTCCGAACAACGCGCGCGCTGGTTCGGCGCAACTCAACGAGCCGCTGCCTGGGTCTGCGGCGCTGCCCGCTGACGCGGAATGATATATCGAGGTTAGGCACGTTCCAGCACTCCTGGAACGTGCCTAAGTCTGATATATCGCGGTTAGTGCGGGCCGCGGCGGGGGTGTCGGCGGGGGCTTCTAGTCTGGGGGACGTGGCAGATCCGCAGAGTTATCGCCCGAAGCCGGGGGCGATCCCCGACCGACCGGGGGTCTATCGGTTCAGTGACGAGCGTGGGCGGGTCATCTATGTCGGCAAGGCCAAGAGCCTCCGGTCTCGGCTGAATTCCTACTTCGCCGACCCGACCGGGCTGCATCCGCGGACGTACGCGATGGTCAACACCGCCGCCAAGGTGCAATGGACGGTGGTCCAGACCGAGGTCGAGTCGCTGCAGCTGGAGTATTCCTGGATCAAGGAGTACGACCCCCGGTTCAACATCAAGTATCGCGACGACAAGTCCTATCCCTGGTTGGCCGTCACCTGGTCCGAGGAGTTTCCCCGGGTGCACGTCGGGCGGGGTGCCAAGCGCAAGGGCAACCGCTACTTCGGGCCGTACAGTCACGCCTGGGCGATCCGCGAGACGGTCGACCTGCTGCTCCGGGTGTTCCCGATGCGGTCCTGTTCCAAGGGGGTCTTCCGCAACGCCCAGCAGGTCGGGCGGCCGTGCCTGCTGGGCTACATCGGCAAGTGCTCGGCTCCGTGTGTCGGCCGGGTCAGCGCCGACGAGCACCGCGAGATCGTCGAGGACTTCTGCCGGTTCATGGCTGGCCAGACCGCACCGGTGGAGCGCCGGATGAAACGGGAGATGCAGCAGGCCAGCGACAACCTCGAATTCGAGAAGGCGGCCCGGATCCGCGACGATCTCGGCGCGCTGAAGCGGGCGATGGAGAAAAATGCCATCGCCTTCGTGGACGGCACCGACGCCGACGTCGTTGCGATCGCACCCAAGCCCGACGGCAACGGCGCGCTGGACGAGGATCCGCTGGAGGTTGCGGTGCAGATCTTCCACGTCCGCGGCGGCCGGGTCCGCGGCGAGCGGGGCTGGGTCGCCGACCGGGCCGACGATGCCGATGCCGGCGAACTGGTCGAGCAGTTCCTGCTGCAGCTCTACTCCGAGGCCGACAGCGACGACCCCGACCAGCAGGCGATTCCGCGCGAGATCCTGGTCCCGGCGCTGCCGCCCAGCAAGGAGTCGCTGACCGAGCTGCTGACCGAGATGCGCGGCAGCCGGGTCGACATCAGGATCCCGCAGCGGGGCGACAAACGCGTACTGATGGACACCGTGGCCAAGAACGCCGAGGAGGCGCTGGTCCGGCACAAGACCGTACGGGCGCAGGACCTGTCCACCCGCAACCGGGCGCTGGAGGAGATCCAGACCGCGTTGGAACTGCCGACGCCACCGCTGCGGATCGAGTGCTACGACATCTCCAACCTGCAGGGCACCGAGGTGGTCGCATCGATGGTCGTCTTCGAGGACGGCCTGCCCCGCAAGAGCGAATACCGGCGCTTCGTGATCAAGGGCTTCGACGGACAGAACGACGTCGCCGCGATGCACGAGGTGATCACCCGCCGGTTCAAGCGGATGCTCGACGAACAGCGGGCGATGCAGGCGCCGGGGGAGGCGGCGTCCGGTGAGGGCCCGCTGCTGGTCGATCCGACCACCGGCGCACCGAAGAAGTTCGCCTACACGCCGGCGTTGATCGTGGTCGACGGTGGTCCGCCGCAGGTCGCCGCCGCTGACGCGGCGATGACCGAGCTCGGCATCAACGACGTCGCTCTCTGCGGTTTGGCCAAGCGGTTGGAAGAGGTCTGGTTGCCCGACGAGGAGGACCCGCTGATCCTGCCGCGGAGCTCCGAAGGTCTGTATCTGCTGCAACGCATCCGGGACGAGGCCCACCGCTTTGCGATCACCCACCACCGGTCCCGTCGCAGCAAGTCGATGGTGGAGTCGGTGCTCGATCAGGTGCCCGGGCTCGGCGAGGTACGGCGCAAGGCGCTGCTGTCGCATTTCGGTTCGCTGAAGAAGCTGCGGGCAGCGCGGGTGGAGGACATCGCCGCGGTGCCCGGCTTCGGTGAGCGGACCGCTGTCGCGGTCAAGGCGGCGCTGGACGACAAGCCGAACGGTGAGGTGATCAACACCGCCACCGGTGAGATCACGTCGGATTGATGATCACCCGGTTCATGATCAGATCCGTTGACGAGCGGGCCCGGCTCTCGAGCAGGTGCCGAAGATGATCAGACCCACCGAGTCGACCACGTCGTCGACCCGGGTGCGATCGCCGCTGCAGCCTCGGATCCGCACGCCCCGTCCGGTCACCACTGTCGACGGTGCCGACGGCGAATTGATCATGAACGGTGTGCAGGTGCGATCGATCGACCTGACCGGTGTCGACAGCGACTTCGCCGAGCTGGCCGGCAGTCGGCTGGCCGAGGTGCGACTGTCCGCTTCACAGTGGCGGCACGCCGCCTTCGCCGACAGTGAGCTGATCGGCTGCGATCTAGCCAATGCGGAGTTCGTCGAGTCCGGTTGGCAACGGATCGCGATCGGGCACAGCAAGTTGGTCGGCATCCGAGCCGCCGGCTGCAGCTGGAAGAACGTCCGACTCTCCGACTCCATGATCAATCTGGCCAATCTCCGATTCCTGGAGGCGCAGCGGGTGCAGTTCGAGGGGTGCAATCTGACCGGTGTCGATCTCGGGTCGGCGCAGTTGACCGACGTACGGTTCGTCGACTGCGATCTGTCCGAGGCCGACTTCAGCAATGCCCGACTCGCTCGGGTGCGTTTCGAGCGCTGCCGGTTGGCCCGGATCGGCGGTGTCGCCGGCCTCGCCGGGGCAAGTGTCGGCCCCGACGACCTGCTGCAGCTGGCCGATTCGCTCGCCGCGGCACTCGGGCTGCGGGTCGAGACCGAGGAGGACGGCGACGACAGCGCACCGGAGCCGAGGACCGCATCGACGTTGACCGTCGAGGAGTGAATAATGGCCGCCGTGAGCACCCCCTCGACCGACCAGGCCGACGCAACCACACCGAACGAGACCGGACCCGATCAGGCCGGATCCGACCAGGCCGGATCCGACCAGGGCGGGCCGGGGCCGATCGGACCCGAGAGCACGGCGTTGGCCGAACCGCACTCCGCCGGTTCCGAGCCCGGTGCCGGCCCGACGGGCAGCGGTCGGGGGAGCGCATCGGCAGAGGCCGACGCAGCCGACCCCTCGTCCGATCCGGCGGAGGAGCCGAGCGGGCAGTCCGGTCCCGAGGAGCCGACCAGCGACGCCGAACAAGATCAATTTCGGTTGGTGATCGTGACCGGGATGTCCGGGGCGGGCCGGAGCACGACGGCGAACGCCTTGGAAGACGTCGGCTGGTACGTCGTGGACAACCTGCCGCCGAGTGTGCTGCTGGAGGTCTGCGAGCTGGCCCTGCAGGCCAACCAGACCCGGCTCGCGGTGGTCCTCGACGTCCGCACCCGATCGTTCTTCGAACAGCTGCCGACGATGTTCTCCGATCTCAGCAACGCCGGTATTCAGGCCGAGATCGTCTACCTGGAAGCCGATGACGACGTGATCGTCCGCCGTCAGGAATCGGCCCGCCGACCGCACCCGTTGCAGGGCGACGGTCGGTTGATGGACGGCATCACAGCCGAACGGGCCAGCCTGGCGACGTTGCGGGCCGCCGCCGATCTGGTCGTCGACACCTCGTCGCTGAACGTCCATCAGCTGGGCAGCCGGATCGGTGCCGCCTTCGGCGGCAGCCAGCATGATCAACTTCGGGTGACAGTGGTCTCGTTCGGTTTCAAGAACGGCATCCCGATCGACGCCGACCTCGTCTTCGACGTCCGCTTCCTGCCCAACCCGCATTGGATTCCGGCGCTGCGGCCGCTGACCGGGCTGAGCCGCGAGGTCAGCAGCTACGTACTGGAGCAACAAGGAGCAGAGGAGTTCATCTCCCAGCTGCAGGCGATGCTGGCTGTGATCGGCTCCGGCTACATCAGGGAGGGCAAGCGATTCGCCACCATCGCTATCGGCTGCACCGGCGGCAAGCATCGCAGCACCGCGATCACCGAGGAGTTCGCTCGCCGGCTGCGCGCCGACGGCACGGTCACCAACGTGTTGCATCGTGACCTCGGCCGGGAGTGAGCCGATGAACATCGAACGGCTCCCGACGGTCGTCGCGTTCGGTGGTGGCCACGGGCTGTCGGCCAGCCTCGGCGCGCTGCGCCGGATCACCGATCGACTGACCGCCATTGTCACCGTCGCCGACGACGGCGGGTCGTCGGGCCGGATCCGGGCCGAGCTGGACTGCCTGCCGCCCGGTGACCTGCGGATGGCGCTGGCCGCACTGTGCGGCGACGACGAATCCGGCCGCACCTGGGCCGACGTCCTGCAGTACCGGTTTCCCGGCGACGGCAGCCTGGGCGGCCACGCGATCGGCAACCTGCTGATCGCCGGGCTCTGGCAGCGGCTGGGCGGCGATCCGGTCGCCGGGCTGGAAATGGTCGCCCGGCTGCTCGGTGCTCGTGGTCGGGTGTTGCCGATGTCGGCGGTCCCGTTGGAGATCGAGGCCGACGTCGTCGGGCTCGACCCGTCGGTCCCCGACGAGGTCGGCACCGTGCACGGCCAGGAGAAGGTGGCCAAGACGACCGCCGAGGTCCGCGCGGTACGACTGATCCCGGCCGATCCGCCGGCCTCGGTGCAGGCGGTGCAGGCCGTCCGGGACGCCGACTGGCTGATCCTCGGTCCGGGGTCCTGGTTCACCTCGGTGATCCCGCATCTGTTGGTGCCGCAGCTGGCGGAGGCCATCGTGGACACCGGCGCCCGACGGATCCTGACCCTGAACGTCCAGTCCGACGCCGAGACCAAGGGTGCCTCCGCCGCACGTCATCTGGAGTTGCTGGCCGAGCACGCACCGGCGCTCCGGCTGGACGTCGTGCTCGCCGACAGCAGCTTCGTCCGCGACGATCCACATCTGGAGTCCTACGCCACCTCGCTCGGCGCCGAGCTGGTGGTGGCCGACATCGCCCATCGTGACGGCAGCGCCCGGCACGATCCGCTGCGGTTGGCGGCGACCTACGCCGAGGTGATGGGAGTCTGAGACACCGCGCCGACCGGTGCCGACGGTCAGCCGAAACGGCCGGCGTTGCGGACCGCCCAGTCGCGGAAGCTGTGCGGCTGCCGGCCGGTGATCTCGGCGACGGTCGGTAGCACCGGCGACTCGTCCAGTGACCCGTCGACATAGAAGTCGAAGAACGCGTCCACGTACGGTTTCGGCATCGTCGCCGCCATCTCCCGCCGGGCCACGTCATCGGGCTGTGCGACGAAGCGGAGATCACGGCCGAGCACCTCGCCCAGTACGGCGACCCGGTCGGCCGGCCGGGTCGCCTCCGGTCCGGAGATCCGGTAGGTCCGGCCGGCATGGCGGTCATCGGTGAGGGCGGCAGCCACCACGGCGCCGATATCGGCGGGATCGATGACGGCCGTCGCGACCGCACCGAACGCTGCCGTGACGACGTCACCTTGTCGCAGTTGATCACGCCAGGACAATGCGTTCGAGGCGAACATGCTCGGGCGGACGATGGTCCAGGACAATCCGCAAGTGCGTGCCAGGTCCTCGCTGTCGATCATGTAGCGGGTGATCGCGTTGCTCCGATCGCCGCTGCCGGCGGAGACTCCGGACAGTTGGACCAGCCGCCGGACGCCGGCCCGGTCCGCCTCGGCGAGGATGGTCGCCGTACCGGAATAGCCGGGCAATCCGAAGATGCCGTCGACGCCGTCCAGCCAGGGCCGGACGGACTCCGGCCGGTCCAGGTCACCGACCGCGCGCTCGACACCGTCGGGGAGAGGGGTATCGGCCGATCGGACCAGCGCACGGACCGCTGCGCCCTGGTCGAGCAGGGCCCGAACCACCTCACGGCCGGCATTGCCGGTCGCACCGCTGACCAGATACATCTGCTCTCCTCGTTCACGAGCGGGTCGGCCGGTCCGCGGACGATGCCGGGACCGTCCCGCCGTACGGTAGGCCGGTCCGATCGCCAGACGCCGCCCTTTCGGCCCCGCCCGAACGGTCCGCCTGAGCCGGCGGCGTCGACAGCAGGACGGGTGGACTCCTGCGGAATGTCTTCCACAACGCCGCCGAGCTGGTCGCCCGCGGGGCCGGCCCGTCTTTCTATCGACCCAAGCTCGAATCGCGTCACCACCGGCGCCTACCATCGACACCTGGTCCGGGTCCGTTGACCAAGATCATCTCCCGGTCACGATGAGCGCCATGGTCGGCTATGTGAGATAGTGCGGCAATGGCTATGACGGCGCAGGTGAAGGCGGAGCTCGCGACGATCAAGGTCACCAAACCTCATGTGCGCAAGGCCGAGGTGGCCGCGACCCTGCGGTTCGCCAGTGGTCTGCACATCGTCAGCGGCCGGATCGTGATCGAGGCCGAGCTGGACACCGGTGCCGTTGCTCGGCGGCTGCGGACCGACATCGCCGACGTGTTCGGTCACTCCTCAGACCTCGTCATCGTCAACGGTTCCGGTATCCGTCGCGGCACCCGCTACATCGTCCGGGTGATCAAGGACGGCGAGGCGTTGGCCCGTCAGACCGGGCTGATCGACGGCCACGGCCGGCCGGCCCGCGGGCTGCCGCCGCAGGTCGTCGGCGGCGGTATCGAGGAGTGCGTCGCCGCCTGGCGGGGCGCCTTCCTGGCCCACGGTTCGTTGACCGAGCCGGGGCGGTCGATGTCGCTGGAGGTCACCTGCCCGGGCCCGGAGGCGGCCCTGGCGTTGGTCGGCGCGGCCCGTCGGCTGAACATCTCGGCCAAGTCCCGCGAGGTCCGCAACGTCGACCGGGTGGTGATCCGGGACGGTGACGCGATCGGTCAGCTGCTGACCCGACTCGGTGCGCACGAATCCCTGATGGCGTGGGAAGAACGACGGATGCGCCGCGAGGTGCGGGCCTCGGCCAACCGGCTGGCCAACTTCGACGACGCCAACCTGCGGCGGTCCGCGCGAGCCGCCGTCGCGGCCGGTGCTCGGGTCGAAAGGGCATTGGAAATCCTCGGCGACGACGTACCCGATCATCTGAAGGCCGCCGGCATGCTGCGGGTGGAGAACAAGCAGGCCAGCCTGGAGGAGCTCGGGCAACTGCACACCCCGCCGCTGACCAAGGATGCCGTGGCCGGCCGGATCCGCCGACTGTTGGCCACCGCCGACAAGCGCGCCGCCGAGATCGGCATCCCCAACACCGAAGCCAGCCTCAGCCCCGACATGCTCGACGACCGCGACTGACACCTGAATCGTTCGACAACTTCGGCTTCTGACAACTTCGGCTTCTGACAACTTCGGGTGGTTGGATCATCACCATGGCGGCGACGTTCGTTCTCATCCATGGGTCGAACGCCAATTCGTTCGGGTTCGCGCCGTTGCAGCGGGAGCTTGCGCTGCTCGGGCATCGGTCGCTGGCGGTCGATCTGCCGGGGCACGGATTCGCTGCAACCTTTCCGGCCGCGTACCAGGCGCCACAGGATCGCGATGGTCTCGCGACGGCTCCGGCGTCGATCGCGGAGGTCGGCCTGGCCGACAACATCGACCACGTCGCGCAGGTGCTGCGACGGGTACGGGAACACGGCCCGACGATCGTCGTCGCCCACAGCCGGGGAGGTGTCACCCTGACCGGACTGGGCAACGCCGTACCGGACATGATCGACAGGATGGTCTATCTGTCGGCCTGGTGTTGTGTGCGCCGGACGCCGCGGGAGTACTGGGCGCTCCCCGAATTCGCCGACAGCCTGCCGGCCATCGACGGGGTACTCGCCGCTGACCCTGCGGTGCTGGGCGCGGTCCGGACCAACTGGCGGACCGCCGACCCCGAGCAGCTCCGCGGGTTGAAGGAGCTGTTGCTCGCCGACGGGACCGACGACGAGTTCCGGGCCCTGTTGAGCATCCTGCAGCCGGATGAGAACCGTGATGCCGGCGGTCCGGACGACCTCGTCCGCCCCGACACCTGGGGCCGGATCCCGCACAGCTATCTGCGGCTGACCGAGGACCGATCGATCCCGATCGGACTGCAAGATCTGTTCATCGCCGAGGCCGACTCGCTGCTGCCCGACAACCCGTTCGACGTACACACCCTGCAGACGAGTCACGTCGGGCCGTTGGTCCGACCGGCACCGGCGGCGGCGATCCTGGCCTCGCTGGTTGATCGAGACGATCTGGCCTGATTGAGGGGATGCAGGATCGGCAGGTCTTTGCAAGACTCGGTGACCGGGTGCGCCGCCGGCCGGCGCACTTCCGAGTCGGCGTCATCCCCCGGACGCCGGTCGGCTGATGCCGCCTGGAGCCGATCGCATGATCATCCGCCCGCTGTCTGCGCTGCGCCGATTCGTCGCAGCCGTCCTCGGACTGGCGCTGATCGTCATCGGCGGCGTCGCGTTGATCATCGCCCCGACACCACCGCAGGCGGCCGCCCAGCAGCTGCCGGTCTGCCCGGACCCCGGCGAGGGCCCGGACATCGGCTACCTACCGGCCTTCACCGACTCCGGGATCGCGGTTTATGCCGGTGGCGACTACCGAGCCGCCGGCGGCGCCGCGGAGTCTGAGGGCCTGCTGGTCGTGCAGGGTAACGCGACCGTGGCGACCTCCGGGCCCTTCAACGTCGGTACCGTGGGGGTCGGCTCGCAGATCGCCCCACCGCCGGGCAGCGACATGATGGTCGTCGGCGGCGACGTGACGGTGCAGGACCCGGCCGCGTTACACGTCGGCGCCAACTCCTTCGACGAGAACGGGACGCTGGTCGGCGGCAACATCAACGCCGGCGGCTCGGTCACCGGAACGATCGACACAAATCACGGTGCGATCATCCAGAACAACGCGAACGCGACCGCACCGTACGACGATTTCGGCCAACTGCTCACCGACACCTCGGCCGAACTCGCCGGACTGACCGACACCGGGACGGTCGCCCGGAGCGGCCAGCAGGTCACCTTCACCGGCGACAACTCCAGCCGGCTGCAGGTGTTCACCGTTTCCGCGGACGATCTGGAGGCCGGTCGCGAGTTCGCCTTCACCCAGATCCCCGACGGTGAGAACGGTGGCTGGGCGTCGATCGCGATCAACGTGATCGGCGACCCGGGGCAGTTGACCCAGACCTTCGTCAGCATCAACGGCACCCGGGTCGACGACTTCAACGCTCCGGGCCATGCGTTCGGCAACGCCGCCCGGTCCCTGCTGTGGAACTTCACGGATGCCACCGCAGTGACCATCGGTGGCAGCTCCCAGACGATGGGTACGCTGCTGGCGCCACGGGCGGACATGTCGATCAGCGCCAGCACCAACGGACGTGTCCTCGCCGGCGGCGACCTCACCACCTCCGGGGTCGGCAACGAACAACACAACTATCCGTGGAACGGCAACGACGAATTCGACTGCATCCCACCCAATCCGGCACCGACCGGATCGATCGAGATCAGCAAGAGCCTGACGCCGGGCTCGCCGCTGGACGAGGACCTGAATTCCGACGGCCAACTGCCCCGATTCCACGGCGCCGTCGACTGCCAGCTCGATGAGGGCAGCTACCACGAGGCCTTCACCATCCGGCCGCCGTCGACCGTGCAGCTCGACGGACTGCCACTGAACGTGCCCTGCACGGTGCAGGAGGATCTGACCGCGACCGACCAGGGCACCTCGGCCGACGGATACCGCCCGGTCGACATCGGAGCATTCGCCTGGGCAACACCGGTGATCACGATCAACGGCGAACAGACCAACGAGTTCACCGTCACCGAGGAATCGCCGTCGAGCGACATCAAGATCACCATCGCCAACACGCTGTTGGGGTCGGCCGAGCTGACCAAGTCCGTCACCGGAGCACCGGCCGGCGACACCTCGTACGCGATCAACTGGAGGGCCGAGAACGCCGACGGCGAACCGGTGGACGGCTATCTCGCCGGCGACGACGATGCGCCGGCCGAGCCGGTCGCCGACTCGTCTTCCGGCACCATGACCCTCGCCGACGGCCAGACCGCGACACCACGCAGCGCCGACGGTGCTGCACTGCTGTTCCCGACCGGCACAGTGATCAACTTCGCCGAGGCGACCCCGGACCAGATCCCCGGCTACAGCTGGCAAGGCGTCACCTTCGATCCGGCTCAGGCGACCGTCGGCGTCGACGGCAAGGCCACGGTCGACGTCGGCGCGACCAACGCCTACCGGGCCGACAACGCCACCTTCCAGATCGCCAAGGCGATCACCGGCGACGGAGCCGGCGACGTCCCGCCGGACACCGAATTCCGGATCGAGTACGCCGTCAACGGCGAACCGGCGGACGAACCACTGGTGATCCTGGCCAACGGGTCGGTGCAGACCGGGCCGACCCTGCAACACGGCGACACGATCAGCTTCAGTGAACCGGATCTGCCCGACGTACCCGGCGTGGACTGGGGCACGCCCGAGATCAGTCCACAGACGATCACCCTGGACGCCACCGCGGACCAGCCGACGCAGGTCGTCGTCACCAATCGGGCCGATACGGCGGACGCGAGTTTCCGGATCCGCAAGGAGATCACCGGCGACGGCGCCGACAAGGTGCCGGACGACACCGTCTTCAGCATCGACTACACCGTCAACGATGTGCCCGCCGACGAACCGCTGAGGATCACCGCCGACGGAGCCGTTGTCGACGGCCCGACGCTGCAGCACGGCGACGTGATCACCTTTTCCGAGCCCGACCTGCCGACTGTGCCGGGGGTCAGTTTCGGTGCGGTCAGCATCGATCCGCAGACCCTCACCCTGGACGCCTCCGAACCCGACGTCACCGTCACGGTCACCAATCAAGCGCAGCAGCGACACGGGACCTTCCAACTCCGCAAGGCGGTGGACGGCGACGGCGCCGGGCTGGTGCCACCCGACACGGAGTTCTCCGTCGGCTACACCGTGGACGGGCAACCGGCCGATCAGCCGTTGATCATCACCGCCGACGGTGCGATCACCCAAGGCCCCACCGACCTCGACGAGGGCGCGACGGTTGAGTTCACCGAGGTGATGCCCGCCGACGACCTGGGCGGGATCAGTTGGCAGGGGGCGGAGATCACTCCGCAGTCGATCACCATCGATCCCGATGCGGCCACCCCGGTGGTGACGGTCACCAACACCTACAGCACCGATCCTGCGAGCTTCCGGATCCACAAGACGATCACCGGTGACGGTGCCGATCTGGTGCCACCGGACACGAAGTTCTCCGTCGACTACACCGTCAACGGTGCGCCGGCCGACGAACCGTTGACGATCACCGCCGACGGCACGGTCGTCGACGGACCGACGCTGCGACACGGCGATGTCGTCTCGTTCAGTGAGGCGCAGCTACCGAATGTTCCCGGGGTAGCGTGGGGAGCGGTGTCCATCGATCCGCAGACGATCACCCTGGACGCCGACGAGCCGCCGGTCGCGGTGACCGTCACCAACCACGCGATGCCGAAGGATGCGTCCTTCACCATTGCCAAGGAGATCACCGGCGACGGTGCCGATCGGGTCCCCGCCGACACCGAGTTCACCGTGGACTACACCGTGAACGGTGAACCGGCGTCCGATCCGTTGGTGATCACCGCCGACGGCGCCGTCGTGCAGGGTCCGATCCTGCGGCACGGGGACGTGATCAACTTCACCGAGGCCACACCGGAACCCGTCGACGGCATCACCTGGGCCGAACCGACCATCGAACCCGAGACGATCACCTTGGACGCCGAGGCGACCTCGCCGGTCGCGGTCACCGTGACCAACAAGGCATCGCTGGACGATGCGGCCTTCCGGATCCACAAGTCGGTCACCGGTGGTGCGGCCGACAAGGTGCGGGGCGACACCGCGTTCATGATCGACTACGCCGTCAACGACATCCCGGCCGCCGAACCGCTGAAGATCACCGCCGACGGCGCTATGGTCGACGGCCCGACGCTGCGACACGGCGATGTGATCACCTTCAGCGAGCGGCCGCCGACCCCGATCCCCGGCGTGGCCTGGAGCGATCTGTCGATCACACCGAGCACCCTCACCCTGGACAGCAGCACACCACCGGTCGAGGTGACGGTGACCAACACCGCGACGATCAAGGAGGCGACCTTCCGGATCCACAAGTCGATCAGCGGCGGCGGAGCCGGCCTGGTCGACCCGGACAGTTCCTTCGTCATCGACTACACCGTCAACGGACGGCCGGCCGACGAGCCACTGCGGCTGAAGGCCGACGGCAGCGTGGTCGACGGACCGACCCTGCGGCACGGCGACAAGATCAACTTCTCCGAGCGGCGACCGTCGAACCCCGGCGTGCAGTGGCTCGATCCGCTGATCACGCCCGAGTCGTTGACCCTGGACGCCGACGCCGAGGATGTAGCGCTGGTCACCGTCAACAATCAGGCCGACCGGACCCCGAAGCCGACACCCAAGCCGACCCCGACACCTGAGCCGACGCCGACACCTGAGCCGACTCCGACACCGGTGCCGAGTGAGACACCTGAGCCGACCCCGACGCCGGGACCGTCCGACGGCTCCCGGCCCGGCGGAGACAACGGAGGACCGGGCAACGCAGGCAACGGTGGCCAGGATGTCGCCGAGACCGGAGCCCCGGACCTGATCGTGCCGGTCGTCGGCGGCCTGCTCGCCCTGATCGCCGCCGCCGGCGCCTTCTGGGTGGCCCGCCGCCAGCGCCGCCCCCGATGATCCCGCTTCTGAGGTGGGGTGGCAGTGCACGAGAGTGGTTAAGACCAGAGACCAGGTGGTCTGTGATGCAGACCACTAGGGGAGGCGGTTATACCAGCAAATCTCGCGGCACGCTAGCCTGAGGGCGCAATGGGACGAGAGTGCCTGAGCGCAGCACCTTTTCGCAGACAACCCCAGGGAGTAATACCAGCATGACCGTACGCGTTGGCATCAACGGCTTCGGCCGCATTGGACGCAACTTCTTCCGGGCCGCCCTGGCCTCGAACGCCGACATCGAGGTCGTCGCCTTCAACGACCTCGGTGACGATGAGACCCAAGCGCATCTGCTCAAGTACGACTCGATCCTCGGCCGTTACCCCGGCGAGGTGTCCGTGGTCGACGGCGGCATCTCCGTCGACGGCAAGGTGATCAAGTCCTTCGCCGAGAAGGACCCGGCCAAGCTGCCGTGGGGTGAGGTCGGCGCCGACGTGGTGATCGAGTCCACCGGCTTCTTCACCGATGCCACCAAGGCCAAGGCACACATCGACGGTGGCGCCAAGAAGGTCCTGATCTCCGCCCCGGCGAAGAACGAGGACGTCACCGTGGTGATGGGCGTCAACGACGGCGACTACGACCCGGCCAAGCACAACATCATCTCCAACGCCTCCTGCACCACCAACTGCCTGGCGCCGCTGGCCAAGGTGCTGGACGACGAGTTCGGCATCGTCAAGGGCCTGATGACGACGATCCACTCCTACACCCAGGATCAGAACCTGCAGGACGGCCCGCACAAGGACCTCCGCCGCGCCCGCGCCGCCGCGCTGAACATCGTGCCGACCTCGACCGGTGCCGCCAAGGCGATCGGCCTGGTGCTGCCGCAGTTGAAGGGCAAGCTGGACGGCTACTCGCTGCGGGTTCCGACCCCGACCGGTTCGATCACCGACCTGACCGTCGAGCTGCCCAAGGAGGTCTCGGTCGACGACATCAACGCCGCCTACCAGGCCGCCGCCGACGGCCCGCTGAAGGGCGTGCTGCGCTACAGCGTCGACCCGATCGTCAGCAAGGACATCGAGACCGATCCGGCGTCCTGCATCTTCGACGCACCGCTGACCAAGGCGATCGGCAACCAGGTCAAGGTCTTCGGCTGGTACGACAACGAGTGGGGCTTCTCCAACCGCATGGTCGACCTGTCGCTGCTGGTCGGCAAGTCCCTCTGACCCGCAAGTACCCCACACCCCTCCGCTGACCCGTCAGTTCCTCCCGCCTTTCTGCGGCGTGTCGAGGACAAACTGACGGGTCAGCGTCGGGTTTTCGGTTTGCAATGTGCTAGGAAGAGAGCTCGATGAAGTCCATTTCCGATCTTGGTGATCTGCAGGGCAAGCGGGTGCTGATCCGCTGCGATCTGAACGTGCCGCTGGACGGCAGCACGATCACCGACGACGGTCGTATCAAGGCGTCGCTGCCGACCCTGAACAAGCTCCGCAATGCCGGCGCCAAGATCATCGTGCTGGCCCACCTCGGTCGGCCGAAGGGGCAGGTCAAGCCCGAGTTCTCGCTCGCCCCGGCAGCCAAGCGGCTGGGCGAACTGCTCGACACCGAGATCAAACTGGCCGGTGACGTGGTCGGCGACTCTGCCGCCGAAACCGTTGCCTCGTTGGCCGACGGCGAGATCGCCATGCTGGAGAACGTCCGGTTCGAGCCGGGCGAGGAGTCCAAGGACGAGGACGAACGTGCCGCCCTGGCGGACAAGTACGCCGCTTTCGGTGACGTCTTCGTCTCCGACGGTTTCGGCGTGGTGCATCGCAAGCAGGCCTCGGTCTACGACCTGGCAGCCAAGCTGCCGAACGCGGCCGGCACGCTGGTCGAAGCCGAGGTCGAGGTGCTGAAGCAGCTCACCGAGAAGCCGGCGAACCCGTACGTGGTGGTGCTGGGTGGTGCGAAGGTCAGCGACAAGCTGGCCGTGATCGAGAACCTGATCAAGAGCGCGGACACCCTGGTGATCGGCGGCGGGATGCTGTTCACCTTCCTTGCTGCGCAGGGACACGGCGTCGGCAAGAGCCTGCTCGAGGAAGATCAGATCGACACCGTCAAGGGCTACCTTGACCAAGCCGAGCAGGCCGGTAAGAAGATCATTCTGCCGACCGACGTGATCGTCGCGCCGGAGTTCAAGGCCGACGCGGCACCGACCACGGTGACGGTCGACCGGATTCCCGAAGATCAACTCGGACTGGACATCGGGCCGGAGTCCGCGCAGGCCTTCGCGTCGGTGATCACCGAAGCCAAGACGGTCTTCTGGAACGGCCCGATGGGCGTCGCCGAATGGGAGGCGTTCGCCGGCGGCACCAAGGCCGTCGCCCAGGCACTGACCGAGGTCGACGGGCTGTCCGTCGTCGGTGGTGGCGACTCGGCTGCCGCCGTTCGTGATCTTGGTTTTGCCGATGATCAGTTCGGGCACATCTCCACCGGCGGTGGCGCCAGCCTGGAATACCTCGAAGGCAAGGAACTGCCGGGACTGGCCGTCCTCGGCTGACCCGTAGAGTAGTCAGACCGAGATCGCAGAGTAGAGAGAACAAGCATGCGCAAGCCGTTGATGGCCGGCAACTGGAAGATGAATCTGAACCACGTCGAGGCCGTCGGCCTGGTCCAGAAGCTGGCCTGGACGCTGGAGGACAAGAAGCACGATCCGGAACAGTCCGAGGTCGTCGTGCTGCCGCCCTTCACCGACCTGCGGACGGTGCAGACCCTGATCGACGGCGACAAGCTGAAGCTGGGGTACGGCGCCCAGGACGTGTCGGCGCACAATGCCGGCGCCTACACCGGTGAGGTCTCGGCGGCGATGTTGCACAAGCTCGGCTGCGAGTACGTCCTGGTCGGCCATTCCGAACGCCGGCAGTATCACGGCGAGGACGATGCGCTGATCAACGCCAAGGCCAAGAAGGCGCTGCGGTCCGGGATCACGCCGATCATCTGTGTCGGCGAGGAATTGCAGGTCCGCGAGGAGGGACGCCACGTCGAGCTCTGCTCCGACCAGATCGCCGGCGCCCTGCAGGGTCTGTCGGCCGAGCAGGTGTCCGGCGTGGTGATCGCCTACGAACCGGTCTGGGCGATCGGCACCGGCAAGGTCGCCACCAGTGAGGACGCCCAGGAGGTGTGCGCGGCGATCCGGGCCAAGATCGCCGATCTGTACGAGCAGCCCATCGCCGACGCCGTCCGGATCCTGTACGGAGGTTCGGTCAAGGCCAACAACGTGGCCCAGATCATGGCCGAGCCGGATGTCGACGGCTGCCTGGTCGGCGGCGCCAGCCTGACGGTCGACGAGTTCGCCGCCATCGCCCGCTTCTACGCCCTGCCGCAGATCGGCGCCTGACCCCTTCACCGATCGCACCCCACGTCCGACCCGATCCAGGCAACCGATCGAATCGTCCGGGAAACGGGCGACTCGATCAGGAAACGATCGGGACCAAACGATTCTCGCAACGTCTGAAACGTGAGTTAGGGTTACTGGGTGATTTCCGTGGTGCCGATGATGAGCTTTCCGATGACGGCCGTCTCGATCGTGCTGATCGTCACAAGTCTCGCGCTGGCGCTGGCCGTGCTGATGCACAAGGGCCGCGGCGGCGGCTTGTCCGATCTGTTCGGCGGTGGCGTCTCGTCCTCGATGGGCGGCGTCTCGGTCGCGGAGCGGCAGCTCGATCGGATCACCATCATCGTCGCGGTGATCTGGCTGGCCAGCATCATCGCACTCGGCCTGATGTACAAATTCGGTGTCTGAGACCTGACCGCGTTCGGTCGGCGCCTCGCGACGCCGGCTCGACGCTTCCGAGTTCGTAGCGAAGATCGACCAAAGGGGAAAGATCGTGGCTGGTGGGGGAAGCGCCATCCGAGGGAGTCGTGTCGGCGCTGGTCCGATGGGCGAGGCCGAGCGCGGCGATGCCGCACCGCGGCTCTATGTCTCCTATTTCTGCAGCAACGGGCACGAGACCCGGCCCGCTTTTGCCGCCGACGCGCAGGCTCCGGACACCTGGGACTGCCCGCGCTGCGGACTGCCGGCCAACCTGGACTCGTCCAACCCGCCGCCGCCACCGAAGAACGAGCCCTACAAGACCCACCTGGCCTACGTGAAGGAGCGCCGCAGCGACTCCGAGGCCGCCGAGATCCTCACCGAGGCGCTGGCGTCACTGCGCGATCGCCGCGCCCGCGGTGAAGTCATCTACTGAAGCCGAGGCCTTCTGAGTCGGTCGACTGACCGCTCAGCCCATCGACTTGGCCCCGTCCAACGTCTCCCGGATGATGTCGGCGTGCCCCGAGTGCTGCGTCGTCTCGGCGATGATGGTCAGCACCGCCCGCCGCGCCGACCAGGCCTTCTCGGTGAACCAGGGCGCTTCCGGCAGCGGCGTCATGGTGTCCAGTGACGGCAGCGACCGGATGATCTCGTCGGTCTCCTGAGCCACCATTGCGTACGCCTCCAGGACACCCGCCAGGGTCTCTCCCGGCAACAGTTGGAAACCCTTCTCCCGCTCGGCAAAGTCTTCCTCGGTCCAGTCGGCGAAGTCCCTGCCGTCGTCCGACGCCATCGCCGACGGGCCCTCGACCAGGAACCGCGCCCAGTTCCGTTCGCTGTCGGTGACGTGCTTGATCAGCCCGCCGATGCAGAGTGCGCTGACGGTCGGCCGAGCCGCCGCCTGCTCGTCGGTCAGCTCGCGAGCGGTGTACCGCAGGAAGTAGCGGGCCTGAGCCAGGGCGGCGAGCAGATCCTCACGCTCACCGGTCGATGCCGTGGTGGTGGTGCTGGCGGGGGTGGTTGCAGTCATGGTCGGGCCTCTCCTCAGTGAACCGCCGGACGACTTCCGATCGGCTTGAGAACGAGCCTATGGCCAATTGCTGACAGTTTTTGTCCTCAATAGCGAGCAGAATGTGGCCATGGCCAACACCAGTTCGCGGACCCTGCGCCTGCTGTCACTGCTCCAGACCCATCGTTTCTGGTCCGGCGAGGAACTGGCAGACCGACTGGACGTCTCGGTGCGGACGCTCCGTCGTGACGTCGATCGGCTGCGTGAGCTCGGCTATCCCGTCCAGGCAGATCGCGGGATCGGCGGTGGCTATCAACTGGCTCCCGGCGCCTCGTTGCCGCCGTTGGTGCTGGATGATGAGGAAGCGGTCGCGCTCGCGGTCGGCCTGCAGTCAGCGGCGAACGGATCGCTGACCGGCATCGCCGAGGCATCGGTCAGGGCCTTGACCAAGGTGGTGCAGGTGATGCCTCGGCAGCTGCGGCGGAGGGTCGAGGCGATCGGTTCGACGACGGTCGCGACCCAGTGGGGCGAGCAGGAGTCGGCCGACCCCGAGCTCCTGGTGCTGCTGGCGCAGGCCAGCCGGGACGACGAAAGCATCCGTTTCGAGTATGTCGCCCGGGATGGGGCGGCGACCAACCGACGGGTCGAACCGGTCCGTCTGGTGACGGTCGGTCGGCGTTGGTATCTGGTCGGGTACGACCTGGATCGTGGTGACTGGCGAAGCTTCCGGCTCGATCGGATGGCCGCCGCCCGTCGTACCGGCCGGCGGTTCCTTCCCCGGGAGGTGCCGGGCGGTGACGCCGCGGCGTATGTCCGGGCAGGGTTGGAGCGCAACGCCGGGCAGGCCAGGGTGAGTGCCGAGCTGCGGGCGCCCGCCGAACTGATCCGGGACCGGATCGGTCGGTGGGCCGAGGTGACGGCACTGGACGCCGATCGCTGTCGAGTGGACATGGGGGCCGAATCGCTGGAGTGGGCGATCTTTGCGCTCGGTGTCGCCGACGCTCCGATCGTCTCCTGCGCGCCTGCGAGCTTCGCCGCCCGACTCGAGGATTGGTCCCGGCGCTTCCGGGACGTGCCGCTGACGATGTCCGACCCGGATGCCGGGGGAACCGGTCATCCGTTCGAAAGCTGATCCATGGACTTTGTCAGGAATCGACATCGGCTGCTCCGAACGGAAGCAAAATGCGTTTGATAGACCGCAGCGCGGGGCATGATGAGGGCAATTCCGAGGACTGGAGTTGCCATGAGTACATCAACCATCATTTGGATCATCGTCATCGTGGTCGTCGTCCTGCTGATCATTGCGATCATCGCGGGAGTGACCCGCGGTCGGCGCGCAGCGAACCGTCGGAAGGCCGCGGAGCTACGCGACAAGACCGAACAGCAGAAGGCGCAGCTGCAGAAGAGCGACGCCGACGCGCGAGCGACCAGGGCCGAGGCCCAGGGTGCGCGGGCCGAAGCCGATCAGCACAGTGCAGCTGCCGAACAGCAGGCAGCCGTGGCTCAGCAGAAGAACGCCGAGGCCGAGAAGGTCGAGGCGGATGCCGCTGCCAAGGAGTCGGATCGCGCCCAGCAGGAAAAGGAACTGGAGGAGACCCGTCGGGAAGCCGACCGGGTGGACCCCGATCGGCCCAATCCGACCGATGAACCGACCGCGGCCGAGTCGGCAGCGTCGAGCGATGGCGCGGCTGCTGGTGCAGGTACGGCTGCCGGTGCGGGGACAGCTGCTGATGCGGGTACGAGCGCCGATGGAGGCGACAGCGCGGGTGCACCTGACTCCGCCGGTGTGGGTGAACCCGCGGGTGCGGGTGATTCTGCCGGTGCCGGTGAGCCGGTCGGTGCGCGTGAATCCACTGATCTCGGTGAAGGCGCCGGGACCGGTGCCCCGGCCCGCGCGGATGAGACCGGGCAGGGCCGGACGACCAGTGCCGGTGACGCCACCGCGGAGGACGGCTCGCGTGCTGCGGGTGATGCGGCGGAGGACGACCACGGGCCCGGTGCCGGCGCAGTCGGCGCAGCCGGAGCCGTCGGCGCGGTTGGTGCCGCCGGCGCCGTGGCAGCCGGCTCCGGAGGGGACGACGAATCCGATCAAGGGCAAGCTGGCTCCCCGGAGCGGCAGTCGGAGTCCGTCGGACAGGGAGACCGTGCCGACACGGCCGGCGCCGCGGAAGGTTCGGCCGCCGAGCCCGGGACCGCGGCTGCCGAGCCCGGGACCGCGGCTGCCGAGCCGGCCGATCGGCCGGGCGAGCAGCCCACGGAGGAATACGGTCGGGCCGGCGAGCAGCCGGGGCAGGCTGACGACAATGCGTCGTACGGGCAGGTGACGGAGCCGGGCACTCAGCACGGCGAGCCGCAGGATCAGCAAGGGGCTGACTCCGGGCAGGATCTGTCGACCGGTGCGGAGGCCCCGTCCGATCAATACGGCCAGGCCGATCAATACGGCCAGGCCGATCAATACGGCCAGGCCGGTCAATACGGCCAGGCCGGTCAGTTTGAGCAGGGCGACCAATTTGACCAGGCCGATCAGTCCGGCACCTCAGATCACTATGGCCAGTCAGATCAATACGGTCAGTCAGGTCAATTCGGCCAGGCGGATGAGCCTGGCCAGTCAGATCAGTACGGCCAGCCAGATCAGTACGGTCAGCAGGGCGATTCCGCTCAGTACGGCCAGCCGGAGCAGCACGGCCAGACCATCGACCCGGTGGCGCCCCAGGACGGCGCCACCGGCGGACCGGCCGAGCAGTATGGTCGGCCTGCCGATCAGGGGGCTGCCGGTGAATACGGTCAGGCTGGGGATCCGTACGGACAGCCCGGTGGCGACCAGACCTCCGGCGGTGAGTTCGGCTCGCCCGACCAGCCCGGAGTAGCTCCGGCCGAGCCGGCTGTCCCGTACGGAGACCCCAACGACGCCGGGGCGTCCGCGCAGTACGGGCAGCCGGGTCAGGACGGGCAACCGGACCAGTACGGGCAGCCAGGTCAGGACGAACAGTCAGGCCAGCACGAAGCAGGGCCGTATGACCAACCCGGCAACGATGCGACCGCCGGTCAGTACAGCCAGGGCGATTCGTACGGCCAGGAGGTTTCCTCCGGCCAGGGCGATCAGGTCGGACAGGGGCAGTACGGCCAGGGCGAGCAGGTCGGCGAAGGCGGACAGTACGGACAGTACGAACAGCCCAGCCAACCGTCCGCTTCGACCGGCGAACCCGCCGGCCAGCCGGGTGAACAGTCGAGTGAACAGACTGGGCAGCGGCTCGATCCCTACGGACGGCCGATCGCATCGTCCTCGCCGTACGCCGAGCAGCCTGCTCCCGCCGATCAGCCCTCCCAAGCCGGCCAGCCGGCCGGCGATCAACCGGGCGGCGATCAACCGGGCGGGCAGGGCTACCAGTCCGAGCCAGGCGACCGGTACCAGTCACCGGGCGCCGAGCCGCAGGGCCAGCGGCTGGATCCCTACGGCCGACCGATCCCGCCGTCATCGCCGTACGGCGATCAGGGCACGGATCCAGTGCCGCCGCGCGATCCTGGCACCGACTTCCCGGTTCGGGAGCCGGGCACCGACTTCCCGCCGACGGAGCCGGGCACCGACTTCCCGCCGACGGAGCCGGGCACCGATCTGCCGCCGAGAGAACCGGGCACCGACTTCCCGACCGAGGAACCAGGGCCGGACGGACCGCCGCAGCGGCAGTGAATCAACGCTGACCGATGAAGTCGGCGCAGCGTTCGCCGATCATCATCGTGGTGATGTTGGGGTTGACCGTGGTCAACTCCGGCATCACCGAAGCGTCCGCGACCCGCAGCCCGCTGACACCCTTCACGCGGAGCTGCGGGTCCAGCGGTGACTGAGCGTCGTCGACGGACCCCATCCGTACGGTGCCCGCCGGGTGGTAGACGGTGTTGTGGGTCCGGCGGATGTAGTCGGCGATCTCGTCGTCGGTGTTGACGTCGGGCCCGGGGTAAAGCTCGACCCCCGCCCACTCGGCCATTGCGGGCCTGCCGACGATCTCGCGGGCCAGTCTGATCCCGTGGGTCATCACCCGCAGATCATGGTCGTCGGTGAAGTACCGCGGGTCGACCATCGGCTTGTCGCGAAAGTCGCGGGACCGCAGTCGGACCGTGCCCCGGGACCGGGCATGGGTGACGTTCGGCGTCAGACAGAATCCGTTCTCGGTGGTCGGATAGCCCTGCCGCGCGGTGTGCATGTCGAACGGCACCGATCCGTAGTGGTACATCAGATCCGGTCGGTCGAGCCCCTCCTCGGTGGTGGTGAAGATTCCGATCTCCCACCATTGCGTCGAGGTATTGATCATCGGCTGCTTGGCCTCCCACTGGATCACCCCCTCGGGATGATCTTGGAGTTGAGCGCCGACACCGGGTGAGTCGACCAGCAGTCCGATTCCGTGCTCGGCAAGGTGATCGGCGGGCCCGATCCCGGACAGCATCAGCAGCTTGGGCGAATCGATCGCTCCGGCGGACAGCACCACCTCACGGTCTGCGCCGTAGCTGCGGGTGTGGATCAGGTCCGGTTCCAGTACGTCGACGCCGGTGCACCGGCGGGAGTCGTCGAAGTTGATCTTCTTGACCCGATGATCGGTGAGCACCGTCAGATTGGGCCGGTCCAGGATCGGGTGCAGATAGCTGACCGAGGACGAGGCCCGGACACCGTCTTCTCGACCGTTGATCTGGAAGAAGTTGGCACCACGGGTGATGGTGGTCCCGTCGTTGAACTGCACCCGCGGGATACCGGCCTGCTGACAGGCGTCGAGCAGTGCGACACCGCACGGATCGGTCGGCGGCACCTGCCGGATCCGGACCGGACCGTGATGGCCGTGGTGAGCACCGTTCTGATCGTTGTTCTCGAGTTTGGTGAAGTAGGGAAGGGATTTCTCGGCCTCCCAGCCGGTCGCTCCCATCGCAGCCCACTGATCAAGATCCTCGGCCGGAGCCCAGAACGCGATGCACGAGTTGTGTGACGAACAGCCGCCCAGCACCCGAGCCCGTGCATGCCGCATGAAGGAGTTGCCGCGCTCCTGCGGTTCGATCGGATAGTCCCAGTCGTAGCCGGATTCGAGGAGCGCCATCCAGCGGTCCAGCTGCAGGATCGCCTCGTCGCCGACGTCGGACGGACCGGCTTCCAGGAGCGCCACCGTGACGTCGCTGTTCTCGCTCAGCCGAGCGGCCACGGCCGCGCCGGCCGACCCGCCACCGACCACGATGTAGTCGTATCTGATCTCGGTCATGTTTCCTTTCTCAGACGCCGACCCGTCAGTTTCTCCCCGACACGCCCGGCATGTCGGGGAGCAATTGACGGGTCAGCGGGTTGGGGGTGGGGTGTTGGGGAACCAGCCGGTCACCTCGGGGCGGAGGTTGTGGTAGATGTGCTTGGCCTCGCGGTACTCGTCCAGACCGGTGGGGCCGAGTTCGCGGCCGATACCGGACTGGCCGAAGCCGCCCCACTCGGCCTGCGGCAGGTAGGGATGGAAATCGTTGATCCAGATGGTGCCGTGCCGCAACCGTTGCGCGACCCGCTGGCAGCGGCCCGCGTCACTGCTCCAGACCGCACCGGCCAGACCGTAGCGGGTGTCGTTGGCGATCTCGACCGCCTCGTCCTCGCTGCCGAAGGTCTCCACCGTGACGACCGGCCCGAACGCCTCGTCGGTGACCGCCGCCGAGCCGCGACGGACACCGTCCAGCACGGTCGGCAGGTAGTAGCTGCCGACCGCCAGGTCTCCTTCGCCCCAGCGGCCGCCGCAGCGCAACACCGCACCGTCGGCGACCGCCTGCTCGACGTAACCGGTCACCTTGTCGCGGTGCGCCGTCGAGATCAGCGGTCCGGTCTCGGCGGCCTCGTCGAACGGCCCACCGAGCCGGATCTGCTCCGCGCGACGGACCAGCTCGTCGACGAAACGATCATGGATGGATTCCTCCACCACCAGCCGAGCGCCGGCAGAGCAGACCTGACCGGAGTGTACGAAGGCGGCGTTCAGTGCGTTGTCGACCGCCGCGTCGAAGTCGGCGTCGGCGAAGATCACATTCGGATTCTTGCCGCCGAGCTCCAGGGCGACCTTCTTCACCGTTGCTGCCGCCGACGCTGCGATGATCTTGCCGGTGGCCAAGCCCCCGGTGAACGAGACAAGATCAACATCCTCGTGCTCGGACAGCGGTGCACCGGCCACCGGGCCGGCGCCCAGGACGAGGTTGGCCACCCCGGCAGGCACGCCGACCTCGGTCAACAGCTCGATGATCATGATCGCCGTGTGCGGGGTCAGCTCACTGGGCTTCAGGACGAAGGTGTTCCCGGCGGCCAGTGCCGGCGCGATCTTCCAGGCAGCCTGCAACAATGGATAGTTCCACGGCGAGATCAGGCCGCAGACCCCGACCGGTTCATAGCGGATCCGACTCAGCACGTCCGGGCTGCCCGCGTCCACCAGCCGGCCGGCGTCCTGGGCCGCGAGCTTGCCGAAGTAACGGAAGCAGGCAGCGATGTCGGCCATGTCGATCTGGCTCTCCACGAACCGTTTGCCGGTGTCCAGGGATTCGGCACGGGCGAAGGCGTCGGCCCGTTCGGTGAGCTGATCGGCGACGGCGATCAACAGATCGCCGCGTTCGGCAGCCGGTCGGGACGACCACTCGCCGGCGTCGAAGGCTCGGCGTGCGGCGCCGATCGCCCGGACGGTGTCGTCGGCGGTCGCCTCGGAGACGGTGGCCACCAACGTACCGTCGGCGGGGCAGTGGATGTCCCGTGTTCCGCCGTCGGCAGCGGGCACCCACTGGCCGTCGATGAAGAGCGTGGCTGGTCCGGTCATGATCTCCTCGCTGGGGCTGTCTCGTTCATGATCATCAGGGCTGGTCTTCAGCCGGTGGCCACCGGATCGCCATCGGTCAGCGGACGGCTGTCCAGATGCAACAACTGCAGGTGGCGTTCGTACTGGTCGAGGATGTCGTTGATCAACTGTTCCTTGCTGTAGCCGGTGATGTCGTAGCCCTGGGTCCCTTCGTCCAGGCAGACCTCGATCCGGTAGTAGCTGTCGTCGTGCTGGGGCAGGCGACTGGCGAAGGACGGCGTCCGGTGCTCCTCCGGCCACAGCCGGTAGCTGAAGTCCGGATGATCATCCCAGCTGACCACAAGATCGACATGGGGCAGCCCGATCTCGTCGATCTGCTGTTCGGACCAGGTTGCGGCGGCGCCCCGCTCGGTCAACTCGGCCCCGACCTCACCGATCGCCGGCCGACCCACCGACTCCAGGTACCGCAGCGCCTGCTTCTTCGTCGGATAGCTCATCACCCGGGCCAACCGCTGCCGCCAACTGGGCTGCGCGCCGTCGACCGGCGTGGTCCGACCGGAGAGGCTGCCGGGCAGCGCCACCCGCAGCGAATCGATCTTGCGACCCTCGTACTGCAGCGCCCGATACAGCCCGAACATCACCAGGTACATCACGAACGAGAACGGCAGTCCCATGATCATCGTCGCGCTCTGCAGCGTGGTCAGACCGCCGGCCAGCAGCATCCCGAGGGTCAGCAGACCGGTGGCGCAGGCCCAGAAGATCCGCAACCAGTTGGGCCCGTCCTCGCCGGCGGCGTGCAGCCGGGAGGTGAAGTTGGACAACACCAGCGCACCGGAGTCGGCGGAGGTGACGTAGAACAGCAGACCGGTGATGATCGCCAGGGTGATCGTGACCGGCGCCAGCGGGAACTGCTGCAGCAGATCGTAGATGCCGCGTTCGGGTGCGTCCATGGCCTGTTGACCGAACTGCTTGCCGGCCGGCCCGCCGCGCAACACGCGATCCATGGTGCTGTTGCCGAACACCGATACCCACAGCAGGACGAAGATGAACGGGATGCTGAGGGTGCCCGCGACGAACTGGCGGATCGTCCGGCCCCGGGAGATCCGGGCCAGGAACAGGCCGACGAACGGTGCCCAGGCGATCCACCAGGCCCAGAAGAACAACGTCCAGGTGTTCATCCATTCCTGCGGGTTCTCGAAGGCGTACGTGTCCAGGGTCATGCCGACGAATCCGGAGACGTAGTCACCGACGTTCATCACCAGACCGTTCAGCAGGAAGGTGGTCTTGCCGGTGATCAGGATGAACAGCATCAGCGCCAGCGACAGGGCGACATTGAGTTCAGACAGTCGTCGGACGCCGCGGGCGACACCGGAGACGACCGACAGGGTGGCCATCAGCACCGCCAACAGCAGCAGACCGAGCTGAGCCGGTATCCCCTCCGGGATCTTGAGCAGCACGAACAGTCCGCGGTTCAGCATCGCGACCCCGATGCCGAGCGAGGTGGCCAGCCCGAAGATCGTACCGATCACCGCGGCGATGTCGACCAGGTCACCGAGCCGACCCCAGACCCGGTCGCCGAACAGCGGATGCAGCACCGAACGGATGCTCAGCGGCAGGTTGCGACGGTAGGTGAAGTAGGCCAGCGCCATGCCCATCAGTGCATACATCGCCCAGCCGATGATGCCGTAATGGAACAGGGTCCAGACCACCGCCTGTCGAGCCGCGTCCAGCGTCTCCCCGCCGCTACCGGACGGCGGTTTGAAGAACTGGTAGGCCGGCTCCGACACCGAGTAGAACATCAGGTCGGTGCCGATGCCGGCGGCGAACAGCATCGCCGCCCAGGTGAAGAGCCGGAACTCCGGCCGGGACTGTTCCGGTCCGAGCTTGATCCGTCCGGAGCGGGAGACCCCGACCGCGATCACGAAGATCAAGATCACGGCGGCGGTGACGATGTAGTACCAGCCGAAGACGCCGGAGATCCAGCCGACCACGACGCCGATCGCAGCCTCGGTCCCGGCCGGAAAGATGATGGCGAGCGCAGCGACGGCGAGGATGACACCGGCGGAGCCGAAGAAGACGGTCCGGTTCAGCACCTGCCGAACGGCGCTCTGACCCTGCGCGAGCGGGTCGCTCGATGGCCCGGTCGTTCCAACGGTTGCTCGGTGTTCGCTCACACTGACCCCTCGTCGGTCGGGCAGGACGAGCGGCCGACGGTGGCCACCCAGGCGCCGCGGACTGCGAGCGGCACGCGGGTTCAGCTAACCACCACCACTCGGCGGTTGGCCAATTCGGCGAGACCGGTGCGCATCGTCGACACCGTGGCATTCGTGGCGCCACCACGGGTCGGACCGGAGCCGAGCGGGCACCGACGGGTCAAACGGTGCGCACGCAATGTCCGGGGCGGCTCGGACAGCCCGGGACCGGTCAGCCCGGCAACCGGGCGGCCGCCTCCTGGTCGAGCAGCCAGAGGGTCTCCTCGGTGCCCTGGGCGTGACCGGCGGGGACGTTCTTCGATCCGGATGTTGCCCAGCCCACGGCGTCGGCCTTGTCCGCGCCGGAGACGGTGAACCAGACCGCTGCCGACCGGTTGATCGCCGGGTGGGTGAGGCTGATCCGCAGCGGCGGGGGCTTGGGGGAGTCGCGGACCGCGATCACGTCGGTCGACGCGGCCAGCGAGCCCTGGAACGACGGATGGTCGGGGAAGACCGAGGCGACGTGGCCGTCCGGACCCATGCCGAGCAGGCAGATGTCGAAGCTGATGTCGCCGAGCTCGTCGGCGTAGGCGGCGGCCGCCGCGTCCAGGTCGACCGAACCGTCGTCGGCCGGCATCCGGTGGATGTTGGCCTCGACCAGCGGCAACGCCGGGATCAGCGACTCCAGCGCGCCGCGGTCGTTGCGGTCCTCGGAATCGGCGGCGACGAAGCGTTCGTCACCCCACCACAGTTCCACCCGAGACCAGTCGACGGCGGAGCCGGGCCCGTCGACAGCCAACCGCTGGTAGGCGCGGGTCGCGATCCGGCCACCGGTCAGCGCCAACTGCGCGTTGCGTTCCGGATGGTCCCGCTGCACCGCGGTCAGCGCCGTGATCAGCCGCTCGGCGATGGCCTCGGCGACCGCGTCGCCGTCGGCCAGCACCGCGAACTCGGTGCTCATCGGGCCGCCTTCCGCGCCGACTTCTTGGCGGGTCCCGAGCTTGTCGACGGACGGGTACGGGAGCCGGCACCCTTCTTGGCTGTGGCCTTCTTGGTCGCGTTCTTCTTCGCCGTGCTCTTCGTGGCCGCGACCTTCTTGGTTGCGGTCCTCTTCACCGCCGTGGGTTTCGCTCCGCCGACCGGCTCAGAAGTCTTTCGCGTCGCCGAGGTCTTCCTCGCCGTCGACCGCTTGGCGAAGGTGCGCAAGGCCTGCTCGTAGACCACGTCGTGGTCCATCCGACGCAGTTCCTCGGCGATCAGTTCTGACGTCGGTCGACGCTTCAACGCCACCATCCGATCCGGCTGACCCGGTACCGAATAGGAGGCGACCAGGCCGTCGGCGCGGGTGATCGCGATGTCGCCGGCGGCGGTGGTCATCCGGACCGCGGTGATCCCGGGACCGGCACTGGTGGTCAGCCTGACGGGCTGCTTGAGCCGGGCCTCCAACCAGCCGGTCAGCAGGTCGGCCGAGGGGCTGCCACGCTCGGACTCGACGTTGATCGCGGTCACCTTGGACGGGAACTGGTCCAGCGCTGCGGCCAGCAGAGTCCGCCAGGAGGTCAGTCGGGTCCAGGCAAGATCGGTGTCACCGGCGGTCAGCCGTTCGGCATGTCGGCGGAGCTCGCGACGCGGCTGAGGGCTTGCCGCCGCGTCAGTGATCCGTCGGTTGGACAGATCGGCCAGCGCAGCGGCGCTCTTGTTGGTCGGCACCGAGCCGGGCCACCAGGCGACGACGGGGGAGTCCGGCAGCAGCAGCGGCCGGATCACCGAGGCGGGGTGATCGGCCAGCGGTCCACGCATCCGGACCACGACCACCTCGCCGGAGGTGCCTTCACCGATCCGCACCTCGGCGTCCAGCGATGCCGTGTGCCGCCCGTTGCCGGTGACCACCAGCAGGATCCGGCACGGATGCTCCCGGCCGGCGGCCATCGCCGCATCCAGTGCGGCCGGGTATTCGTCCTCGGTGGAGACGATGATCAAGGTGAGCACCATCCCCGAGGCGGGACTGCCGGCACTGCGCCGGGCGCTCAGCAGAGCCGACGAGATCTTCGCCGAAGTGGTGTCACTGAGAGTGATGACCATGAAAACGTCCTAGTTCAGAAGTACTGACGGCTAGCGGCCAGGTGACCGATTCGGGGGTCCAAGGGGGTCGTCCCCCTTGCTCTTCGACTACGGCCTGCGCCAGGCGAAGCCGTCGCGGGCAAGCATCTCGTCGGCGCTGGCCGGACCCCAGGTGCCGGCCTCGTAGTCGTCGGGCGGCGTGCCCAGAGACTCCCAATAGTTCAGGATCGGATCGAGGATCTTCCAGGACAGTTCGACCTCCTCGTGCTGCGGGAACAGCGGCGGGTCACCGAGCAGCACGTCCAGCATCAGCCGCTCGTACGCCTCCGGGGACGACTCGGTGAAGGAGCCGCCGTAGGCGAAGTCCATGTTGACCTCGCGGATCTCCATCTGGGTGCCGGGCACCTTGGCCCCGAACCGCAGCGTCACACCCTCGTCCGGCTGGATCCGCAGCACCAGCGCGTTGTAGCCGAGCTCGGCGGTGTCGGTCTCGGCGAACGGCAGATGCGGGGCCTGCTTGAAACCGAGCGCGATCTCGGTCACCCGTCGCGGCATCCGCTTGCCGGCCCGCAGATAGAACGGCACCCCGGCCCAGCGACGGTTGTCGATGTCGACCCGGATCGCGGCGTACGTCTCGGTGGTCGAGTCGGCCGGGATCCGTGGCTCGTCCAGGTAGCCGCCGACCTTCTCCCCGCCGGCCCAGGCCGCGGTGTAGCGGCCGCGGGCGGTGTGCAGGTCGAGTCGCTCCGGCGGTCGGGTGGCGGCCAGCACCTTGGCCTTCTCGGCCCGCAACTGCCGAGCCTCGAACGAGGTCGGCTCCTCCATCGCGGTCAGCGCCAGCAGCTGCAGCAGGTGGTTCTGGATCACGTCCCGGGCCGCACCGATGCCGTCGTAGTAGCCGGCCCGGCCGCCGATCCCGATGTCCTCGGCCATCGTGATCTGGACCTGGTCGACGTAGTTGTTGTTCCAGACCGGCTCGAAGAGCTGGTTGGCGAACCGCAGCGCCAGCAGATTCTGGACGGTCTCCTTGCCCAGGTAGTGGTCGATCCGGAACACCGAGCTGGACGGGTAGGCGGTGGAGACCACCTCGTTCAGCTCCTGCGCCGACTTCAGGTCGTGGCCGAACGGCTTCTCGATCACCACCCGGCTCCACTGCCCGTGGTCCTGAGCGGCCATCCCGTGACTGCGCAGCAGGCCGATCACGGTCGGGAACAGACCCGGCGGGATCGACAGGTAGAACGCGTGATTGCCGCCGGTGCCGCGGGACTCGTCGACCTCACGCAGCACGTCGGCCAGCCGGGCGAACCCGTCGGTATCGAATTCGCCGCTGACGAACCGGATCCCGTCCCGGACCTGCTGCCAGACCTCGTCGCGGAACGGGGTCCGTGCCGACGCCTTGACCGCCGGCAACATCACGTTGTCGGCGAAGTTGTCGTCGGTCCAGTCCCGTCGGCCGAATCCGATCAGCGCGAACCCGGGAGGCAACAGGCCACGGTTGGCCAGGTCGTAGATCGCCGGCATCAACTTCTTCGACGCCAGGTCGCCGGTGACACCGAACATCACCAGGGCGCACGGGCCCGCGATGTGCGGTAGCCGCCGGTCCAGCGGGTCGCGCAGCGGATTGGTACGTGTCGTCTGACTCAACTCAGAACCTCTTCGGGCAGCAAGATCAACAGGGGGTGATCCGTTTCAACAGAACATTAGTGAGCCCGGTACGACTCATCCAACTGGGGGCAACGCCCGTCCGAGGAGTGGAATTCCGCACTGGTGCGCGGTTTTCGGCCGATCCCGCGTCGGCTGAGCCACGAATCCCCGACACTCGGCCGGTCTTCGCGTGTGGTGTCAGGGGTGGGCGGCGATTTCTGGACACTCGGCCGGTTTTCGGGTGTGGTGCCGGCGGCGTACCGTCGATCTGTCGGGTTCGGACCGGTCCGCCGAGTTGCTCGTGGAACGCAACGACCGCACCGAGCCGGGCTCGGTGCGGTCGCGCGGTCAGGCTGTGCCGGGTGGTGATCAGGCCGACTGGGCCGCCTTCAGGGCGGCTTCCACGGTCTGCTCCAGTTCGCCCCAGGAGACGTCGAACTTCTTGACGCCCTCGTCCTCCAGGACCTGGATGACATCGTCGTAGGAGATGTCGAGCGCGGTCAGCGCGTCAAGCACCTGCTGCGCCTGATCGGCGGTGCCGGTGACCTTGTCGCCGTCGATCTCGCCGTGATCGGCGACCGCTTCCAGGGTCTTCTCCGGCATCGTGTTGACGGTGTCGGCGACGACCAACTCGGCCACGTACAGGGTGTCGGGGAGCTCGGGATCCTTGACCCCGGTGGACGCCCACAGCGGACGCTGCACGTTGGCGCCCTTGGCCTCCAACGCCTTCCAGCGATCGGAGGAGAACGCCTTCTGGTACAGCGCGTAGGCCAACCGGGCGTTGGCGATCGCGGCCTTGTCCTTCAGCGCCTTGGCCTCGTCGGTGCCGATCTTGTCCAGCCGCTTGTCGTACTCGACATCGACGCGGGAGACGAAGAACGACGCCACCGAACGGATCGTGGACAGGTCGATGCCGTTGGCTGCGGCCTGTTCCAGCCCCTCGAAGTAGGCGTCGATCACACCCTGGTAGCGCTCCAGACCGAAGATCAACGTGACGTTGACGCTGATCCCTTCGGCGGTCGCCGCGGTGATCGCCGGCAGTCCCGGCTTGGTGGCCGGGATCTTGATCAACACGTTCGGCCGATCAACCGTCGACCACAATTCCTTGGCCTGGTTGATGGTTCCGTCGGTGTCCATCGCCAGTCCGGGCTCGACCTCGATCGAGACCCGGCCGTCGACGCCGTTCGTGGCCTGGTACGTGTCGGTGAACAGGTCGCAGGCATTACGGACGTCGGTGGTGGTGATCTCCCGGATCGCCTCGGCGGTGGTCTTGCCGTCGGCTGCCAACTGCTTGACCTGCTGATCGTAGGCCTCGCCCTTGGACAACGCGGACGCGAAGATCGTCGGGTTGGTGGTCACTCCGACAACGTGCTTGTCCTTGATCAACTTCGCCAGGTTGCCCGAGTCGAGCCGCTCTCGCGACAGGTCGTCGAGCCAGATGGACACACCGGCGTCGGCCAGTGTCTTCAGCGCTTCACTCATCTGCCTTCATCCCTTATCTCATTGGGAAATCGTGGATCGTTGTGGATCTCCATCGGCACCCGAGGTGAGACGCTCGGGGGTCCAAGGGGGTCGCCCCCCTTGCTAGGAAATCGTGGCGCCCGGCTCGTCCAAGGTGTCGGCGGGGCCGGACGGTCCGCTGGTCAGCGGGTGTGTCGGGTTGCCACCGGACTTGGCTGCCGCGATGCTCTCGTTGGCCGCCTCGACCACCTTCGCCGGTGTGAAACCGAACTCCTCGAACAGCACACCCGCCGCGGCCGAGGCACCGAAATGCTCCAGGCTGACGGCCCGACCGGCGTCGCCGATCAGCCCACGCCAACCCAGCGCGATGCCGGCTTCGACCGACACCCGGGCCTTCACGCCGGCCGGCAGCACCGACTCGCGGTACGCCTCGTCCTGTTCGAAGAACCACTCCACACACGGCATCGACACGACCCGTGCCTTGACCCCGTCCGCGGCGAGCTGCTCGGCCGCCTTCACCGCCAACTGCACCTCCGAACCGGTACCGATCAGGATCACCTCCGGATCACCTTCACTGTCCTTCAACACATACCCGCCCTTGGCTGTTCCATCCGCAGCGGCGAAACCGTCGGTGTCCCGCGGGAAGGTGGGCAGTGCCTGCCGGGACAGGATCAGACCGGCCGGACGGTCGGAGTGCTCCAAGATCGTCTTCCAGGCCCAGGCGGTCTCGTTGGCGTCGGCCGGGCGGACCACGTCCAGGCCGGGAATGGCGCGCAGCGCGGTCAGGTGCTCGACGGGCTGGTGGGTCGGGCCGTCCTCGCCGAGCCCGATCGAATCGTGGGTCCAGACGTAGGTGACCGGCAGCTTCATCAGCGACGCCAGCCGGACGCTCGGCCGCATGTAGTCGGAGAAGGTGAGGAAGGTGCCGCCGTAGACCCGGAGCCCGGTGGACACCGCGATCCCGTTCATGATCGCGCCCATCGCGTGCTCGCGGATGCCGAAGTGCAGCACCCGACCGTACGGCGAGCCGGAGAACTTCTTGGACTGCCGGTCCTCGGGCAGGAAGCTGGGCTGGCCGTCCGGGGTGGTGTTGTTCGAACCGGCCAGGTCGGCCGAGCCGCCCCACAGCTCCGGCAGCACCGGCGCGAGCGCGGTCAGCACCTTGCCCGACGCGGCCCGGGACGCGACACCCTTCTCGTCGGCGTCGAAGGTCGGCAGCGCCTTCTCCCAGCCGGGGGTGAGCTCCCGCTTGGTCAGCCGCTCGAACATCGCCTTGCCGTCGGCATTCTTCGAGGCCCAGGCGTCGAACGACTTCTGCCACTCGGCGTGCGCATCCTTACCGCGCTGGACCAGGCCCCGGGTGTGCTCCAGGACGGCCGGGTCGACGTCGAAGGTCTTGCTCGCGTCGAACCCGATGACCTCCTTCAGCGCCTTGACCTCGTCGTCGCCCAGCGACGAACCGTGCGCGGCGCCGGTGCCCTGCTTGCCGGGGGACGGCCACGCGATGATCGTCCGAAGATCGATGAAGCTAGGCCGGTCGGTGACCTCGCGGGCGGCCGCCAGGGCGTCGTTCAGGGCCTTGATGTTCTCGCCGTAGCTCTTGCCGTCGTTGGTCCAGTCGACGGTCTGGACGTGCCAGCCGTACGCCTCGTAGCGCTTCGCGGTGTCCTCGCTGAGGGCGATGTTGGTGTCGTCCTCGATGGAGATCTTGTTGTTGTCGTAGATCAGCGTCAGGTTGCCCAGCCGCTGGGTGCCGGCCAGCGAGGACGCCTCGGAGGAGATGCCCTCCTCGATGTCGCCGTCTGAGGCGATCGAGTAGATCTGGTAGTCGAACGGGCTGGTCCCGGGGGCCGCGTCCGGGTCCAGCAGGCCACGCTGCCGGCGGGCGGCCATCGCCATCCCGACAGCGTTGCCGACGCCCTGACCGAGCGGTCCGGTGGTGACCTCGACGCCTGCGGTGTGACCGTACTCGGGGTGGCCGGGGGTCTTGGAGTCCCAGGTCCGCAGCGACTTCAGGTCGTCCAGCTCCAGACCGAAGCCACCCAGGTAGAACTGGATGTACAGGGTCAGGCAGGAGTGCCCGGCGCTCAGCACGAATCGGTCGCGACCGACCCAGTTGGTGTCCGACGGATCGTGCCGCATCACCTTCTGGAAGAGCAGGTACGCCGCCGGCGCCAGGCTGATCGCCGTCCCGGGATGCCCGGCCTGCGGCCCCTGGACCGCGTCGGCGGCCAGTGCGCGAACGGTGTCGACGGCCTTGGTGTCGAGGTCGGTCCAACCTTCCGGCAGCTGGCTGGGGTCCTTGGCAGTAATTGTGTCAGTCACAGCGAACTCAGGTTCCTTCCGCTTGCTTCTCCCAGGCCGGGCGAGGCGTATCTCTTGTACATAGGGGTGCGCTTTGGGCTTACCCAAACTCCTGCCGAGCCTATCGCTGCCGGGTACGGATGCGTGAGTTGCGGGTGCCGGAGGCGATACGACGCGCTGAACGGTCCAGGGCATGCCCTAGACTTGCATCCGCGCAGCTTTGCTACGACACGGCGTAGGAGTTAGTGTCGGAAGGAACAATCGCGCTCGGTGATGGCAGGGGAACGCTCACAGTGACAAGCATTGACGTGACCGGTTCGGCCGGTGACGCCGCGAGCCCGGCAACACGTCAGGCGACCGATGCCTCGTCCGGTGATCTCGGCCCCGACCATGTCCGGTCCGAACATGTCGGTTCGGGCCAGGGCGGCACGCGGCGCGATCAATCGGATCGGCACCACGGCAGCCGGGTTCGCGATGTCATCAGTGCCTATGTCGCGCTGACCAAGCCGCGGATCATCGAGTTGCTGCTGGTCACCACGGTGCCGGCCATGTTCCTGGCCGCACAGGGCGTCCCGAATCTGGTGTTGGTGCTGCTCACCCTGGTCGGCGGAATCTTCGCCGCGGCCAGCGCCAACGTCTTCAACTGCGTGCTGGACCGCGACATCGACGAGCGGATGCGACGGACCCGTCGGCGCCCGCTGCCGCGGCATGCGGTGAGCTGGCGGACCGCAACCCTGTTCGGTGCGGTGCTCGGCGCGCTGTCCCTGCTCTGGTTCGGCTTCTTCGTCAACTGGCTGTCGGCACTGTTGGCCCTGGGCGCGAACGCGTTCTACGTGCTGATCTACACGATGATCTTGAAGCGGCACACCTCACAGAACATCGTCTGGGGTGGCATCGCCGGCTGCTTCCCGCCACTGATCGGTTGGACCGCGGTGACCGGCGAGCTGGCGTTGGCGCCGTTCGTGCTGTTCATGGTCGTCTTCTTCTGGACCCCGCCGCACACCTGGTCGCTGGCGATGCGCTACCGCGAGGACTACGCAGCGGCCGACGTGCCGATGCTGCCGGTGATCATGGGGCCGGTCGGCGTGACCAAGCGGATCCTGATCTACTCCGTGCTGACCGTCGCCACCTCGCTGGCGCTCTGGCCGATCGCCGACACGGGACTGCTCTATCCGATCGTCGCCGGCGCCTGCGGCATCGCGCTGCTGGTCGAATCGGTCCGATTGCTGGGCCGCGCCCGGGCCGGGCTGAGCGATGCCCTGATGAAGCCGATGAGGCTCTTCCACTGGTCCAACTCCTACCTGGCCCTGATCTTCGTCGCTGCCGCGGTCGACCCGCTGCTCCCGTTCTGACCGCTGAGGGGATGCCGCTCCCCGTCGGCCGGACCGGCGCCGGATCGGGTCATTCGACCTGACGGGGAGCCGATTGTTCTCAGGTTGTGCCCATCAGGAGGGTCGCGGTGACCCGCGAAGTCGGCCATGCTGCGGTGATGAGCGCAAATCTGTTCGATGCCGCGCCGCTGCCCGGACTGGACGGTGCGAGGACGGTCCCGATCGCCGATTACGGCTTCCTCAGCGACGGCGAGGTGTGTGCCCTGGTCGCGCCGGGCGGTTCGGTCGACTGGATGTGCGTGCCCCGGTTCGATGCCCCGAGCGTCTTCGGCGCCCTCCTGGGCCGGCAGGCGGGTTCGTACGGGTTCGCACCGATCGAGGTGTCGGTGCCGGTCGCCCGCCGCTATCTGCCCGGCACGATGATCCTGGAGACCAGCTGGGGCACCCCGACCGGCTGGGTGATCGTCCGCGATGCGCTGCTGATCGGCCCATGGCATCACTCGGAGGACCGGTCCAAGACCTACAGCCGGACACCGACCGACTACGAGGCCGAACACATCCTGCTACGCACCGTCCGCTGCGTGAACGGCGAGGTCCAGATGGTGATGGACTGCGAACCGTCGTTCGACTACGGCCGCAGCGGCGGCAGCTGGGAGTACACCGAGGAGGGCTACCACCAGGCCCGGTGCACCGCACCCGACGGCGAACTCGAGCTGTATCTGACCTCCGACATGCGACTCGGTTTCGAGGGCGGCCAGGCTTCGTCCCGCACCCTGCTCAAGGAAGGCGATCTGCACTTCGTCGCGCTGTCCTGGGGTGGAGCACCACCGCCGCGCGACTATGCCGACGCCTACAGCCGGCAGGTGTGGACCGCGCACCATTGGCAGCATTGGCTGGCCCGGGGCAACTTCCCCGATCATCCGTGGCGGAGCTATCTGCAGCGCAGCGCGCTGACGCTGAAGGGCCTGACCTACGCCCCGAGCGGCGCGATCCTGGCAGCCGGTACCACCTCGTTGCCCGAATCCTTGGGCGGTGAGCGCAACTACGACTACCGCTACACCTGGATTCGCGACGCCACCTTCGCGCTGTGGGGGATGTTCTCGCTCGGCTACGACTGGGAGGCGGTGGACTTCTTCTCCTTCATCGCCGACCTCGCCGACGGTGACGAACCGCTGCAGATCATGTACGGCATCGGCGGCGAGAAGGACCTGCCCGAATCCGAGCTTGATCATCTTCCCGGCTACGCCTCGTCCCGGCCGGTGCGGATCGGCAACGCGGCCTACCGGCAGCAGCAGCACGACGTCTGGGGTGCGCTGCTGGACTCGGTCTATCTGCACTCCAAGGTGACCAATCATCTGGACAACCGGATCTGGAGCATCTGTGAGAAGCAGGTGCAGGAGGCTCTGGAGCACTGGAGGGAACCGGACGCCGGGATCTGGGAGGTGCGCGGTCCGCTGCAGCACTTCACCTCGTCCAAGATCATGTGCTGGGTCGCCGCCGATCGCGGCGCGCTGCTCGCCGAGGCCTACTCCGAACACGAACGGGCCAAGCAATGGCGGGAAGCGGCCGAGGAGATCAAGGCCGACATCCTGGCCAACGGCGTCGACTCCCGCGGCGTGTTCACCCAGCACTACGACACCGACGCCCTGGACGCCTCGCTGCTGCTGGCACCGTTGCTGCGTTTCCTGCCGCCGGATGACGAACGGATCCGCAACACCGTGTTGGCGATCGCCGACGAGCTCAGCGTGCACGATCTGGTGCTGCGCTATCAGGTGCACGAGACCGACGACGGATTCGCCGGTGAGGAGGGCACCTTCACGATCTGTTCGTTCTGGCTGGTGTCGGCGCTGTGCGAGATCGGCGAATTCCAACGGGCGCACAAGCTGTGTGCCAAGCTGCTCGCCGCCGCCGGTCCGCTGGAACTGTACGGCGAGGAGCTCGACCCGCGGACCGGCCGCCATCTGGGCAACTTCCCGCAGGCGTTCACCCACCTGGCGCTGATCAACGCGGTGATGCATGTGATCCGGATGGAGGAGGAGCGCGGCGGGGTGGACGGCAATCGGCAACAGCGCGGCCGACAGGCCACCCGGGCCGCCGATGACGAACCGCTCGCGACGCGTCCGACAGGTCGCACCGACCAGCCTCCGAGCAATCCGACGGCCAGTACGGGATAATTCGTCTCAACCGACAGGGAAGGCACCCGGTGGTTCACTCGATCGAGTTGTTGCTGGACGACGAGGCCGAAGCCGCGATCCGGCGGCAATGGCGGCTGCTCGCAGACGCCGGGTTGCCCAGTGAACATCGACCACCGCAGGGTGGCGGGCCGCGACGGCCGCACGTCACCTTGGTAGCGGCCGAACAGATCCCCGCCCAGATCGCGACCGGGCTCGGGCCGGTGGTCAGTGAGGCGCTGCCGATTCCGCTGGTGATCGGCGTACCGATGGTCTTCGGCACGGCGAAGGTCGGCCGACCCGGTCTGATCCTGGTCCGCCAGGTGCACCCGACGGTGCCGTTGCTGGAACTCCAACAGCAGGTACGGCGGAACAGCCCGCCGGCGGTCGATGATCATTTCAATGCCGGTCGGTGGGCGCCGCACGTGACGCTGGCGCACCGGCTGCGGCCCGATCAGATCTCGGTCGCGCTGCAACTGTTGGCCCGTACCGGCGCATCGAACGGCGCACCCCGCGAGATCGAGGCCCAGGCGGTCGGCTGCCGATGGTGGCAGGGGGACGTGAAGCAGGCCCGGAACCTCGTCTGAGCCCCGATCCGCCGATGTTCCCGGATGGGGTCGCGCAATAGCGGCACATCGCTGGATCGAGGCTGAGCCGTCCGGGCTCGGGTCAGCCTCGGTGCGGCCCGCGGAGCGAGCAGAACAGGTTGGAGGCACAGGCGATGGTGCCTGCTGCACCCAGCAGATGCAGCTCGACGACACCGATCGGCAGGCCGTTGAAATACTGCACGAAGCCGATGATGCCCTGAGCGATCTCGACGGCCAACAGCAACAGTGCCGGCCGGTGGCCGCGGAGCATGATCACCAGCAGCACGGTGGCGGCGACCAACGCGTACACCGCCGTTGCGTGCAGATGGCTGATCACCACCGGGTCCAGCCCGGTCCGGTGGGCGTTGACGTCGCCGGCGTGTGGTCCGGATCCGGTGACCACGGTGCCCAGACAGACGACCAGCCAGGACAGTGCGAAGATCACCGCCGACAGGGCCCGGGCCGGACCGGAGACCGTACGGCGTGGCGCCGGCCAGGTCAGTCGGACCAGCCAGGCCGAGAGTGCGACCAGCACCATCGAGTTCAGCATGTGCAGGGCGACGACGTACGGGTTGAGCCCGGTGTGCACGGTGATGCCGCCGATCACGCCCTGGAAGGGGATACCGAACCCCATCCCGAAGGTCAGCCAGCGCAGCTTACGGTCCGGGGTTCCGTCGGGTCGGCGGTACAACAACGTGGCGATCCAGGTGATCAACGCGATCACGATCAGGACGAAGGTCAGGGTCCGGTTGCCGAACTCGATCACGCCATGGATGCCGAGCGCCTGGTGCGGGGTGTAGGAGCCGGGTGTGCACTGCGGCCAGGTCGGACAGCCGAGTCCGGAGTCGGTCAGCCTGACCAACCCACCGGTCAGAATGATCACGATGTTCATCACCAGCGATGCGACGCCGAGCCGACGCAGCCAGCGCGGGCTGCCCAGGCCACCGAGTGGAGCCGGTGGTCGCAGATCGGTCAGGGAACCCATCGGAAAGCCTTCCTGGCAAGGAGAATGAACACTGCCGCCCAGATCGCGAGCACCAACAACGGCCAGCCGGTCGCGGTGCCCGCAGCTGCGGCCCGGAGTTCCTCACCCAAGGCACCGGTGGGCAGCAGTCGGACGACCACCGCCAACGCTCCGGGGAACCGTTCGGCCGGGATGACCAGGCCACCGCCGACCAGCAGGATCACGTAGATCACGTTGGCCAGCGCCAGCGTCGCCTCGGCCCGCAACCGACCGGCCAGCAACAGCGCGAACGCGACGAAGGCGATGATCGCGATCACCACGGCCGCGACCGCCAGCAGCACGGTCGGCGCGGTGAACGCGGGATGCCAGCCGAGCAGCAAGGCCACCACGGTCAAGATCACCAGCTGGCCGAGCACGATGATCACCACCGCCATCGCCTTACCGGTCAGCAGTCCGGACCGACCCAGCGGGGTGGTGGCCAGCCGTTCCAGCACGCCGTAGCGTCGCTCGAATCCGGTAGCGATCGCGATCGAGGTGAACGCCGACGACCACACTGCCAGCGCCAGCACCGACGCCGGGAGTTGATCACCGAGCAGCCGGGTGCCGATGAAGCGTGCAGCCACCAGGATCGCCACCGGGATGATCAACGCCAACAACAGCTGCTCACCGTTGCGGACCAACAGCTTGGTCTCGGTCAGTCCGTGCGCCAGCACTCGCCGACCCGCCGGTGCCGCCCCACCTGCAGGAGTGAAGTCGAGCCCCGCGTCCTGAACCACCGCAGGGTCCTGAGCCTGTCGAAGGATCGGTTCCCGCTGGCCGCCGCTCATCCGCCCAACCCCGCATGGGTGTTGGCCAGGAAGACGTCCTCCAGGCTGCTGCCGTCGGCGGTGAGCTCGGTGACGGTGCCGGAGACCGCCACCCGGCCCCGGTCGACGATGTGGATCAGGTCCGACAGGGCGGCCGCCTCCTCCATGGCGTGGGTGGTCAGCACCAGGCTGACGCCGGCCGTCCGCAACTCGCGGAGCAGCTCCCAGGTGGCTCGACGGGCATGCGGATCCATCCCGGCGGTGGGTTCGTCCAGGAACACCAGTTCGGGTCGCCCGATCAGCGCCCCCGCCAGGTTGACGGCCTGTTGCTGGCCGCCGGACAACCGCCGGTAGGGCGTCTTGGCCAGCGGATGCAGCCCGAGCCGGTCGGCCAGCGCGTCCACCGGCAGCGGTCGTGCGTACAGCGACGCCAGATAGCGCAGCAGTTCCAGTGGACGGATGCCGGACCAGGCTCCGGTGCTCTGTGGCATCATGCCGACGCGTGCGGCGGCCGCCGTGCCTCCCGGCTCGGTGCCGAGCACCGAGACGCTGCCGCGCGTCGGCCGGATCAGGCCGGTGCAACAGCGGATCAGGGTGGTCTTGCCGGCGCCGTTCGGGCCGAGGATGCTGGTCAGAGCGGATCGAGCTGCGGTCAGCGAGAGGTCGTCGAGCACCGGGTGGCCGCCGAGATCGACGCCCAGCCCGGTCACCTCGAGGGCAGGACGCAGACCTTGCACGCAGGCGAGTCTAATCCGGACGGCGGCGGTGTACTACACGCGGTCGTATTCCCGGCGTCGCCGTCCGCTGACCCGACACCTTTGCTGCCGGAGGACGGCCGGGCGCGAACCGAGGAACAGGGGATGCTGTCCTGGCTGGCGACGATCGGCACGACGCCGGTTTCTGCGGCTGCGGGCGACCGGCCCCGAGAACCGGACCCGATGGCGCGACAGCGGGCCGCCGATCGGTCAGGATGGGTGCATGGAGCTGCCCGTGATGCCGCCGGTGAAACCGATGCTGGCCAAGTCGACGAAGACCATCCCGACCGGCGAACTGACCTACGAGCCGAAGTGGGACGGATTCCGTTCGATCATCTTCCGCGACGGCGACGAGGTCGAGATCGGCAGCCGTAACGAGCGTCCGATGACTCGCTACTTCCCGGAACTGGTCGAAGCCTTCCGCCGGCTGCTACCCCCGCGCTGTGTGATCGACGGGGAGCTGATCCTGGTCAGCGCGTCGGGTGACCGACTGGACTTCGAGGCGCTGCAACAACGGATCCATCCGGCGGCGAGCCGGGTCACGATGCTGTCCGAGACCACTCCGGCACGATTCGTCGCCTTCGATCTGCTGGCGCTGGGCGACGAGGACTACACCGGTCGGCCCTACGCCGAACGACGTGCCGCACTCGCCGAGGCGCTGGCCGACGTGCCCGAGCCGATCCATCTCACGCCGGTCACCACCGATCCCGCCGTCGCCGAGCAGTGGTTCACCGAATTCGAGGGGGCCGGGCTGGACGGCATCGTTGCCAAGCCGCAGGGCGGTGCCTACCAGCCGGACAAGCGGGTGATGTTCAAGATCAAACACGAACGCACCGCGGACTGCGTGGTCGCCGGTTATCGGGTGCACAAGAGCGGCCCGGACGCGATCGGCTCGCTGCTGCTCGGCCTCTACGATCGGGACGGCCGCTACGGCGAGGCCGGCAATCTGCTGTCGGTCGGCGTGATCGGCGCCTTTCCGCTGGCTCGCCGCAAGGAACTGTTCACCGAGCTGCAGCCCTGGGTGACCTCGTTCGATGATCATCCCTGGGCCTGGGCGAAGCAGCTGGAGGGCAATCGGACCCCACGCAACAGCGAGGGGAGTCGCTGGAGTGCGGGCAAGGACCTGTCGTTCGTCCCGCTTCGGCCCGAACGCGTGGTGGAGGTCCGCTACGAACACATGGAGGGAAACCGCTTCCGGCACACCGCCCAGTTCAACCGCTGGCGCCCGGACCGGACCCCGGAGTCCTGCAGCTACGAACAACTCGACGAGCCGGTCAACTTCGATCTGGCAGCCATCCTGGGCTGACCGGCGTCGTACGCGGCGTCGGTCAGAGGTCGAGCGGGCCCTCCACCACCAGCGCCCACAGCCCGGCTGTTGTCCTCGTCTCGTGCTGCTCGCCGTCGGTCCAGGCCGCGGCGCGGCCGGGGGCGATCGAGGACTGCGCACCGTCCGAGCCGGTCACCAGAGCGTCGCCCTGCAGCGGAATCAGCAACTGGTCCTGAACCGCCGGATGCCGACCGACGACGCCGCCGGGGGCGAGGCGCAGTTGACTGATCCGCGTCGGCCCGGCCGCGGCAGTGATCTTGCCGATCATGAAGCCGTTGCTGTCGAATCGGTGGACAGGGTGCAGCTCGGCGGTGCCGAGGTCGAGGATTCGCACACGTGATCATGGCACGGCGCTCGGCCGGCCTCGGCACGGCCGGCGCGCTACGGTGACCGGTCGATCGTCGGGACTGCCCGTCGCTCGGCAGCGACCAGCCTTCGTTCCTGCGAGTTGAGCAGCACGGTGAAGCGATCGCGGCCGCCGTGCAGGTCGTCGAGGTAGTCGTACAACGCCATCAGCGAGACGCCGAGGCCGGCCTGCCAGTCGCCCGACCGGGACAGCCGTCGCGCCAGCCCGCGACCGTCGGCGACGGAGACCGCGGCGTTGATCGGCTGGTCCAGCCGCACCACCGGGTCGGGACCGGAGTCCGATTGCACTCGGGCCCTGGTGATCGCGGCTGCCATCGTCTCGCGCTCCGGCGGACTGAGCAGACGGTCGAAGCCCGCCGGGCCGGACAACTCGTCCAGATAGTCACACAACGCGGCGAACAGTTCGATGCCGTCCTGCTCGTCGTCGCTGCGTGCGAGACGTCGCAGCCGTTGGATCTCCGTACGGACCCGGATCACCGGCACGCCGGCCAGTCCGGGATCGTGGTCGACGTGGGGTGAGGTCATGAGGCTCTCCCGGTGGGCTGGGCGACGGAACGGACCGCCGGCCGGCGCGCCGACAGGGTGCGGGCGACCGGCGGCTGCACGGCGTGCAGATCGGTGACCGGCCGGACCGACTTGGCTGCCGGCCTCTTCGTGGCTGCGCCGGCCGTGGCAGACGACTTCGACGCGGTCTTCGCGGCGGAGCTCGACTTCTGGTTGTTGATCTTGGTCCTGCTGGTCTTCGTGGTGCTGGTCTTGCTGGCGCTGGGCTTGCTCCGGCTCGGCTTGGTGTTGCTCATCGTGACCGTGCGGTTGCCCGTCGCCTGTGCTGACTTCTTGGCTGTCGACTTCTTGGCTGTCGACTTCTTGGCTGTCGACTTCTTGGCTGTCGACTTCTTGACAGGGGACTTCTCGACAGGGGACTTCTCGACAGGGGACTTCTCGACAGGGGACTTCTCGACAGGGGACTTCTCGACAGGGGACTTCTTGGCTGTCGACGTCTTCGCTGCTGCCTTCTCGGCGGCCGACTTCTCCGCAGCGTCGCTCTTGGCCGTCGGCTCTGCAGCACCGTCCTTCTTCACTGAGGCCGCCTTGGCGGGGCTCTTGTCGGTCGGGGACTTCTTGGCGGGCGACTTGTCGCCAGCTTCCTTCGTAACGGGATCCTTCGTAGCCGCATCCTTCGTAGCGGGATCCTTCGTAGCCGCATCCTTCGTAGCGGGGGACTTGCCGTCGGCGTCCTTCTCGGTCGCGTTGTCGTCGGGGGTGGACAGTGACGGCCGGCTGCCGGTGTGATCGGTGATCCACTGCTGCAATCCGGGGTCGGCGACGACGAGTGTGCCCTCGGACTCCCGGACGAAGCCGGCACCGATCAACTCGTTGCGAGCAGCATCGCGCTCGGCCCATTCGTCGGCATCGATTCCCGTGTTGAGGTCGGCGATGCTGCCGCCGGTCGGGTCGGCAGCGGCGTCGGCCAGGATCGCCTTGGCCCGACCGGTGAGGTTGTTCCAGCCGGCGTTGTAGATCCAGGCGTCGTCGTGCCGCAGCCGGGTGATCGCGGCGGTTGCGGTGTCGGTCGTCACGCCGTGCGGACCGGTCGCGAGATCGGTGGCCTGGTCGGCGAGGCGGAGCAGCCGGCCGGGATCGCCGTTGGCTTCGGCAACCAGCCGGTCCGCGGCATCGGGCAGGACGGCCGCGCCGCTGCGAGCGATCCGAGCCGTCAGCGCGGGGCGCAACTCGGCGTCGGGGACCGGCCCGCAGTTGCGGACGTCGTAACAATGGGCGGCGCCGGATGCCAGCCCCTCCGGCATCGCCGCGACCAGCAGCTTGTCCAAAGCCGGTTGGGAAGCTGCCACGGTCAGATTGACCGGACGCTCACTGCCGTCGAGGTGGGTCGCGAGTTCGTTGATCGCGGCAAGATCGCCCTCCTGAGCCCGATCGAGGCTGTCGATCAGGACCATCACCTGTTTGCCCCGGTCGGCGGCGAGGTCGCCGAGTCGGTCGGCGAGATCGTTCATCGAGGAGGTGGGCCGTTCGAACTGTTGATCACGGCCGCGGGTGAAGGCGATCCGCAGCGGTGGCCACCAGGAGAGCGATCCGGAGATGGCGTGCTGGATGTCGAAGCGGTTGGACAACATCGTGTCCAGCGTCTTGTACAGCCGATTCAACAGTCTGTTCGCCCCGACCGGGGTCTCGCGTTTGAGCTGCTCCAACTGGTCGCCGATCGCGCGGGTCATCCTGCTCTGCAAGGGTTCCCGGGAGCTGGCGTCGATCCTGATCACCAGGTCCCCGGCAGCCCGCGCTTGCTCGGCCGCGTGCCGCAGCACGAACGACTTCCCACTGCCCGGCGCGCCGGTGAAGATCACCGAACGCGCGTTCGCCGGCCGATCGCGCAGATAGATCGAACGGCCGTACTCGTCGGCCCTGTTGATCACGAAGTCGTCCATCGCCACCCCTGTCCTCGCATCGCGTGCCGCTCTGGCCCGCCGGCACCTTTGCCGTCGATGCTAAGAAGATCTCGCCGCTGCTCGGCCGAGTTATCCACAGCTATCTCCCATGGTCCCGGGCTCGACGATCGGTCCTGGGCGGACCAGAGATCGGCAATCGGCCGGGCCGACGACTCGGGCCCGGTCCGTCCGGCAAGCTCTGGTCTGGACTGTTGGGATCGCGAATCGGTTCGCTGATTCACGATCCGAACTTTGTATCGGACGATGCCGCGGTGGTCGTGGCGGCCGGGGGAGGCGTCCGGGTGAAGCGGATGGTTGCCGCCCCGACGCCGGCGACGATGATCACGGCGGCTGCCGCGTAGAAGAACGGCGCAGCCCCGGCCGCCGCGACCACCGCTCCGGAGGCGGCGAAGACGATCGGACTGACCCCGAGGGTGAGCAGTGCCAGCAGTGCGGTGACCCGTCCGAGCAGATCAGGCGGAGTGGCTTGTTGGATCTCTCCGTGGCAACTGATCATGGTCACCGCAGTACTGACCCCGAGCAGCGCGCCGATGATGATCGCCGACCAGGTTGCGGTCGCAGCGGTCAGCGCCACCAGCAGGCCGGCGGTGACGGCGATCGCTGCCAGCACCGTCGGCTTGCTCAGCAATCGCGACGGGGCGACGGCGCAGAGCAGACCGGTGATCAGTGCGCCGATGCTGAAGGCCGACAGCACCCCGCCCGCCGCGGTCGCGGGCCAGTGCCGTTCCTGGACCAACAGGATGACGCCCACCAGCACCGGACCCGAGAACGGGATGTCGGTCAATGCGGTCACCAGCACCAGCCGTCCGAGGCCGTGACGGCGGAGTCGGGCGAGCGTCATCCGGATGCCGGCACGACTGATCCGGCGGCTGTCCTGTGTCGCCGCAGGCGCTGCGTCGGCGCGCGGCCGCAGCCGCACCGACACCAGCAGGCCGACCGACACCGCGAACAGCACGGCGATCGCGGCGAATGCGTGTGCCGCACCGAACGAGATCAGCACCGCTCCGGCGGTCGGGCCGATGATGTTGCTCACCCGGACACCGCTGATCCGCCAGGCCTGCAGGCGTTTGAGGTCGCCGGGACCCACCAGTCCGGCCGGCATCGCGCCGACCGCCGGCATGAAGATCGCGTCGATCACGCCGAAGATCGCGGCGACACCGAGCAACCACCACGGCAACAGGCCGAGCAGGATGCCGAGTGTCGCCGCCACCAGCATCGCCAGGCAACGGCCGAGGTCACTGCCGATCGCCAGCCGACGTGGATCCACCCGGTCGGCGAGGACGCCACCGGGCAACATCAGGATCACCCGAGGGACGGCGCCGGCCGCCAGGATCAGGCCGGACCATTGTGGACCACCGGACTCTGCCGCTGCCCAGGTGAGCACGACATAGAACGTGGCGTCACCGGCGACGGCGCAGGTGTAGGCGACAACCCAGCGGGCGGCGTTCGTCCGGCCGAAAGCGGCAGCGGTCATGATCGCGGATACAACTGCAGGTGGGCGGCAACCCGGCGAGCGTCGTCGGAGTCCGCGCAGGGGTGGTCGCGATAGCGATCGATGACGGCGAGCAACTCTTGCTTCAGCTCCTCGGTCGCCGTCGCCGTCAGTGACAGTTCGCTGTCGAAGAAGGTGGTTGCATCCAGCCAATCCTGCGGTGACGCGGCGACGGTCGAGGCGATCCGCTGCAGTTCGTCGGCCTTCGACAGCACGACGGCCTGCAGATACTCCCGGGACAGTTGATCATGATCATGGTGCCGGGCGGTCTCGAACTGGGTGAACGCCTCGGCGGCACGCCACCACCGTTCGCGCCGGGTGCCGCGCTCGACGTCCTCGACGATCTGGCCACCCTCGGCAAGCCGGCGGAGGTGGTAGCTGATCGCGCCGGAATCGATGGCGAACTCCCGGCCCAGTGCCCGGGCTGTCGCCGGCCCGTCACTGCGCAGTCTGCGGAGCAGTGCCAGCCGGGTCGGGTGGGACAGCACGCGCAGCTGTGCCGTGGTCGGTTCCGGCGAGATCATTCAACAAATCTAGGGGTTGCGAACAGTTCTTCGCAACTGAATGGCGGGTCGCAGCAGCTGCCGCGATTCCCGGACACTCGGTCGAATGTCGGGCGGCGTACGGCGGTGGAGGCCGTGATATCTGGACTCTCGGCCGATCTTCGGGAAGGGGTTCCGGGGGCCGGCCGATCTCCGCGATGCCCGGTCAACCGGGCGTCGCAGGAGTCGGGCGAGGGTGGTCGATTCTCAGGTCGTGACGGCCGCCGAACGACCGAACTGCCGGACGAAGAAGCGCGCCGCCTCATCGGCCACGTAGCTCGGCAGTTCGTGATGCCCGCCAGTGGTGGCCAGCAGCGACTTCTCCGTCGAACCGAACGCGTCGAACAGGTCCAGGCCGGTCTGCCGGTCGATCTCGTGATCATCCCAGGGCAGCAGGAACCTGATCGGGATGGTGATCATCCGGGCCGCCGCCATCAGAACGTCGTAGACGAACACCCCGCCGACGACGGCGGCGCTGATCCGCGGTTCGACGGTGATCAGCGGCAACCCGATCGCCGAGGCCAACGTCATGCCGCTGTACCCGATCGGTGCATCGGGTCCGATCTCCGGCAGTTCCTGCAGTGCGTCGATGGTGGCCCGCCATTCTCCGATCGCCCGCTCGGCGAGTGATCCGTTGTACTCGGCGATGATCGGTCCCATCGGTCGCCCCGATTCCCGGGCCTGCAGCATCTTCGCGACCCATTGCTGATCGCGGACCGAGCGCGGTCGTTCACCGTGTCCGGGGGAGTCGATGGCCGCCACCGAGAACCCGTACCGGGCGACGTACCGTCGGGCCCGCGCCACCAGGTCGGGGGATCTCTTGTGCAGACCACCGCCGTGGCCCATCAGGACCAGCGGAGCCGGTGCCGTCACCGTGGTCGGTGTCCAGAGCACACCGGGTACCTCGCCCAGGATGAAACTGCGTTCGGTGACGCCGTCGGAGATCGTGTGTTCGAGAGTCTTCATGATCGTGCCTTTCTTCGGGATGCCTGTGTTTCGGGCGCTCCCGGCGACGGCTACGTCACTCGCACGACCGTGAACGTGAGAGGAGCACCCAGAGGGTTACGGCCTGCATGGGTTCCACCTCCTCTCCTGAACGTCACGGCATTCGAACAGTATCGGTGACCCGCTGGATGCGGTCGGCTTTTCAGCCTCACCACAGCTCACCTGCGCTCCGTACGATCGGGGCACCGGTAGCGGGTGCTGCCCGGTGCCCTGTGCAGCAGGCCGCGGTCGACCAGACCTCGACGGATCTCTGCCGGATCGTCATGCACAGCAGCGATCCGAGCGTTCACGCCAGCCTCGGTCATCGTCTCGCCGGGGGTGAACAGCTCCGCCAGAGCGTCGTAGAGTTCGTCGAGCAGCACCGGCTCGGTCGGCATCCGGGTGAAGCGTCCCGATTGCACGAACGCCGCCAGGCGCGGTCTCGTCCGCGGCGTGTCCAGCAGCGGGCTGTCGGCGACCAGCTGGCCGACGACCAGATCTCGATGATCATGGTCCAATGCCAGCTCGCCGGCGCGGCGCCGCAGCACACCCAGGGCCTCCAGTCGGCTGACCGTCGTCCAGAATTCCTTGATCGACAACGCCGACCCGTCGCGTACCAGATCGGCGGCGCGCATCCGACCCGGGCCGGATGGCAGCTGGGCGATCACGGCCGCACTGGCCGGCCGACACAGCTCATGCAGCAATCGGGCTGCCCGATGGCGCAGCACGAGATCGGGTGCGGTCGTCATCGGCCGACCTCCGCCGAAGCTCGAACACCGCGATCGCCGGCAACGAAGCGGGGCAGCCAGATCTCTTCCCAGGCAGGGAGTTCGTCACGTTGATGATCATCGCGGACCGGCGGCTCCGAACAGACCCAGTAGCGACCGTCCCGGCGCTGCAGATATCCCAGACCGACCAGTTCGCGCCGTACGGTGGCAAAGTCGGGGTGGATCTCTCCCAGCAGCCTGCTGATCTGCTGCTCGGTGTAGAGCTGCCCGGGATGTACCCGGGACAAAACCTCCAGCAGGACGGCCGCCCGGATCTTGCGCCGACTCGGAATCGCCCGCAGCCGACCATCGACGAACCAGCGTTGCACGATGAGGCGCTGCTGGCGGGCGGCATCCATCCGGGACCGGGCGACCGCGGTGCGAGCCGCCTGGGTCGGCACCCGAGGAGAGGGGATTGCTGCCAATGCGGTTCTGGCGGCGGTGTAGTTCTCCCCGGTGTGCCGCATCCGGGCTCGGACGACGGCCTTGAAATCCTTGTTCCTGGTCACTGTCGGGACACTCCGATCGCACGTCCGCCCCCAGCGCGTGTGCGTCGACGTGGACGACAAAGATCACACCCGAGGATCTGCTCCCCTTCGCCGTCGGTGCGGATGCTGGGGACCCGCACAAGGCTGGGCGCCGGGATAGCGCCACTGCACCAAGCATGGCACATCGGGAGAACACGCCAACCCGGCTGCCGGTGTCCGCAGTCGGGTCTAGCGTCGATCCTATGGATCCGACAATCACAACACAGGGGATTCACAACACAGGGGACCCACAACACAGGGGATTCAGACCTGACGGGATTCACGTCTTGGGGCTATCACAGCAGGGCTGTTGAGGAGGTGGCGGGATGAAGTACGGGCTTGACATCTCGGCCGTCGGGGAGTGGGGCGACCCGATCACGATGGCCGAACTGGCCCGGCTGGCTGAGGATTCCGGGTGGGACGGTGTCTTTCTGGAGGATTATGTGTTCTTCCACGATCCGTCGGTGCCGGTCTATGACCCATGGGTGACCTTGGCGGCGATCGCTGTCGCGACCTCGCGGGTGACGATCGGCACCTGTGTCACTCCGGTCGCCCGTCGCCGGGTCTGGAAGCTGGCAGCGGAGGCCATCACCGTGGATCATCTCTCGGCGGGACGATTGGTGCTTGGCGTCGGGCTGGGGGACGCCGGCAGTCCCGATTTCGGCGGTGTCGGTGACTTGACCGATCCGACGGCGCGGGCGGCCGCTTTGGACGAGGGGTTGGAGGTGTTGGCCGCCCTCTGGTCCGGCGAACCCGTGAGCTATCAGGGCAGCCACGTCTCGTTGCAGGACGTGCGATTGCCGGCTCGGCCGGTGCAGCGACCGCGGATCCCGATCTGGGTCGGTGGCTGCGCCGCCCTGCCCGGACCGCGGCGGCGGGCGCTGCGCTGGGACGGATCCTGCCTGTACGGCACGCCGCCACCGGATTGGCAGGACCTGACGGCCGACGACGTACGGGCTCTGAAGGACGAGGCTGCCGCCGCCGGCAATGCCCACTTCGTTGTTGCGGTCGGTGGCCGGCAGCGGCGTGCCGACCTCGATGCCGAGGTCGACTACGTCAGCTCGATCGCGGCGGCCGACGCGGACTGGTGGTCGGAGTACGTTCCGCCGGACAGGTCGCTGGAGGACACTCGCGCGCTGATCGCCGGTGGGCCGCTCAGGGCTCGCTGAGGCCGACGATCGGCGTCGCCGTGCCGATTCGGCGTCGCCGTGCCGTCGTTCAGTGTTCGCTGTCCAGGTCCCGCATGTGCTCGGGCGGATAGCGATCACCACGGACCGCGCCGCGTGGCACCAGTTCCTCGATCGTGGCGAGGTCATCCTGGTCCAGGCTGACCCCCACGCTGCCGATCATGGAGTGGACCTGCTCGATCCGACGGGCGCCGACGACCGGCACGATGTCCTCGCCCTGAGCGGCCGCCCAGGCGATCGCGATCTGTGCCGGCGTGGCTCCCTTGGCATCGGCGATCGACTGCAACCCGGCGACCAACGCCACGTTGTGTTTCAGATTGGCCCCCTGGAATCGAGGGAACGCTGCCCGTGCACCGTGATCGGGGGAGCTGCCGCCGATCAGGCCGTTGCCGAGCACGCCGTAGGCGGTGACGGCGATGCCGAGCTCGCGGCAGGTGCTCAGGATGTCGTCCTCGATGCCGCGGCTGAGCAGCGAATACGCGATCTGCAGATCGCTGATCGGCGCGACCGCGGCGGCTCGTCGGATGGTCGCCGAGCTCACCTCGCTCAGTCCGATGTGGCGGACGTACCCGGCCTCGACCAACTCGGCGATCGCGCCGACGGTGTCCTCGATCGGCACCGCGGGATCCAGCCGGGCGGGCCGGTAGACGTCCACGTGATCGGTGCCGAGGCGTACCAACGAATAGGCCAGCGAGTGGCGTACGGCCGCCGGACGTCCGTCGAAGCCTCCCACCCGGCCGCCGGGGGTGAGCACGGCTCCGAACTTCACCGAGAGCACGACGTCGTCACGGTTGCGGTCACGCAGGGCACGGGAGATCAGGAGTTCGTTGTGCCCGGCCGCATAGAAATCGGCGGTGTCGAGCAGGTTGCCGCCAGCGTCCAGATAGCGGCCGATGACGCGGACACTCTCCTCGTCGTCGGTGGGTCCGTAGGCGCCGGACATGCCCATGCAACCCAGGGCGGGGGCGGTGACGCTCGGGCCCGAACGACCCAACGTCCGGGTGCGGAGCTGCTGTGCTGATGATGGTGTTGTCGTCATGGGTGCCAGCTTCGGTGTTACCCGAGTCGGCAACCAGGCGCAGCACATCCAGGGACGCGCTCTCCCTGGATACCCGGCGGCGGCTTTTGCATGATGGAGCAATGATCGATCGTCCCGGCCTCGCCGACTTCCTCCGCCGGCGCCGCGAAACCCTTCGGCCGGCAGATATCGGACTCCCGGAGGGCTCCCGGCGGCGCACGCCCGGACTGCGTCGGGAGGAAGTCGCCCAACTGGCCGGGGTGTCAAGTGATCATTACGCCCGACTTGAACAGGCCCGCGGATCGGCGCCCTCGGCGTCGGTCGTGGCGGCCATCGCCCGCGCCCTGCGCTGCGACCTTGACCAGCGCGATCATCTGTTCCATCTCGCCGGACTGGTGCCGCCACCGCATCGCGCCGGAGGCCACCCGAGCCCGGGATTGATCAGCCTTGCCGAGCGGCTCGTCGACGTCCCGGCCTGCATCTACAGCGATATCGGTCAGCTGCTGTGGTGCAACCCGTTGTTCAGCGCCTTGGGCATCCACGCCGAGACCGGATCGGGCCGCGAGGCCAACGCGCTGTGGCGATGGTTCACCCGGCCGGCGGTCCGTGATCTTGTTCCCGAGGAGGACCAGCCGCGCCTGACGGCGGCGCAGGTCAGCGATCTTCGGGCGGTGTATTCCCGACGCGCGGGGGACCGCGACGTGACCGAACTGGTGGATGATCTGCTCGCCTGCAGCACCGAATTCCGTACGTTGTGGGAGCAGCACGAGGTCGCGGTTCGTCGGTCGGACCGCAAGGATCTCCGACATCCAGGGGTCGGTCTGATCCAGATGCGTTGCGAGGTGCTGCTGACGCCGGAGGAGGACGTCAAGCTGACCGTGTTCTTTCCGGTCGAGGGCACCGATGCGGCCGACAAGCTCGAACTGCTGCGGGTGATCGGCATCCAGGACTTCACCATCGGCTCGCCCGCCGGTTCATGATCATCGGCGGCATCGGCGAGCTGATCACGCCTGGGGATAGCCGACGAACGCGAATCGGGTGCTGTCCGGGGCCCAGCTGTTCACGTTGATCGTTCCCTGACCACCGAACAGCCGGTAGCGCTGCAGCGGCGTCGACCAGTCCGCGGTCGAGACGACGAAGATCTCGACCTCCTTGTCGGCCGGGTGACCGAGGGTGCCGGGCGGGAAAGCGATGTAGCTGGCGACCGTGCCGTCGGGAGAGAGGTGGGGGAACCAGTCGACGGTGTCACTGCTGACCAGTCGCTCCATGGTGTCGCCGGAATCGGAGATCCGGGCGAGTTGGGCATGGCCGGGCTCGTCGGTGAAGGTCTGGGTGTTGAAGTAGATCCAGCGGCCGTCGGGCGACCACTCCGGCCCGTCCAGGTGGCCGTTGCCGGTGTCGAGGACGGTGGCGGGCTGACCGGGCTCGATGATCGCCAGCCGCCCGGGCAGGTCGAAGTCGCTGATCTCGACGTAGGCCAGCCGGGTGCCGTCCGGGGACACGCCGTGCAGGAAATGCCAGTTGCCGTCATCGGGAGAGACCCGTTCCACCGGGCCGCCGGTGAGGGTGCCCCGATAGATGTGCCGGTCCGCCGCCGACATGTAGACGTGTTCGCCGTCCGGAGCCAGGACGTGATCATTGTTCAGGTCAGGAAGATCGTCGAAGTCGATCCGCTGTGGACCGGCTCCGGGATCATCGACGCTGAGGGTCCACAATGCTCCGTCGCCGTTGATCACCAGCCGGCTCCCGTCCGGGGTCCAGTTCGGAGCCTCGTACAGGGTCTGGTCGGTCTCGTACAGCAGCTCGGGGTCCGCGATGGTCGGACCGCCGAGCCAGATCTGGGTCCGGCGACCAGGATCGAGAGTACGTGGTGCCATCGGGTGCGCTCCTCTGCGTTGCCGTCCATTTCCGAGCAGGATCAGCCTGCTTCGGGAGTGTACGAGTCTGCTCGCGACACGTCGTCGGCAGCGTCCCGATCCGCGGTCGCGGCGGTAGTGTGCGAACAATTCCGGGGGGCACCATCCGACGGAGGTTGCCATGCGCAAGTTGATGTTGATCATGATCACCGGGCTGACCGGGATCGCGTTGGGGAGCTCGTTGTTCGCCGCACCCGGCGCGCAGGCGGCCGACATCTCGGCCGGCTCGCCGAACTACGGCAAGGGCTGGGTGCGATGCAACCCAACGCTGAACGGAGTGAAGACCACGGTCGGTGCCAACCAGCGCACCGTGACCGTGGTGAACCAGCGTTCCAAGACCTACGCCGACACCGGCTTCTACGTTCGCGTCAACGGCAAGAGGTGCACCCTGCATCGACTGTTCCTGGCCACCAAGAGCCGGCTCGGTTACGGCGGCACGGTCGCTGGGACCAAACGCCGGCAGGGGACCGGGACGACACCGCGGGGCACCTACTCGATCACCTCGGCGTTCGGGCTGAAGGCCGATCCCGGATCCTGGGTGCCCTACCACCGGGTCAAGTCCGGCGACTACTGGGTGGAGGACAATGGCAGCCGCTACTACAACACGCTGCGCAACAGGTCGGCCGGCGGATTCCGCTACTGGCTGCCGACATCCGATGCCAACAGCAGTGAGCGGCTGACAGACTATCCCGGCCAGTACGACTATGCCCTGGTGATCAACTACAACCGGCCGCCGAATGCGGTCCGTTACCGCGGCGCCGGGATCTTCCTGCACGTCAAGGGTGACGGTGCAACCGCCGGTTGTGTCTCGATCAGCCGCACCAACATGCGGATCGCGCTGGCCTATCTCCGCTCTGGTGACAAGATCGTCATCACCTCCTGATCCGATCGACGGCAAAATCATGATGCGGAGCTGTCGATTCGTCGAATGTCGTTCGCCGGTTCAGTAGAGCGTGCCAGACGCGCTCCTGGCTGAACGACGAACAAGGAGACATCATGCGCAAACTGGTTGTGGCGACCTTCATCTCGCTGGACGGTGTGATGCAGGCACCGGGTGGCCCGGACGAGGACCGCGACGGCGACTTCGCCCATGGCGGCTGGGTGGTGCCGTACATCGACGACCTGCTGGGCCGCGACGACGAGGTCGAGCCGTTGACGGCCCTGCTGCTCGGCCGCCGGACCTATCAGGAATTCGCTGCCAGTTGGCCGCTGGTCGGCGACGACAACCCGGTCGCGGAGCGATTCAACCGGGTGCCCAAGTACGTCGCATCCCGGACCCTGCAGACCTCAACTCTCGGCGACCCTGTGTGGCACAACTCCTCGGTTCTCGACGGCGAGGTCGCCGATGCGGTGGCCGAGCTGAAGGCGCAGCCAGGGGAGGGGGAGATCCAGGTGCACGGCAGCAGCGATCTGATCCAGACGCTGCTCCGACACGACCTGATCGACGAATACCGGATCAAGATCTTCCCGGTGCTGGTCGGGTCCGGCAAGCGGCTCTTCGGCGACGGTACGGCGCCCGCGGGGCTGAAGCTGACCGAGACCACGACCTCGCCCGGTGGGGTCACGATGAGCACCTACACCCGCGACGGCGAACTCCGGACCGGTTTCTACGGTGCCGAATTCGCCAACTGACCCGACCGCTTCCGGCATCCGACAGGAAAGATGATCATGCCTCAATACGCAGTGTTCATGTACGAGCAGGAAACGCCGAACGGCGCCGACGACATCCCGCAGGAGGTCATGGACGCCCATGCCGCGCTGCCGGACCGGGTCGCCGAGCAGGGCGGCCGGATCTATGCCGGACTGGCCTTCGAGCCGGCCTCCTCATCGACCAGCGTGCGGGACGACGTGGTGACCGACGGCCCGTTCATCGAGAGCAAGGAGGCTATCGCCGGCATCTTCCTGCTGGAAGCCGATGATCTTGATCATGCGCTGGCGTTGGCGAAGCTGACGCCGATCATGGCCGGTGGCATCGAGGTGCGGCCGCTGTTCGACTTCCAGGTGTTGTGACGGTTCGGCCGGGCTCGGGGTCGGAGGGCGCGCACGCGGTCGCGGAGGCGCACCGCCGGGAATGGGCCGCGGTGCTCGCCGCCACCGTCCGGGTCGCCCGGGATCTCGACCTGGCCGAGGAATGCGTCCAGGACGCCTACGTCGACGCTCTGCAGGCGTGGACGCGGGACGGCGTACCCGATCGTCCCGGCGCGTGGCTGACCACCGCTGCCCGGCACAACGCGATCGATGCGTTGCGCCGGGCGCGCACCTTGCGGACGAAACTGCCCTTGTTGATCGAACCGGGGAGCGCTGGTGACGACGCCGGCGCTGCCGAGCTCCGGCATGCTCAACCGGAGACTGACGGCGCAGTGGACGATGATCGGCTACGGCTGATCTTCCTGTGCTGTCATCCCGCACTGGCCGTCGAGGCTCAGGTGGCCCTGACCTTGCGGCTGGTCTGTGGGGTGAGCACGGCCGACGTGGCCACGGCGTTCCTGGTCAGCGAGTCCACGATGGCGGCCCGGATCACCCGCGCCAAGAGGAAGATCAGTACGGCGCACATCCCGTTCCGGATGCCGGCCGTCGACGAGCTGCCGCAGCGGCTGACGGCGGCGCTGGCGGTGGTGTACCTGCTGTTCACCACCGGGCACACCGCACCGTCCGGGCCTGCCTTGGCCCGCAGTGATCTGGAGCTCAGGGCGCTCGAACTCGCCCGCCTGCTGCATGACCTGCTGCCGACCGAGCGGGAGGTTACCGGCCTGTTGGCGTTGATCATGGTCAACCATGCCCGCCAACCGGGACGGATGGCGCCCGACGGCCGACTGGTGTTGCTGGCCGACCAGGACCGGACGACCTGGGATCGCGACCAGATCGCCGAGGCCGATCGGCTGGTGCTGGAGTCGATGCGGGGCGGGGCGCCCGGGCGCTACGCGTTACAGGCGGCGATCGCGACGCTGCACGCGTTCGCGCCGAGCTACGCCGAGACGGACTGGCCGCAGATCCTTCAGCTGTACGACGGTCTGCTGGCGGTCTGGCCGTCCTCGGTGGTTGCGCTGAACCGAGCGGTCGCGGTCGGCATGGTCGACGGACCGGCGGCCGCGCTGCGCGAGGTGGACCGACTCGCCGAGACGCCCCGGCTGAGCGGCTACCGCTACCTTCCGGCGATCCGCGCCGACCTGCTCCGGCGGCTCGACCGCCGCACCGACGCCCTCGCCGCGTACACCGCAGCGCTCCGGCTTGCCGACAATGAGGCCGAGCGCCAGTTCCTTCGGTCGCGCATCGCGGAGCTGTCGTAGTCGCAACACGACGTGCGCAGCCTGGTACCTGCGCCGCTGAACTAAGGGCGATATATCAAGGTTAGGCACGTTCCCGCACCCCTGGAACGTGCCTAACCTTGATATATCGCGCTGAATTGGCCTGGTCTGGACTGCGGGATCGGCGGGGTTAGGGGAGCCTTGCTTGAAGGTGGTGGGGGAATAAGCGCACACTGGTGTTGTGAAAACCCCGTCGCAGCGTGTTGCTGATGTCGGGTCGGTCCATGCCGTGCCGTCCTCGGACGCGGATGCCTCGACCCGGCAGCGGGTCGCGCAGTCCATTTTGGAGGAAGGGCCGTCCACCGCCGCGGAGCTGGCGGGCCGGCTCGGGTTGACTGCTGCCGCGATCCGCCGGCATCTGGACGGGCTGCTCCAGCTCGGCCATGTCGCCTCCCGTGAGCAGCGGGTCTACGGCGCTCGTGGCCGCGGTCGCCCGGCCAAGGTGTTCGAGCTCACCGACGCCGGACGCGCCGACTTCTACCAGGCCTACGACCAGTTGGCGATCGCGGCGCTGCAGGCGCTGGCTGCCAGTGCCGGCCAGCAGGCGGTCACCGAGCTGGCTCGGTCCCGGATGGCTCAGGTCGAGGAACGCTATCGCAGCATCCGGGCCGAGAGCATTCGGGCTGATCGGGAGATGACTCCGGCGCAGGCCTTGGCCGCGGCGCTCTCCGACGAGGGCTACGTGGCGTCGACCAAGCCGGCCGTCGCCGGTGAGCAGGTCTGCCAGCACCACTGTCCGGTCGCCCACGTCGCCGAACAGTTCCCGCAGCTGTGTGAGGTGGAGACCGAGACCTTCTCCCGGCTGCTCGGGGTTCATGTCCAACGGCTGGCCACCATCGCCCATGGCGACGGCGTCTGCACCACCCACGTACCGCATCTGGATCAGGTCCTGCTGGACAGGACCATCACCCGACGACAACACGACGACGTGTCCGAACAAGCCGCAAGGAACAACCCCTCCACAGGGAAAGGCAACTGAGATATGACCCAGGTCCAGGACCCCAGCAGCACCACCGCGCCCAAGGTTGCGGGCACCGGCGAGACCCAAGATCAACATCTCGACGCGCTGGGCCGGTACCGGTTCGGTTGGGCCGATTCCGATGAGGCCGGCGCGAAGGCCCAGCGTGGTCTGAGCCCGGACGTCGTCTCCTACATCTCCGACATGAAGGACGAGCCGGACTGGATGCGGGAGCGTCGGCTGAAGGCGCTGAAGCTGTTCGAACGCAAGCCGATGCCCGCGTGGGGTGCCGACCTCGGCGGGATCGACTTCGACAACATCAAGTACTTCGTCCGGTCCACCGAGAAGCAGGCCGCCAGCTGGGAGGATCTGCCCTCCGACATCAAGAACACCTACGACAAGCTGGGCATCCCGGAGGCCGAGAAGGCCCGGCTGGTCGCCGGTGTCGCCGCGCAGTACGAGTCCGAGGTGGTCTACCACAAGATCAACGAGGAGCTCGAGAAGCAGGGCGTGATCTTCCTCGACACCGACACCGCGTTGAAGGAGCACCCGGAGCTCTTCGAGGAGTACTACGGCACCGTCATCCCGTCCGGTGACAACAAGTTCGCCTCGCTGAACACCGCGGTCTGGTCCGGCGGCTCCTTCATCTACGTGCCGAAGGGTGTGCACGTCGAGATCCCGCTGCAGGCCTACTTCCGGATCAACACCGAGAACATGGGCCAGTTCGAGCGGACCTTGATCATCGTCGACGAGGACGCCTACGTGCACTACGTCGAGGGTTGTACGGCGCCGATCTACAGCTCGGACTCGCTGCACTCCGCGGTCGTCGAGATCGTTGTCAAGAAGGGCGCCCGCTGCCGCTACACCACCATCCAGAACTGGTCGAACAACGTCTACAACCTGGTGACCAAGCGGGCCACCTGTGAAGAGGGCGCGACCATGGAGTGGATCGACGGCAACATCGGTTCCAAGGTCACCATGAAGTACCCGGCCGTCTACCTGATGGGCGAGCACGCCCGCGGTGAGACGCTGTCCGTCGCCTTCGCCGGCGAGGGTCAGCATCAGGACGCCGGTTCCAAGATGGTGCACTGCGCCCCGAACACGTCCTCCTCGATCATCTCCAAGTCCGTCGCTCGTGGCGGTGGCCGGGCCTCCTACCGCGGCCTGGTCGAGGTGCAGGAGGGAGCCGCCGGCTCCGCCTCGGTGGTCAAGTGCGACGCGCTGCTGGTCGACACCATCAGCCGTTCCGACACCTACCCCTACGTCGACGTCCGCGAGGACGACGTCTCGATGGCCCACGAGGCCACCGTGTCCAAGGTCAGCGAAGATCAACTCTTCTACCTGATGTCCCGCGGCATGGAGGAGGACGAAGCCATGGCGATGGTCGTTCGCGGGTTCGTCGAGCCGATCGCCAAGGAGCTGCCGATGGAGTACGCCATCGAGCTCAACCGGCTGATCGAGCTGCAGATGGAAGGTGCTGTCGGCTGATCTCCCGGGACGTACGGAGGTTCCTGAGCTTGTCGAAGGACGCAACTGGGTGCCTGGTGGGCGGGGGTTCGGGATACGGAGCCTCGCCCGGGGCGATTCCGAGCTCGCAGGCTCGCCCGGCATTCGCTTTACGCCCGCCACACCCAGGCTCCGTATCCCGAACCCCCGCCCGTGTCGGGTGCCGCGGCTTGCGTACGCGGAGGGTGAGCATGCGAAACCTCCGCATTCCCAGCCGACGCACGCAACCTTGTGCAGCGACTCGACCAAGGGCCCTGAGCGCAGTCGTTGGGCTGCGAACTCCACGGCGGGACTCCGTGGGGGTGGCGATCGGCACGAGCTCAACCGGAACTGGCGGGTCTGATGCGGGGCGAGCTCAACCGCAACGTGTAGGTCTGAACTGAACGAACGAGAAAGCGAAATCTGTGACTGTTACCGATGCTGCGACCGACAATGTGAGCGGCGCTATCGAGACGTCGGACAAGGTGGCCAGCCATCTGCATCCGCAGGGGTCGTTCAACCCCGATGATCATGCGGTGCCGAACGGGCTGGAGGAGATCTGGCGGTTCACGCCGCTGAAGCGGCTGCGCGGGTTGCACAAGGATGCGCCGTTCGGTGCGGGCAACGTGACCTTCTCCACCGAGCTTGCCGAGGGCGTGACGGCCCGCGAGGTGCCGGCCAGCGATCCGGTGGTCGGCAGCAGCGGGTACGTGCCCAGCGACCGGGTCAGTGCGCGGGCGTGGCAGGCAGCCGAGACCGCGATCGTGATCACCATCCCGAAGGAGGCTGAGGTTCCGGGAGCGACGATCCTCAGCCACACCGGCGTCTCGACCGAGACCGCCAGCGCCGGGCACGCAGTGATCATCGCCGAGCCGTTCTCGGTGGCCACCGTTGTGCTGCGGTTCGAGGGATCGGCCGTTGTCGCGGACAACATCGAGTTCGTGATCGGTGACGGTGCCAAGCTGACCGTGGTGTCGGTGCAGGACTGGGCCGACGACGCGGTGCATCACTCCACCCAGCACGCCCATGTCGGCAAGGACGCGCTACTGCGCCATGTCGCGGTTTCCTTCGGTGGTGACCTGGTGCGGATGAACGTCTCGCTGGACTACGACTCCGTCGGTGGCGAGGCCGACCTGCTCGGGCTCTATTTCGCCGACGCCGGCCAGCACCTGGAGCACCGACTGTTCGTCGACCACAACAAGCCGAAGTCGATCTCCAACGTCGACTACAAGGGCGCGCTGCAGGGCGAGAAGGCGCACACGGTGTGGATCGGCGACGTGCTGATCCGCAAGGCGGCCGAGGGCATCACCACGTACGAGTCCAATCGCAACCTGGTGCTCACCGACGGCTGCAAGGCCGAGGCCGTCCCCAATCTGGAGATCGAGACCGGCGAGATCCTCGGCGCCGGGCACGCGGCCACCACCGGACGCTTCGACGACGAGCAGCTGTTCTACCTGCGCAGCCGCGGCATCGACGAGACCGAGGCGCGCCGCCTCGTGGTGCACGGCTTCTTCGCCGACATCATCTCCAAGATCGGCGTCCCGGACCTGGAGAAGGCCCTGATGATCGCGGTCGAGAAGGAACTGGCGATCAACATCGGCACCCCGGACTCCTACGCCGACGGCAGCTACGCCCCGGTCGAGGAACTGCACGAACTCGCGGCCGAACCGACCTCGGGGAGCCATCACTGATGTCCGCCGCATCGTCCGAATCGGGGTCCTTCCGCCGGGTCTGCCCACTGGCCGACCTCGCTGCCGAGACCGCGGCAGCGGTCGAGGTGGACGGCGAGGACATCGCGATCGTCAACTCCGCCGGTGAGATCTATGCGATCGCCGACGAATGCAGTCACGCGGCGATCCCGTTGAGTGAGGGAGACGTCGGCGACGGTGAGATCGAGTGCTACATGCACGGATCCCGCTTCAGCCTGAAGACCGGTGAGCCGCTCGGGCTGCCGGCCACCGAACCGGTCGCGGTCTATCCGGTCAAGGTCGAGGACGGCGAGATCTACGTCGATGTCGATCATGCTCTCAACGACGTCTGACGGCCATCGACCCGAATCACCGACAGCACAGCTGATCACCACACAGATAAACCAGGAGAACCACACACTATGTCCACTCTCGAGATCCGCGACCTGCACGTATCGGTGAAGACCGAGGACGGTCCGAAGGAGATCCTCAAGGGCGTCGACCTGACCATCAACAGCGGTGAGACCCACGCCATCATGGGCCCGAACGGCTCCGGCAAGTCCACCCTGGCCTACTCGATCGCCGGTCACCCCAAGTACGAGATCACCAGCGGCGAGGTGCTGCTGGACGGCGAGAACATCGTCGACATGACCGCTGATCAGCGGGCCCGGGCCGGGCTGTTCCTGGCCATGCAGTACCCGGTCGAGGTGCCCGGTGTCTCGGTGTCCAACTTCCTGCGTTCGGCCAAGACCGCGATCGACGGCGAGGCGCCGAAGCTGCGGACCTGGGCCAAGGACGTCAAGGAGGCCATGAACCGGGTCCGGATGGATCCCGACTTCGCCTCCCGTTCGGTCAACGAGGGCTTCTCCGGTGGTGAGAAGAAGCGGCACGAGATCGTTCAGCTGGAGCTGCTGAACCCGAAGTTCGCGGTCCTCGACGAGACCGACTCCGGCCTGGACGTGGACGCGCTGCGGATCGTCTCCGAGGGTGTCAACCGCTTCACCGAGCAGGGCGATCGTGGCGTCATGTTGATCACCCACTACACCCGGATCCTGCGCTACATCAAGCCCGACCACGTGCACGTGTTCGTCGCCGGTCGGATCGCCGATCAGGGCGGTGCCGAGCTTGCCGACCGGCTCGAGGCCGAGGGCTACGACAGCTACGTCCAGGCCGCCAAGGCCCAGGTGAGCTGACACACGCAGGGCGAACTGATCCCACCAACCACCGCTAGCCGGAGCTGATCATGACCACGTTGGACCCCACAGGCATCCCGTTCGACGTCGAGGCCATCCGCGGCGACTTCCCGATCCTGGACCGCACGGTCGGTCAGTTCCCGCTGGCCTACCTCGACTCGGCGAACAGCTCGCAGAAGCCGCAGGTCGTGGTCGAGACGATCGATGATCACTACCTGAACCACTACGCCAACGTCGCCCGGGCGATGCACACCCTGGGCGCGGAGGCGACCGAAGCCTACGAGGGTGCCCGGTCTCGGCTGGCTCGGTTCATCGGTGCTGCCGGGCCGCAGGAGATCGTCTTCACCAAGAACGCGTCCGAGGCGCTGAACCTGTGTGCCCACACCCTGGGCAGCTCGTTGCAGGCCGGCGACGAGATCGTGGTCTCGGTGATGGAGCATCACTCCAACATCGTGCCCTGGCAGCTGCTGTGTGAACGGACCGGCGCCGTGCTGCGCTGGTTCGAGGTGACGCCGGACGGGCGCCTCGACCTGGACAAGGCGGCCGCGGACAACCTGATCAACGAGCGGACGAAGATCGTCTCGATCGCCTGGGTGTCGAACGTGCTGGGCACGGTCAACCCGGTGCGGCAGATCGCCGATCAGGCCCATGCGGTGGGGGCGACGATGATCGCCGACGGATCCCAGGGCGTCCCGCAGATGACCACCGACGTCTCCGAGCTGGGCGTGGACCTGCTGGCCTTCACCGGCCACAAGATGGTCGGCCCGACCGGGATCGGCGTTCTCTGGGGTCGCTACGGTCTGCTGGAGAAGCTGCCGCCGTTCCTCGGCGGCGGCGAGATGATCGAGGTGGTCAGGATGACCGGTTCCACCTTCGCTCCGCCGCCGGCCCGGTTCGAGGCCGGTACGCCGCCGATCGTGCAGGCCGTCGGGTTGGCCGCAGCTGCCGACTACCTGGACACCATCTCGATGGCAGCGATCGCCGATCATGAACAGGCGATCACCGGCTACGCACTGGCCGAGCTGCAGCAGATCGAGGGGCTGACGATCCTCGGCCCGACCGAGCTGGACAGCCAGGGCAGGCCGGTCGACCGCGGTGGTGCGGTGTCGTTCGCGTTGCAGGGCAGGTACGGGCAGATCCATCCGCACGACATCGCGCAGATGCTGGATGCCCGCGGGGTCGCGGTGCGTGGCGGTCACCATTGTGCACGGCCGCTGCATGAGGCGTACGGGATCCAGTCCAGTACGCGTGCCTCGTTCTACCTGTACACGACCCGGGGCGAAATAGACCAACTGGTCGACGCGTTGACCTACACCAAGAAGTTCTTCGACAAATGACAGGTGATCATCGGTGAGTATGGACGTCGAGGAGATGTACCAGGAGATCATCCTGGATCACTACCGCGCCAAGCACTTCAGTGGCCTGCGGGACCCCTACGAGGCCGAGGTGCACCACGTCAACCCGTCCTGTGGGGACGAGGTCACCCTGCGGGTGCACCTGGACGGGACCACGATCTCCGACGTGTCCTACGACGGTGCGGGTTGCTCGATCTCGCAGGCCTCGACCTCGGTGATGGCCGGACTGGTCCGGGACAAGACCGTCGAGCAGACCCTGGCCCTGCACGACGAGTTCCTGGAGATGATGCAGAGCCAGGGCAACGCCCAGCCGGACGAGGACGACCTGGAGGACGGCATCGCCTTCCTGGGGGTCGCCAAGTTCCCGGCTCGGGTGAAGTGTGCCCTGCTGGGGTGGTCGGCGTTCAAGGACGCCGTGATCCGTGCCCAGGGCGCCGAGAGCGACGCAGCAACAACCGATCAGAAGGTGAAGTGATCATGACCGAGACCAGTCATCAGACGCCCCAGCAGGAGGAGCAGAGCAGGCCCTCCGATCTGGTGCGCGACGAACTGCCCGGCACCGCCGATGCCGTCGCGTCCAGCGCCGTGTCGGTGGAGGACGTCACCGAGGCGATGAAGGATGTCGTCGATCCCGAGCTCGGCGTCAACGTCGTGGACCTGGGCCTGATCTACGGCGTGCACGTGGAGGACGACCAGTCGGTCACCATCGACATGACCCTGACCACCGCCGCCTGCCCGCTGACCGACGTGCTGGAGGACCAGACGGCGACCGCGTTGGAGGGCCTGGTGGAGAAGGCGACGATCAACTGGGTCTGGATGCCGCCGTGGGGTCTGGACAAGATCACCGACGACGGTCGCGAACAGTTGCGAGCGCTCGGCTTCAACGTCTGACCGTCACCACCCGCAAAACGGTTCCCGCGCACTTTTGAGGGTCCCGCGCAGTCTTTGACCTGCCCGGGACCCTCAAAAGTGCGCGGGACCGTCCGGGGGTAATGAATTTGGCCAGAACGGCCGAGTGGGGAATCGTGGGTTCGTGCTAGTCGTACGTGATGTCGAGGTCCGGGTGGGTGCCCGGCTGCTGCTGGAGAAGGCGTCGTTCCAGATCGCAGCCGGCGACAAGATCGGACTGGTCGGCCGTAACGGCGCCGGCAAGACCACCCTGACCAAGATCCTCGCCGGCGCCGGTCAGGCTGCGTCCGGGACGATCACCAGCGCTGGCAGTGTCGGCTACCTGCCGCAGGACCCGCGGACCGGCGATCCCGAGGTGCTGGCGATGGATCGGATCCTGTCCGCCCGGGGGCTGGACGCGGTGCTCGCCCGGATGCGTCGCACCGAGGAGGAGATGGCCTCGACCGACGACAGCGTCCGGGAAGCGGCGATGGACCGCTACGCCCGTGTCGAGGCCCAGCTCGTTGCCGCCGGCGGATATGCGGCCGAGGCCGAGGCGGCTCGGATCTCGGCCAACCTCGGGCTTCCGGACCGGGTCCTGCAGCAGCCGCTGAGCACGCTGTCGGGCGGCCAGCGGCGGCGCGTCGAATTGGCCCGGATCCTGTTCTCCGATGCGGAGACGATGCTGTTGGACGAGCCGACCAACCACCTCGACGCCGACTCCGTGGCCTGGCTGCGGTCCTACCTGATCAACTACTCCGGCGGCCTGTTGGTCATCAGTCACGACACCGACCTACTGGGCGAGACCGTCAACAAGGTCTTCCACCTGGACGCCAACCGTTCCGTCCTCGACGTGTATGCGATGAACTGGAAGCGGTATCTGCAGCAGCGCGCCACCGACGAGGAACGTCGCCGCCGGGAACGCAAGAACGCCGAGCGCAAGGCTGATCGACTGCGTACCCAGGCAGAGAAGATGGGCGCCAAGGCGACCAAGGCGGTAGCAGCCAAGAACATGGCCCGCCGTGCGGACAGGTTGATGGCTGGACTGGAGGCCGTCCGTGCCGAAGACCGGGTGGCCAGGATCAAGCTTCCCGAGCCAGCACCCTGCGGCCGGACCCCGTTGACGGCCACCGGACTGAGCAAGTCCTACGGATCCCTGGAGGTGTTCGCCGGCGTTGATCTTGCGATCGACCGCGGCAGCCGGGTGGTGATCTTGGGCCTGAACGGAGCGGGTAAGACAACCCTGTTGCGGATCCTCGCCGGGATCGGTGAACCCGACACCGGACAGGTCCATGCCGGGCACGGGCTCAAGCTCGGCTACTACGCCCAGGAACACGAAACCCTGGATGTTGATCGCACGGTGCTGGCCAACATGAAGACGGCCGCGCCGGACCTGAACGAGACCGATGTGCGCAAGGTGCTGGGATCCTTCCTGTTCAGCGGGGACGATGTGGAGAAGCCCGCAGAGGTGCTGTCCGGCGGTGAGAAGACGCGTCTGGCGTTGGCGACCCTGGTGGTTTCCAGCGCAAACGTGCTGTTGCTGGACGAACCGACCAACAACCTCGATCCCGCCTCCAGAGAAGAGATCCTGGCCGCCATCCACTCCTACGCTGGTGCGATCGTGCTCGTCACTCACGACGAGGGAGCGGTCGAGGCGCTCGAGCCCGATCGGGTGCTGGTGTTGCCGGACGGGACCGAGGATCTGTGGACCGCCGATTACGCAGAGTTGATCACCCTGGCCTGATCGGCCCCGTCGACGGCTTGATCATGATGGTCGAGTGGTGACTGAAACGATTAAGGAAGCACTGATCTATTCGGGCTGAGCTGCGGACCCGCGATGCGCGCCCGATCGCACGGCGCACGCCGGCAGGCGGGCCGGGGCCGGTCAAGGGAGTGCAACGCAGCGAGCGGGTGTGCAGCGCGGGCCGCAGTAACCCGAATAGATCAGTGTTTCCTTTAGGAACCGGTGATCATCGCCGGTCGTTGACGATCATGGAGCCATGATCAGGCGGATCCAGGCGGGCATGAGTTGATCATCTACGCCTAAATTGCACAGAAAGACCCGCCGGATGCTACAAATGATTGATCATTGATCATGAAACGACGATCATGGATCGTAAGTCAACAGACTGAGGTGTCATCGAGCGACTCGCTTGGTGACTGGACATCCAGGAGGAAGAGTGGCCAAGGCATTAGCTAAGGGTTCTCGGATCACCGGTTCGCAGCGAGACACCCTCGCGTCCCAGTTCGCCAAGCGCTACACCGCTGGCGAGAGCATCCGCAAGATCGCTGACGACGCCGGACGTTCGTTCGGTTTCGTGCACGGCGTTCTCTCCGAGGCCGGCGTCGAGTTGCGTGGTCGTGGCGGGGCAACCCGCGGTGCGGCCAAGAAGACGACGGCGAAGAAGGCCCCCGCCAAGAAGGCGGCGGCGAAGAAGGCCCCGGCGAAGAAGGCTCCGGCCAAGACTGCCGCGAAGAAGGCGGCGGCGAAGAAGGCTCCGGCCAAGACCGCTGCGAAGAAGACGACGGCCAAGAAGGCCCCCGCCAAGAAGGCTCCGGCCAAGACCGCTGCGAAGAAGACGGCGGCCAAGAAGGCCCCGGCCAAGACCGCTGCGAAGAAGACGACGGCCAAGAAGGCTCCGGCCAAGACCGCCGCCAAGAAGACGACGGCCAAGAAGGCCCCGGCCAAGACCGCCGCCAAGAAGGCCCCGGCCAAGAAGGCCCCGGCCAAGACCGCCGCCAAGAAGACGACCGCCAAGAAGGCCCCGGCCAAGAAGACCGCGGCCAAGAAGACGGCACGCAAGCGCTGACGTCGACCGAAGACAGTTCCGGGCCCGGACACCGCTCAGGTGTCCGGGCCCTGTCATGTCCGGCTGTGATGACGACGCTTGGCTGCGCGGCAGTGCGGAGTAGGTTCACGGGTGGTGCGTCGGCCCAGTGTCGAAGGATTGCGCGCCGGAGGAGTGTGAGACCGGATGAGCATGCGCGGGCTCGGGGGCTTCGGCTTCGGACTGGGCAGGTTGTCCCGCAGCGATCGGGAAGTGCTGTCGCACAAGCTCAAGAAGGGCTTGGTGCGGCGGGTGATCAGCTTCGGCAAGCCGTATCGTTGGCAGGTTGCGGCGTTGTTGATCCTGGTGATCGTCGGGGCGGCGATCGGTGTCGTGCCACCGCTGTTGTTCAAGGACCTGATCGACAACGGCGTGCTGGGCAAGGACTACGGGCTGGTCGTCGGGCTCGCGGTTGTGGTCGCGGTGATCGCGGTCGTCGACGCCGCACTGTCGATCATCCAACGATGGTTCTCGGCGCGGGTCGGGGAAGGTCTGATCTTCGACCTCCGGACCCAGGTCTACGATCACGTCCAGCGGATGCCACTGGCCTTCTTCAGTCGGACCCAGACCGGCAAACTCGTCTCCCGGCTCAACTCCGACGTGATCGGCGCCCAGCAGGCGTTCACCGGCACGATGATCACCGTGGTGTCCAGCGCGATCACCTTGATCACCACACTGGTGGCGATGGTCCTGTTGAGCTGGCAGCTCACTGTGGCGGCGTTGGTCCTGCTGCCGATCTTCCTGATCCCGGCACGCATCATGGGCCGTCGGCTGGCCGGCATGACACGCGAGCAGATGCAGCTGAACGGCGAACTGTCGGAGACGATGACCGAACGGTTCAGCGTCAGCGGCGCGCTGCTGGTCAAGCTGTTCGGTCGCGGCGACGACGAACATCGCAACTTTGCCGGCAAGGCCGGGGCGGTGCGCGACATCTCGGTCGGCATCGCGATGAACGGCCGACTGTTCGTCACCGCGCTCACCCTGGTTGCTGCGCTGGCCACCGCCCTGGTCTACGGGGTGGGTGGCGCGATCGCCGTCGGGGGAGCGTTGAGCGTCGGCACCCTGACCGCGCTGGCCGGCCTGCTGACCCGGCTGTACGGCCCGCTCACCCAGCTCACCAACGTCCGGATCGACGTCATGACAGCACTGGTCAGCTTCGAGCGGGTCTTCGAGGTGCTCGACCTGCGACCGATGATCGCCGACCGGGACGACGCCCGCGGCTACACCGGACCGGCGACGATCGCCTTTGATCATGTCGGCTTCAGCTACCCCCGCGCCGACGAGGTGTCGTTGGCCAGCCTCGAGTTGGTCGCCACCACCGAGAACAGGCCGGACAACCCGGTCTTGTACGACATCGACTTCCGCGCCGACGCCGGCCAGACGGTCGCTCTGGTCGGTCCGTCCGGTGCGGGCAAGACCACGATCACCCACCTGGTCGCACGGCTCTACGACCCGACCTCCGGCGCCGTCCGGGTGGGGGATTCCGACGTCCGCGACCTGACCCTGGAATCACTGCACGGCGCGGTCGGCTACGTCACCCAGGACGCCCACCTGTTCCACGACACGATCCAGAACAATCTCCGCTACGCGCGGCCGGACGCGACCGATGATCAGCTCTGGCGGGCGCTGAGGGCCGCCCAGGTCGGTGATCTTGTCGGGTCGCTGCCCGACGGTCTGCAGACGGTCGTCGGCGAGCGCGGTTACCGGCTGTCCGGCGGCGAACGGCAACGCTTGGCGATCGCCCGATTGTTGCTGAAGGCGCCGCCGATCGTCGTCCTGGACGAGGCGACGGCGCACCTGGACTCCGAATCCGAGGTAGCGGTACAACGGGCCTTGGACCGGGCGATGGAGGGACGGACCAGCTTGGTGATCGCCCACCGGCTCTCCACGGTGCGCAACGCCGATCAGATCCTGGTCGTCGATCACGGCCGGATCGTCGAGGCCGGTGATCATGACCGACTGATCGCCGCCGGCGGGTTGTACGCCGAGCTCTACCGCACGCAGTTCGCCGAGAAGATGGAGGGCTGACGGCGCGGCCGGGACTCAGCGCTGGGCGAACTCGGAGATCCAGACGTCCACGTCGACCTCGACCGGCGGTTGCAGCGCGCGGACCCGCTCGGCGATCCGTTCGTCGGTGTGGTGCGCATTCGGCCCCATCGTGACCAACGCGATCAGCTCGTCGTCGGCCAGCCGCAGCCGATAGCGCAGCCGATCTCGCTGTACTGGCTCCAGGTGCGCACTCATCGTCGCCTGCAGCCGGTCCTGCTTGTCTGCTTCGATGCCCAACAGGCCGAGCGGTTCGCGTAACTGCCGGAGGTGGTCGGGCCCCGGGGTGACGACGATCAGCCGGCCGCCCGGGGCCAGCAGGCGCGCGAATTCGGGCGGATTACGGGGTGCGAAGATCACCATCAGCAGATCGATGTGGCCGTCGGCGATCGGCAGTCCGGCCCAGGTGTCGGCGACCACCGCCCCGATCCGGGCATGGGCACGTGCGGCCCGCCGACAGGCCGGCACCGAGATGTCGGTAGCGATTCCGGTCGCATCGGTGATCCGGTCCAGGACGGTCGCCAGATAGTAGCCCGTGCCGGCCCCGGTCTCGGCCAACCGCGGCCGCCCCTGCTCGGCGGGCAGTCCGTCGACCGCGGCGGCTGCCCGGTCCGCGATCGCGTCGGCCAGTGCACGATAGTGATCAGCACCGAGGAAGCGGTCCCGGGCGGTGATCATCTCCGGGCTGTCGGCGTTGGCAGGCTGCCGGCCCGTGAGGAGGTTGACATACCCCTGCCGGGCCAGGTCGAAGCTGTGGCCGGTCGGGCACCGCACCGTACGATCCATGATCGACAACGGCCGGTGACAGTTCGGACAGGTCAGCAGATCGGCGACCGCGGACAGGCTCATAGGGCTCGCAGTGCGCCACCGTCGACGGCCAGCAGGCTGCCGCTGACGTACGACGCCGCCGGCGACAGCAGGAAGGTGGCGACCTTGCCGAACTCGTCGGGATCGCCGTACCTGCGCAGCGGGATCCGGGCCGCGCTGCCCCGGCGGGCGGCCTCGGGATCGTCGGCCAACGAGTCCAGGTACTGTACGCGTTCGGTGCTGATCCGGCCGGGCAACAGGCCGTTGATCCGGGTCCCGTCCGGGCCGTGTTCGTCGGCCACCTGCTTGATCAACATCGCCAGCCCGGGACGCAGCCCGTTGGAGATGCTGAGGCCGCCGATCGGTGACAGGGCGGAGGTGGACAGCACACAGGCGATCGCCAGGTCGTCGGCCGTACCATGGTCGACCACGGCGCCGATCGTCCGCAGCGCGGCCAGGAACACCGACTCGAAACCGTCCCGCCATTGGTCGTCGGACATCGCCAACGCCGGGCCGGCCGGTGGGCCGCCGACACTGATCAGGGCACCGTCCAGCCGGCCGTAGGTCGCCACGGCCAACCGGGCAGCCTGCGCCGGGGTCTCGACGGCGGTGAGGTCGGCGGTCAGTGCGACCGCGGAGTCCGAGCCGAGCTCGGCGACCGCCTCATCCAACACGTCGCCGCGGCGGGCGACCAGGACGACCTTGGCGCCCTCGGCGACCAACTGGGTCGCGGTGGCGCGGCCGAGCCCGCTGCTGGCGGCAGTGACCACGAATACACGATCGGTGAGCTGAAGGTCCATGGGCCGATCGTGTCACGACTCAGATCGTGTCACGACTCACGGGCGACCTTGGCCGCCGCCGCACGACGTTCGCGACGATCCCGCAGATCACCGCGGATGAAGACCACGACGCCGAGGACGCCGATGCCGGTGAACATGAACCACTGCACCGCGTACCAGAAATGCGGGCCGTCGTTGAGCTCCGGGAGATCGATCGGGGCGAACGTGGTCGGATCGGCAGGATCCATCGTGAGCGCGTCGATGTAGCCGTTCACCACCGGCCGACCCAGCGCCGAGCCGATCTTGCCTGAGTTGATCAAGCGGGCATGTCCGTTGACCGGAACCGTCGCACTGTCCCGGCCGGTCTCGTCGGCTCGAACCCGGCCGACAACGGTGACCGTCCCGGTTGGCGGTGGTGGCGCCTGCTGAGCGATCCGCTGGCCGCCGTCGACGGGGATGAAGCCGCGGTCGATCAGCACGGTCCGGCCGTCCGAGGTGCGCAGCGGTGCGACGACCTCGTAGCCGGAGTCGTCGGAGTTGTCCCGGTAGCGGATCACGAACTGCCGATCGGCGTCGAAGGTGCCGGTGACCCGGACCCGCTTCCATTCGTCGGCGGCCCCGATCGGGTGACTGAAGATGTCGGAGAACTCCGCGACCGGGGCACGCTCGTTGGCACGGACGACGACGTTGCCGGCGCGCCGCTCATCGAGGCGCCGCAACTGCCACTGACCGAGCTTGACGAACGTCACTCCGAGGACGGCGACGAACAGCGCCAGCGCGACCCAGCGGACCCACAGCGGGTATTTCGGCGCCGGCGGCGGGCCGGACCTGCGCTGCGGCCTGCGCTGCTGGGGCCGACGGTGTTGCTGGGTCGGCCGCGCCGGATCGGTAGCCTGCTGGGACACCACCCGAGCTTACGTCAGTCGTCCACGGCCAATGCCGCCGCGGTCGCCGTCGCGGCCGTCGCGCCGAGCGCTGCTCCGCGGCCGACGGCGACCCCGACCAGGTAGCAGGTCAACGGGGCAGCCGGCCGGTCGATCTGATGCGCCGCGTCGCGGGCCAGATCGAGCAGCGTGTGCATCATGTCGGTGTCGAGCTCGACGTCGCCGATCTTCAGCTCATCGGCAAGCTTGCCTAGCCATGCGTCCAGTTCCATACCTGACTCCATGAGGTTCAGCCCTTCCCATGCGACCGCGGGCCGGCGCAACCGCACTCCTAGACCATCGCAGGCCGATGATCGCACGAGCGGGGGCGGGTGTTGCGAGGTGCCCTCCGCGGGGCATGATGGACGGCACCTTGTCATCCGCGGAAGGAACCCCATGAGCAAGCTCGGCAATCTCGCTCTGCTGGCAGTCCGGCTCGGCGTCGGAGGCACCCTGATCTCGCACGGCGCACAGAAGCTCTTCGGGGCGTTCGACGGGCCTGGGTTGGACGGGGTGACCAAGGGCTTCGAGCAGATGGGCTTCCCCGAGCCGCGCCGGGCCGCACAGTTGGCCGGCCTCGGTGAGACCCTCGGCGGGGCGTCGCTGGTGCTCGGGTTGGCGACCGGCGCCGGTGGTGCGGGAGCGGCAGGCACGATGGCGGTGGCGGCCAGTACCCATGCCCCGAACGGGTTCTTCAACACCGACGGCGGGTTCGAGTTCCCGGCCGTCCTCGGGCTGGTCAGCAGCGCTCTGGCACTCGGCGGCCCGGGTGCGCTGTCGCTGGACGCGGCGACTCGGAACGTCTTCAACAAGCCGTGGATGCGGGTGCTGGCACTGGCCGGTTCGTTCGGTTTCGCCGCCTACACCGCGATGTCGCGGCAACCACCGGCAGCCGCGCCGGTCGACGAACCGGCCTGAGCCCGGAGGCTGAGCCCCGATCCGCACCCGGGCAGGCACCCGGCCGTTTCCGACGGTTTCGGGCGCGCGTAGGCTCGTCGCATGAGCGGAGTGCTGGCCGATCGCCACGGTCGGGTTGCGACCGACCTGCGGGTCTCGGTGACCGATCGCTGCAACCTGCGCTGCACCTACTGCATGCCGGCCGAGGGCCTGGACTGGATGGGCCGCGACGAGTTGCTCACCGAGGACGAGCTGCTCCGACTGATCGGGATCGGCACCGAGCTGCTCGGGATCCGTACGGTGCGGCTGACCGGTGGCGAACCGCTGCTGCGTAAGGGGCTGGAGGAGTTGGTCGCCGGCATCGCCGCGTTGCCCACCCGTCCGCAGATCGCCCTCACCACGAACGGGATCGGGCTGGCCCGGCGGGCAGAGCGCCTGGTCGACGCCGGCCTGGACCGGATCAACATCTCACTCGACACGCTGGACGCCGACACATTCGTCCGGCTGACCCGCCGTCGTCGACTCGACGATGTGCTGGCCGGCGTGGCCGCGGCCACCGAGGCCGGGCTGCAGCCGGTCAAGATCAACTCGGTGCTGATGCGCGGGATCAATGATCATGAAGCCGGGCCGCTGCTGCGGTGGGCGATCGAGCAGGGCGTGCAGCTGCGATTCATCGAGCAGATGCCGTTGGATGCCCAGCACGGTTGGGATCGGGACACGATGATCACTGCCGCGGAGATCCGGACCACTCTGGCGGCGGAGTTCGATCTGGTCGAAGACCAGGTCGACGTCCGCAGTCGGGGGAGCGCACCGGCAGAGCTGTATCGGATCGCCGGCACGGCCCACCGGGTGGGCATCATCGCCGCGGTGTCCGAGCCGTTCTGTGGCGCCTGTGATCGGGTCCGGCTGACCGCCGACGGCCAACTGCGCAACTGCCTGTTCGCCCGGACCGAGCAGGACCTCCGGTCCCGGTTGCGGTCCGGAGCCACCGACCAGCAACTCGCCGACCAATGGATTGCCGCCGTCGCGATCAAGCGTCCTGGCCACGGCATCGACGACCCGTCCTTCCTGCAGCCGGACCGTCCGATGTCCGCCATCGGCGGCTGACCCACCGGACAATTCTGGATTGGGTCAGGGGGCCAGCGGCTCGATCTCGCGGAGGAAGCCGCGGGCGCTGAGGAACTTCGCCAGCGACTCGCGGTGCTCGGCGCAGGCCAGCCAGTGCTTGCGACGGTCCTCGGTGTGGATCTTCGGATTGTTCCAGCGCAGGTCGAAACCGGCCGGTTGCTGGCAGCCCTTCGCCGAGCAGATCCGTTCGTCCGATTCCAGTCCGGGTTCAGCCACGACGTCCTTCCTGCTGGGGTCCGGTGTCCGACTCGCCCGGACCCGGACTGCCCGGACCCGATGCGGTCGAATTCGGGTCGGTGGAGCCGGGGTCGGAAGCGTCAGCGTCGGGGGAGTCGGCCGATCCGTTGCGCGGATCCAGCTCACCGAGGGAGCTTCCGGTGATGCTGAACCGGGGACCGGATCCGGTCTCGAAGGTGCCGCGATCGGAACGCTGGTCGGCCTGATTGGCGAACATCACCGCGATCGCGGGCAGCACGACGGCGGCGGCGAACAACAGCCACCGCCACGGGTTGGGCACCCAGATCATCGCGATGAAGCAGGCGACCCGGAAGCCCATCGTCACGACGTAGCGGATCTGTCGACCGCGGAAGTCCTCGCTGGCGCCCGGCTGCGCGGACGTGATCAGGCTCGGGTTGTCCCCGCGCCGTCCGGTCCGCGAACCATGTGCCGCACTCACACCTTCACTCTAGACGCCCGCAACCAACGAGCACCGCCGCCGTCCGAGTCGAGGCACGACGTAGGGAGATCGGCGTCCCGGGCGGTCGGGCGGCGGAGCGATCCGCGCGACCGGATCCGGTCTTGTGGGGCTGCCTCCGTCGCTGCTGCTGGTCGCCGATCCGATAGCGTGTCGGCGTGACTGACGCAGGACAGACCGCAGGATCAGGTACCGACACAGCCGACGAGGGCTTCCAGCCGCGGAGCGTGCTGGTGACCGGCGGCAGCCGGGGGATCGGCCGGGCGATCGCCGAGCGGTTCGCCGCCGCCGGCCACAAGGTCGCCACCACATCGCGCAGCGGGGAGGCTCCGACCGGGGTGCTCGGCGTCGAGTGCGACGTGACCGACGCCGGCCAGGTCGACGCCGCGTTCGCCCAGGTCGAGCAGGCGAACGGCCCGGTCGAGGTGCTGATCGCCAACGCCGGCATCACCAAGGACACGCTGGTGCTGCGGATGTCCGACGAGGACTGGCAGTCGGTGATCGACACCAACCTGACCGGATCGTTCCGGGTCGCCAAGCGCGCGGTCCGGCCGATGATCAGGAACCGGTTCGGTCGGATCATCTTCATCTCCTCGGTGGTCGGGATGCTCGGCTCGGCCGGGCAGGTCAACTACGCCGCGTCCAAGACCGGGCTGGTCGGACTGGCCCGTTCGTTGGCCCGCGAGGTCGGCTCCCGCGGCGTCACCGCGAACGTGGTCGCGCCCGGCTTCATCGAGACCGACATGACCGCCGTGCTGTCCGACGAGTTGGTCGCCGAATACAAGAAGCAGATCCCCTTGGGCCGGCTCGGCGCGGTCGACGATGTCACCGCCGCCGTCGAGTTCCTGGCGTCCGACAGCGCCGGCTACATCACCGGTGCACAGATCCCCGTCGACGGCGGGATCGGGATGGGCCACTGATCCTCGGCGCGACCCGCGATCACCAAATTTCATGATCAACCCGCAAGATCAAGTACGGGAGTAGCAGTGGGAATCCTTGAAGGCAAGAACATCCTGGTCGCCGGCGTGACCCTGGACACCTCGATCGGTTTCCACGTCGCCAAGATCGCCCAACAGGAGGGCGCGACGGTGATCGTGTCCAACTTCGGTCGGGCGATGAGTCTGACCCGGCGGGTGATCAAGAAGCTCGATCCGGAGCCGGTGCTGCTCGAGGTCGACGTCAGCAACGAAGATCATCTGGCCGCCCTGGAAGGCAACCTGCGCGAGCATGTCGATCGGATCGACGGGGTCGCGCACTGCATCGCGTTCGCCAATCCGGAGACCGCGCTCGGTGGCGGTTTCCTCACCACGCCGTGGCCCGACGTCGCCACGGCGATGCAGGTGTCGGCGTACTCGTTGAGCAGCCTGACGATGGCGGTCAAGCCGCTGTTCGGTGAGACCGCCTCGGTGGTGGGCTTCGACTTCGACGCCACCGTCGCCTGGCCGGTCTATGACTGGATGGGCGTCGCCAAGGCCGCGTTGGAGTCCACCTCCCGCTACCTGGCCCGCTATCTCGGGCCCGAGGGCGTACGGGTCAATCTGGTCTCGGCCGGCCCACTGGACACGCTGGCCAAGAAGGCGATCCCGGGCTCCGAACAGTTCAACGACGTCTGGGGCGAGCGCGCCCCGCTCGGGTGGGACCCGAAGGACATCAACCCGGCAGCGAAGGCCGCCGTCGCGCTGCTCAGCGACTGGTTCCCCAAGACCACCGGCGAGATGGTGCACGTCGACGGCGGCATGCAGAAGATGGGCGCCTGAAGTCTCGGGCAGTCACGTGATCGATCAACGGCAGCGGCACACCACCGGACAGCTTGACGTGACGGTGAGATAGGGCTCGGGGATGGCAGAACGGTTCGCCGGCCGCTACGAGTTCGTCGACGTTCTCGGCGACGGCGGGATGGGTACGGTCTGGCGGGTCTGGGACCACAAGGAAGCGACCTTCCGTGCGGCCAAGATGCTCAAGCAGTCCGACAGCGCCTCGTTGCTGCGGTTCGTCCGGGAGACGTCGTGGCGGATCGATCATGAACATGTCGTCACCCCGGTCGGCTGGTCGGCCGAGGACGATCGGGTGCTGTTCACGATGCCGCTGGTCGCCGGTGGCACGGTGGCCACGCTGGCCCGCGACTTCGGTGCCCTGCCGGGAATCTGGGTCGGTGACCTGATCGGTCAGCTGCTGTCCGCGCTGGTCGCGGTGCACGCTGCCGGGCTGGTGCACCGCGACATCAAACCGTCCAACCTGCTGCTGGACGCGACCGGCACCGGCCGCCCACGGCTCCGGTTGACCGACTTCGGCATCGCAATGGCGGTCGACGATCCGCGGATGACCAGGGTCGGTGAGGTGATCGGTACGCCGGGCTACCAGTCGCCCGAGGCGTTCCGCGGCGCCGACCCCGACCCCCGGCAGGACCTCTACTCGGTGGGGATGGTCGCCGTCGAGCTGCTCACCGGTGCCCGACCCCCGAGTGGGAGCAACGCCGATCCGGTCGAGCTGGCAGAGATCGGACAGAGTTCATTGGCGCCGGTGGTCGGCAGACTGATCGAGCCGGACCCCGAACGCCGATTCGGTTCGGCCCAACAGGCCCTTGATGCGCTGCACGGCTGCACGCCGACGGCCTGGGATCGCGAACGCAGCCGGGAGATCGAGGTCTTCGATCACCTGCCCCCGATGCCCGAAGGATGGACGACCCACGGGCCGCGCGAGACCGCGTCACCGGCCCCGTCCCAACCTGAGCCGTTGCAGTTCCAGCGACCCCCAGGCCAAGAACTCCCAGCCCGAGAACTCCCGATCCAGCACCCCCGGGACCCACAACCCCAGAAGCAGCAGGCCTGGCCACCGGCGTCGGACCGCCCGATCGCTGCCGGGCACGGCGAGCGATATGTGGCGCGCGGCGATGATGGACACGGACCGGCGAACGGCACCGCCGCGCCACCGGCTCGACGGCCCGCTGGGATCGTGTTTCCGCTGCTGGCGATCGGCGCCGGACTGATCCTGATAGCGGTCGCCGCCCTGCTGCTCAGCTGATCGGTTCCGGTGATCAGCTGCGGCGCCGGATCAACACCACGATCAAAGCGACGATGCCGCCGAGGACGGCGAGTCCACCGACCGATCCGGCGGCGATCCCCACCGCGCGGATCAACGGGTTCGGCTTGGCGTCGGAGTCGTCGACGGCCGTACCGCTCTGGTTGCCGGTCGGCGACGGATCGGGCGTCGTCGGGGCACTGGCCGATGGGGTCGGCGTCGACATACTCGGCGTGCTGCCGGCCGAAGGGCTGGCGCTGGGCTGTCGACCCTTTTCCAGATATGTCGGCTTGCCCACCACGTCGCCGTCGACGCCGACATTGAGCGTGAACGGCAGCTGGTAGGACTTACCCTCCGCGGGGCTGAGCCCGACCGCGATGTAGTAGACGCCGGCGCGGTTGGCTCCGGACTTGCTGGTCACGAAGGACGTCCGATTCCGGTACGCGACCGGATAGCTCACCGCATGTGCCTCGGCGCCGTCCGGTGCGACGATGACCTGGGTCTTGGACTTGACGACGTTCTCGGCCATGGCCCGGGACGGCGAGAACAGCTTCACGTTGAGCCAGTTGGGGCCGTTGCCCATCGCGTCGTCCAGTTGCTGGTTGAGTGGCTTGATCCGGGTCTCGGCAGTGAGGTGCTGTCCCCACTCGATCGGCAGCTGGAAGATCTGCACCTCGCCCGGCACCAAGGTGCCGCTGAAGGAGCCGGGCTTGATGTCGGTGGCTTGAGCGAACGAGCTGCCGCCGACGATCTTGGTGGCCGGTCCGGTCTCCGGTGGGGCGTAATCGGAGTCGGGCAGCTCCTTCGGCAGCGAGTCGACGTTGTCGACCGGAGGTTCCTCGGCGACCCGGAGCTCCAACGGCACGGTGCGGGACGCTCCGTCATTTTCCTTGCGGGTCACTTCCACCGTGAACTCGTCGTTCTCGGTGCACTTCTCGTCCCAGTCGCGGTAGCCCGGAGCGGTGATGGCCACGCTGATCAGCTGGCCGTACTGGACGGGGTGCTGTTCGGTGGCGAACCCGCAGTTCGAGGTGTCGCCGATGATCTTCAGGTCCAGGCCGTCGGATTCGTCCAGCGTGGTCAGCGACGCCGAGACGTGGAAGGTCGACCCCGGCAGCGTCCGGCGCAGCGTGTAGAACAGATCGCTTCGCGCTCGCTTCGCGCCGCCGATCTTGTCCTGCCAGTCGCCGACGGTCAGTTCCGGGGCGCCATCGGCCTGCTCGGAGCCGGTGATCGGCTTGCCGGTCGGCTTGTACGGTCGCAACGACCGCGTCGCGACGGTATCCAACGCCTTGCCGATGTCGTCGGCGCTGTCGGCGTCGTAGTAGTGCCCGTGACCGGCCTTGGCCACGCACTGCAGCATCGAACGGGCCTTGCCCGACACGTCCAGTCCGACCACGTCGACCTTCAGATCGATGCCCTGTTCGGCGAGATCGCCGGCCACCTCACAGGGATCCGGCGCGCAGGTCGGCTCCCCGTCGGAGACCAGGACGATGGTCCGTTGGCCGTCGTTGCCGAGGTCCTTGCCGGCCTGCTGCAGCGCATAACCGGTCGGTGTTTCGCCGTACGGCTTGTACTTCTCGACCGCCGCCTTCAGATCGTCACGGTTGTCGGTGCCGAGGTCGACGACTCGCTGGGAGTCGGTGCAGGCACCCTTGTCGCTGCGATCGAAGACCTTGGCCCCGTAGACCCGGAGGCCGACCTGCTGGCTGCCGGGCAGCCCGCCGATGACGGTGTTCAACGCCGACTTGGCGGCGGAGATCCTGGTCTTGCCGTCGGACAGTTTCTCCTTCATCGATCCGGACGAATCCATCACCAGCATCATCTTGTTCGCCGGGTCGGCATGGGCGGCGGGTGCCGCCGGCAGGACCACCGCCGTGATGCCCAGCAGGGCAGTGGCCAGCGCCACGACCGTCGGCTTGATCAGTCCGGTACGCATCAGGTCCTCCGAGAATGTTCAGCACCGAGATTTGCAAAAGTAAATATGCCAGCGGGAGAGGTCACCCGCAAGTCGATCAGGTAGATTTGCTTCAGCAAATATGCGAAGGACCAAGGAGGCTCCCGGTGGGCGGCAGCGATGACGAGGTTCCGCGCAACCGACGTGCCCAGACCGAGGTCTACGGCGAGCCGCTGAACGATCTGCTCGTGCGCTGCGCCGGCGCGCTCGGTCTGACCCAGGGGCGGTTGGCAAACCTGCTCGGTGTCTCCGCGCCGATGCTGTCCCAGTTGATCAACGGGCACCGGGTCAAGCTCGGCAATCCGGCTGCAGCGCTGCGACTGCAACACATGCGGGACCTGTTGATCGACGTCGAGACCGGCCGAACCGCCGTGCCGGAGGCGCTGGATCAGTTGGAGCGCAATCGGACCGCCGACGTCTTCACCATGACCACCCAGCAGGACGTCGGCGGGGTGGTACGAGAGATCCAGGAGGTGTTCCGGGCGACCGCGTCGGCGCCGGAGTTCCTTGCCGCGGCGGACCGGCTGGCCCTCGATCACCCGCAGATCGCGGAGCTGCTGCGTGCCTACGGCGCGTCCCGGACCGCCGATGCGGTCCAGCACTACCGGCGGAGCCGGTCGGTGGGCCGCTGACGGCCGGTCAGGCAGCCGCGTCAGCCGACCGACGACTCCGGACGGGGCGGAAAGCTGACCGCGGCGCAGAGCGCGTCGCTGGCCGCGGTCCGAAGCCGTCGCAGCACCCGGGCTCGCTGGTCGGCCTCGTAGACCGAGATGGCCGCACCATCGTCGTCCAGGGCGACGTCGGCGGCCTGCAGCAGGCGGGCCGCTCGCTCGGCGGTGGCCAACTGCCGGCTCGGGTAGCCGGGGGCCAGGCGCAGAGCGGTGTCCGGCCGGGGCCGGGTGCCGGCGGCGATCTCCAAGCTGGTCAAGGTTGCCGCGGCTTCCAGGACCACCTCGTTCAGGGCGCGCTCCGCGTCGTACGGGGTCAGGGTGGTGAACGGACGCTCAGCGGCGAAGACCCGCCATTGCACCGCCGGACCCACCCGGCCCGGCACCAACGCGATCCCGGCGGTCAGCCCGATCACTGCCTCGCCTGCCTCCAGCGCGGCCTCGTTCAGCTCGCGCGGACCGCGCAACGCACCGGGCGTCCCGGGCACCGGGAGCGCCAGCACCCAACTCTCCCGTTCGACCAGTCGGAGCTCCGGCAGCACCTGCTCCAACGGGTGCGCGGTCAGCGGGTCAAGTCCCAACCGCTGATCACGGTCCACGACGTGATGGGCGACCTCGGGTTCGGTGATCGCCTGCGCGGCGACCTCGGCGCTGATCTGGGCATGCTGCAGCGCATTCAGGTGGCTGGCGAGCCTGACTGACGGCAAGTGCACCCGAACACGGTACGTCACCGGTGGTGAGAGTGGGCTGATCGGCAGCGTCTTCCAGCCCTGTCGGGTTCTTCCAAGCATTGCGGTGCGGGCGCGGCTAGGTTCGGCACGTGCATGCGAAATCGACCTTTACCGTTGCCGACTACACGCCGACCGAGAATCCGGGACAGGTCGGTGACCTGCCGATGATCGACACCGCAGCGTCAGCCGGCCTCGCCTACCTGACCAAGACCTTCACCGGCGAGCTGTCCGGGCGCTCGGTCACCTGGTTCCTCGGTGCGCTGAATCAGCAGACCGGGGCCGGGTCGTACGTGGCTCTGGAGGCGATCAGCGGCGAGATCTGCGGCCGCAGCGGCACCTTCAACGTGGTGCACGGGGCATCGACCCATGGCGCCGACCGCACCGATGAACATTTCAGGATCGTCCCGGACAGCGGCACCGGCGAACTGGTCGGGATCAGTGGCACCGGCACGTTGAGCATCGACCCCGACGGCACGCATCACTTCGACCTCGACTATCGGTTGCCCGACTGAGCTGCAGCCGGTCGATCTTCGGCTGACCGGCCTCGCTCAGAGACCGATCGGCGTCGAATCGGTGCGACAGGGTGCCGGGCTCGACGCCGAGTGAACGGCCATCTTGTAGGTTCTCCAGTGTGGCAGCCGTAATCGATCTCGCCGACGTCAGCATCGTCCGCGGTGGATCGACCTTGCTCGACAAGATCAACTGGACCGTCGACGAGTCCGAACGCTGGGTGATCATCGGCCCGAACGGCGCCGGCAAGACAACCCTGCTGCAGGTGATCTCGGCGCAGATCCATCCGACCGCCGGGGTCGCCGGCCTGCTCGGCGAGGTGCTCGGCACCGTCGACGTCTTCGAGCTGCGGCCGCGGATCGGTCTGACCTCGGCGGCGCTGGCCGAGCGGATCCCGCGCGGCGAGTCGGTGCACGATGTGGTGGTCTCGGCCGGCTATGCGGTGATCGGCCGCTGGCGGGAGTCCTACGACGATCTGGATCATCAGCGGGCCGACGAGCTGCTGGCGCAGTTGTCGATCGCGGAGCTGGCCGACCGTACCTTCGGCACCCTGAGCGAGGGCGAGAAGAAGCGGGTCCAGATCGCCCGTGCCCTGATGACCGACCCGGAGCTGTTGCTGCTGGACGAGCCGGCCGCCGGCCTGGACCTGGCCGGCCGGGAGAATCTGGTCCGCACCCTGTCGGAGATCACCGCCGATCCGTACGCGCCGGCCACCGTGCTGGTCACCCACCACGTCGAGGAGATTCCGACCGGCATCACTCATGCTCTACTGCTGAAGAGGGGCGGCATTGTCGCTGCCGGACCGCTGGCCGAGACCCTGACCGCCGAGACGTTGAGTGAGACCTTCGAGCTGCCGTTGCAGCTGACGGTCAGTTCCGGCAGATACGCGGCCCGCGCTCTGTGATGAGGCACTATGGAGGTAACCGCTCAACCGACGAGGGGGTGACCTACTGATGGCACCGATGATCAATCTGACCGATTGGCTCGGCGACAATCCGTGGGCGCTGTGGCTGTCCCTGGCCGCGCTGCTCGGCGTGGCCGAGATCATCTCCCTGGACCTGGTGTTGATCATGATCGCTGCTGGCGCGGTCGGGGGCGCCGTGACGGCATTGATCGCCCCCGGTCTGTGGGGGTTGCAGATCGTGGTGGCGGTGGCCGTGTCGGTCGGCATGCTGTTCCTGCTCCGGCCGACCTTGATGAAGCGCATCCACCAGATGCCCGGCTATCGCAGCTCGACCGACAAGATGGTCGGCAGCAGCGGAGTGGTGACGGCAGAGATCGGTGCCTCCGGTGGTGAGGTCAAGGTCGACGGGCTGACCTGGACGGCGCGTCCGTACACTCCGGATCTGGTGATCGAAGAGGGCACCGAGATCGAGGTGTACGAGGTCGACGGTGCGATCGCCGTCGTCTACCCCAAGTACGGTGAACTACCGAGCCCGTAGGCTGGGTAGACACGGTTGCTTCCAATCGCAGCAGAGGAGCTCGATAGCCATGGGCGGCATTATCGTCCTGATCGTCGTCGTGATCTTGTTGATCATCGTCCTGGGATCGGCGATCAAGATCATCCACCAGCAGCGCGTCGGGCTGGTCGAACGACTCGGCAAGTTCCAGCGAACCATCGGACCGGGCCCGCACCTGGTGATCCCGATCGCGGACAAGGTGCGCTACAACATCGATATGCGCGAGGCCGTCGTACCGTTCCCGCCGCAGGGTGTGATCACCGAGGACAACCTGATGGTGAGCATCGACTCGGTGATCTACTTCCAGGTGATCGATCCGGTGCGCGCGGCCTACGAGGCACAGGACTACATCCGGGCGATAGAGCAACTGACGATGACCACACTGCGGAACATCATCGGTGGTCTTGATCTTGAACAGACGCTGACCAGCCGCGAGGAGATCAACGGCAAGCTGCGGGTGGTGCTGGACGAAGCCACCGGCAAGTGGGGGATCAAGGTCAACCGGGTCGAGCTGCGGGCCATCGAGCCGCCGCCCACCATCCGCGACGCGATGGAGAAGGGCGCCCGGGCCGAGCGTGACAAGCGGGCCTCGATCCTGCTGGCCGAGGGGCAGCGGCAGTCCCAGATCCTGTCCGCCGGCGGTGAGAAGGAGTCGGCGATCCTGCGAGCCCAGGGTGATCGGGAGGCCGCCGTGCTCCGCGCCCAGGCCGATCGGCAGTCGCAGATGCTGCGCGCCGAAGGCGAGGCCCAGGCGATCAGTACGGTCTTCAACGCGATCCATGCCGGTCAGCCGGACCAGGCCCTGCTGTCGTACCAGTACATGCAGATGATGCCGCAGATCGCCCGCGGCGACGCCAACAAGGTATGGGTCGTGCCGTCGGAGATCGGCAAGGCTCTGGAAGGCCTGGGTGGCGCCTTCGGGCAGGGCGCCGCTGCGGAGGGCAAGGAAGGAAGCGGGATCCCGGCCCGGATCGAGGGCGACTTCAAGGCGCCGGAGAAGATCGACGTCCAGGCCGAGCTCGTCGAGCAGAAGAAGCAGGACGACGCCGAGGCCGACAAGCGGGTGCAGGAAGCGATCGCCGCCGCTCAGGAGTTGGAACGGGAGCCCGGCGGCCGGCGCGGCGGCTCCGCGCTGCGCAGCGACCAGAAGGCAGCGCTGGGCATCGGTCCCGATCAGCCGGCTGCTCCGCAGTTCGACGCCCCGGGCGGTCCGGCGGAGGAGTCCGGCTCGCAACCCCAGCAAGGCCAACAGGCACAGCAGCAGGGTGCCAATCCGTTCCTGCCGCCGGCCGGATCCGATCAACCGGGCGCGGGTCAAGCCGGTCCACAGCACCAGTCGCAGCAGCCGCCGTTCGGGCCGAGTTCGCAGCCGACGCCGCCGGCCGGGCCGCCCCCGCAGCAGTAGGCCGGCCTCCAGGAGGAGACCCGCCGTACGATGCCCGGATCAGCGCAGCGCGAGTTCCAGCAGCTCGGCACCCGGTAGGTCGCCGGCGAGGGCGCCCGGGATGGCGAGTTTGCTGCCGCGCAGCCCGCTGCCGATCACGATCCAATCGCGGTCGGCAACGGCGGCATCGACCAGCACCGGCCAGTCGGCGGGCAGCCCGACGGGGGTGATGCCGCCGTACTCCATGCCGGTCTGCGCCACCGCCTCGTCCATCGGGGCGAAGCTCAGCTTACGGACGCCGAGATGCTTGCGGACGGTCTTGTTGACGTCGGCCTTGTCGGTGGCCAGCACCAGGCAGGCCGCGGTGCTGGTCACCTCGCCCCGACGTCCGGTGACGACGACGCAGTTGGCCGAATTCTCCGGCGGGGAGTCGAAAGCCTCGCAGAAGGCGGCGGTGTCGGCCAACGTCGGATCGATGCTGGTGACGAAGACCGCTGCGGTGTCGAAGCCGCCGGCGTCCAGCGCCTGCCTGACCGGTGCCGCCAGCAGATCGGGCGCCGAGAGCGCCGGCTGCCAGCTCAGATTGCCCAAACCGACCGGAGTTTCGGCCATCGCACACGTCCCTTTCGTTGTTGTCACGGATCGCTGGGGTGCCGCCGTGCTCAGCCGAGACTACGGTCTGCCACCTGGACGATTGCGTCGCCCCCGGGTGGACCTGGGATGATGGAGGCATGAACGCGCCCGTTCCGTACCTCTCCGGCCTCCGCCTCAGCGGCCGCCGGGTGGTCGTCGTGGGCGCCGGTCGGGTGGCCGAACGACGGCTGTATCGGCTGCTGGAGGCCGGCGCGACGATCGAGGTGATCGCCCCCGATGCGACCGCACCGATCCAGCGGCTGGACGCCGCCGGCCGACTGACCTGGACGCGTCGCAGCTACCTGCCCGACGATCTGGCCGATGCGTGGTACGTGCTCGTCGCCACCCGCGACAGTGCCTGCAACGAGCAGGTGTCGGCCGAGGCCGAGCGGCAGCAGATCTTCTGCGTACGAGCCGATGATCGCGACGAGGCGACCGCCTGGACTCCGGCGAGCGCAGAGGTCGACGGCGTCCAGGTCGGTGTGCTGGCCGGCGGTGATCATCATCGGTCGCGACGGATCCGGGACACCCTGGTGCAGCTGCTGATCAAGATCATCGGGTCCGAGCGCCGCGACCGGGCTGCCTGATCCAGCGGCGATGCTGATCGAGATCACCGATCCCGCCGACCCTCGGCTGGACGACTACATCCGGCTGCGCGACGTCAACCTGCGCAAGCATCTGGAGAGCGAACGTGGGCTGTTCATCGCCGAAGGCGAGAAGGTGATCCGGCGGGCTATCGAGGCCGGCTACCCACCACGTTCCTTCCTGCTCGCCGAACGCTGGCTGAGCTCGCTGTCCGATGTGCTGGCCGACCATGATCAGATCCCGGTCTATCGGGTGACCGAGGAGCTGGCCGAGCAGGTCACCGGCTTCCACGTGCACCGGGGCGCGCTGGCGTCGTTGCACCGGCAGCAGCGGCACACGGTGGATGATCTGCTCGCTCTGGATCGGCTCGTGGTGGCTGAGGACATCGTGGACCACACGAACGTGGGGGCAATTCTGCGCAGCGCTGCCGGACTCGGGTGGCAAGGTGCCTTGCTGACTCAGCGGTCGGCCGACCCGCTGTATCGGCGATCGATCAAGGTCAGCATGGGATCGGTGTTCTCCCTGCCGTGGGCCCGACTGGAGGACTGGGGAGGTGCCGTAGGGATGCTTCATGAGCACGGTTTCCGGACCGTTGCCCTCGCGCTGGCCAACGACGCCGTCGATCTTGATCAAGCACGACGACTGCTGCAATCCGACCAGCAGACCAAGATCGCAATCCTCCTCGGCACCGAAGGCGCGGGCCTGTCCCGCCGTTGGATCGATCAGTCGAGTCTGGTCGCAAAGATTCCCATGTACGCCGGCATCGACTCGCTCAACGTAGCTGCTGCGACCGCTGTCGCTTGTTATGCCCTCGGTCCCAGTGGTCACGATCGCCCGACGTCCGCCTGACGTCGGCGGGACGGACGCAGCGGCAAGCCGCCGAGCAGGCATCGGTGCGGTGTTTAGAGACCGGGGTCTTCAGCTGCGGGGCGGTGTGGGCGCGGGAGATTGCCAGATGTGTTGGGCGAATCGTCCACGACCGAGGTCGTAGCTGCCGGTCGCGTTGACCAGAAACACTCTGCCGTCCGGCGCCCGGAACAAGAACGTTCCGGGCTCGGCTCGTCGCCTCTTCCAGAGTCCGTGGGTGATCACATTGTGCTCCCGACGGCCGTTCGGGCCGAGGTTGTCTTCTCGGGTTTGGGCCGGGAGACCGTCGAGGTAGGGGATGTTGTGATCAAGATCAAGGTGCTGCCCGATGGCCCCGGAGAAGGGGAACATGCTCCCGGGATATTTCAGGAACAGGCGTTCCCGCATGGCCCGTGGAATCTCATACGAATCCACCGGTGTCAGGTCAACCGCTAGGTCGATGACGGGTTTGACGGTGATGTTGCACTCGCCGAGCCAGTCGGCCACCAGGGTGGAGACCATGGGGCCGATGTCTTCGACTCGGGTGACGCCGAGTCCGGACTGGAGGGTCTCCTGGGCGATGTGGACGTAGAGGGTGGCGTTGGGTCGGAACTTCGCGGGATCGATCTGGCCGATCGCGCGGATCGCAAGCTCGGCCAATCGCCGATCCTGATCAACACGCGGAAACCGGGTCGACGAGTCGTCCTGGTCGAACGCATCGTTGGTGGGGTCGGGTGGCAGCAGATCATCGTGATCATCACGCTCGCCGAGCAGCTCGTCGGTGGCTGGGCCGTCATCGAGATGGCAGTCGGTGGTCGGGTCGCTGGTTTCTGGATCGTCGTCGGCAGAGCCCTCGGCGGCTGCGCCACCGTCATCAGCAGCGTCCCGCCGGTTCGTATCGCCGCTCATCGGTCGCGGGAGCAGCGAGTCGTCGTCGGGATCGGGGTCGAACAGGGTCGGTTCGGTGTCTTCGGCGATCATCCGGACCGCGTCGAGTGGGTTGGCCAGGACGTCGATCGCTGCGGCGAGGCGTTCGTCCTTGCTGCCGGTGTGGCCGCGGCGGGCGAGGATGTCGGCGATCCGGGTCACCTGAGCGTAGAACCGGATGATGGCCGGGGTTTTGGCCTTGATGTACATGCCTTTGATGCCGTGATGGTTGCTCTGGTTGATCCAGACGCCGACTTCTTCGGCGGCCTGTTCGGCGAGTTTGGCGATGTTGACCGCGTCGACGCGGATGATGATTGCCTCGAGTTGGCTCAGTAGTCGGCCGTAGCTGAATCGGCCGACCAGGTCGGCGATCGACCGGTCGACCTCCCGGGCTTGTTCCACAGTCAGGTGCCGGGTCTGCCGGGCGATGGTCTGACCGTCCAGTCCATCGATCTCGTAGCGACACAACCGCGCCCAGACATGCGGCAGCCGGTGGCGGAGGTCGAGAGCATCGGCGATCATGCGTTCGGCGGTGCCGGTGGATTTGTGCAGCTGGGCGGCCAGGTCGGTGACGCAGAACCGGGTGATCTCGGGGGTGCCGTCGCCGCCGGGCCGGATCGGCCGGTCACCACCGGGGATGGCCAACTGGTGCGGTGCGATGGAGTCGGCGGGGAACCGGTCGGCCCAGCTGGCGATGCTGATCAGCCGGGAGTTGAGTCCGACGCGGACCAGCCAGTCCGAGGCGGTGACCTGGTCCGCGAGTTGATCGGTGGTAAGGCACGTCGGATCGACACCCACCCCCGTGAGGGCGGTGCGCATCAACCCGCTGCCATCGATCATGTGATCAACACTAGACAAAGGGTCTGACACTCTGTGCCGGACGAGATCCCAAGCCAGCAAGGGTTATCCACAGATCTTGGAAGAGATTCTGGAGGTCGATGCCATCCAGATGGGCTGAAGTGTGGAGCGGTGTCGCGGCGAGAGCTGCTACGACTGTGTTCGGTTGTCCGACCGGCTCGTTGGCGGCACTTCGACAAGCTCACGGACCCGTGCGACCCGCGAGAAGTCCAGGACTCTGTCGCTGTCCGCGCTCTGCCGTTGGACGAGCGCGAGCTCCACGTCCGCGCCAAGGGGCGGCCGCCGGCCGACCGCCGATCGCGCTGGTCGATAACAGCAGGCGGGGCGATCGGTCACACGAGTACGGTGCCGGGCATGGACGAGAAGGCGATGTTGATCTACTACCTGCGGCGGCAGCGCGACCCGCTGCTCTGGAAGCTGAGCAATCTGGGCGAGCGTCAGCTCCGGATGCCGATGACGGCGACCGGCACCAATCTGCTGGGCGTCGCCAAACACGTAGCAAGTGTCGACGTCGGCTACTTCGGCGAGGTCTTCGGCCGGCCTTTCGGTGAACCGACGCCCTGGATGGACGAGGGTGCCGAGCCGAACGCGGACATGTGGGCGACCCGCGACGAGTCTGCGGACTGGGTGCGGAGCTTCTGCCGACGAGCCTGGGAACACTCCGACGCGACCATCGAGGCCCTCGACCTGGATGCCCCCGGCGTGGTGGCGTGGTGGCCGCCGGAGCGACGAAACACCGATCTGCGGACCGTCCTGGTGCACATGATCGCCGAGACCGCCAGGCACGTCGGCCAGGTCGACATCGTCCGAGAGCTCATCGACGGACGCGCCGGCGCCGACCAGACCTGGTCAAATCTCCCCGACCAGGGCGACAACGACTGGAAGAACTACGTCCAACGGCTCCGGAAGCTGGCAGAAAGCTTCCCCGGCTGACCCGCCGGGTCGCGGGGCAACGCCACAGCATTAGAGTCCGACCGTGGACCATAACGCGTTGATCGACTTCCGTCGCGAACTGCATCGGCACGCCGAGCCGGGGTTCCTCGAGTTCGGTACGGCCGCCCGGATCGAAGGCCGGCTGGCCGGGCTGCCGGTGACGATCTTGACCGGATCCGATGTTCAGGATCTGTCCGGTGTCGTCGGCGCGCCGGATCCGGCGACCCGCGAACACTGGGCTCGACTGGCGACCGATGGTGGCGCCGACCCCGACCGGGTCGATCACTACCTCGAACACGGGACGGCACTGGTGGCGCAGATCGACGGCGATCGTCCTGGTCCGACCTGGGCGCTGCGGACCGATATCGACGCGCTGCCGATCCGCGAGGCCGACGATGATCAACATCTTCCGGCCCGGGAAGGTTTCAACTCGACCACCGGGGCAATGCACGCCTGCGGCCACGACTGCCACGCCGCCATCGGCGTCGGCTTGCTGCACCGGCTCAGTGATCATGACTTTCCGGGCACCGTGAAGATCTTCTTCCAACCCGCGGAGGAAGGGGTCCGCGGTGCCCAGACCATGATCGATGCCGGCGTCCTCGACGGTGTCGATCGGATGCTCGGGGTCCACGTCCGGGGCGACAGCCCGGTGTCCACCGTGATCGGCAGCGTGGTCGGAGGGATGGCCACCCGCAAGCTCGCCGTCAGCTTCCAGGGTCGCGCCTCGCACGCCTCGGGCGCACCGCAGGAGGGACGTAACGCCCTGTTGGCCGCGGCGATGGCCAGCCTCGGAATCATGAGTCTGCCACGCTATGCCGGCACCGATACCCGGCTCAACGTCGGCACCCTGCACGCCGGCGACAACGTCAACATCGTTCCCGCGCTCGCCGAGCTGACCTGTGAGGCGCGTGCCGCCGACGACGAGGTGATCGACGACCTGACCGAACGGGTCCGGGCCGTGATCGCCGGCGCCGCGGCAGCGTACGGTGTTGATCATGACGTGCAGATCACCGGGCGAGCGGTGACCATTGCGCCGGATGACGTATTGGTGTCCAAGGTGCTGGATGCTGCCGCAACGGTGGACGGCGTGCCTGAGGTGCTGCCGACCAGTCCGCAGGCCGGCAGCGACGACGTCAACCTGATGATCAAGGGAGTCCAGCAGGCCGGGGGACAGGGCGCCTACCTCAACATCGGCGCCGACAGCCCAGCGCCGCATCACAACCCCTACTTCGACCCCGACGAACGGGCGATCTTCACCGCCATCGACCTGTTGGAAGCCATCGTTCGAACGGGCTGAGATCAAGGCAGACATGGAAGTCCCGACGAATCGGCCGGCCGACAGGCTGGCCGCCGCGCTCCATCGCTGGAACTGTCGCGTCGACGGCACCGAGTTGCGGGGCGGGATGTCGGTCGTCGTCCCGGTCCGGTCGGCCGACGGATCGCCGCTGATGATCAAGCTGCTCGATCCACAAGCGGCCCGGAAGGAGGCGATCGCGCTGCGCGCGTTTCCACCATCGGCAAGCGTACGGTGCGAGGACGCTGCCGACGACCTCGGCGCCCTGTTGCTGGAACGGCTCACGGCCGACTCGCTGGCCGGACACACGGTCGACGATCAGATCACCGTCCAGGCCGACCTCGCCCGCCGACTCGCGGTGGCCGACCCCGGAGGAATCGATCATCTCTCCGACAACGACGGCTGGCTGGAACACCTCTCGTCCTTGCTCCGGCAGCGGCCGCGGCTGCTCGACCGGCGGACGATCGACCTCGCTCGACGGACGATCACCGACCTCGATCAGGACCGGACCGTGACGCTGACGCACGGTGATCTGCATGCGATCAATGTGCACGCCGATGCCACCGGTGCCTGGCGAGCACTCGACCCGAATCCGCGAGTCGGCACGATCGCCTACGAGAGCCACACGATCATCCTGGAACGATCGCGATTCGACGACCTGGTTCGGGCCGGGTCGGTCGAACTGCTGCACCGGTTGGCGTTGTTCTCCGAGGTCGCCGGCGTCGACCGCAGCAGCTCGGCACTGCTGTGCCAGGCGCGAGCGGTCAGCTCGGCCCTCTACGAACACCTGCAGGGCAACCGCACACTCGCTGCCCACCTCCGCTGGATGGCCGACGCCCTCACCCCGGCCTGATCACGCCCGGGCCACACCTGGCTGCACCAGCGGCGGGACCACAGGTCAGGATGGAGGGGTGAAACTGTGCATCCTCGGCGGTGGTGGATTCCGGACCCCGTTCGTCTGGCAGGCGCTGCTGCGCGATGCCGGCACGCCACGGGTCGACCGGGTGTCGCTCTACGACACCGATGCGACCCGGTTGCAGACGATGCGGTCCATCCTGACCGCGCAGGCCGCCGACTTCCCCGACGCGCCGACCCTGGAGACGAGCACAGACCTCGATCCCGCTCTGGACGGCAGCGATTTCGTGTTCGCCGCGATCCGGGTCGGCGGCGTACGGGGTCGGCAGTGCGATGAGCATGTCGCCCTCGACCGTGGCGTGCTCGGGCAGGAAACCACCGGACCGGGCGGTTTGGCCTACGCGCTGCGGACACTGCCGGTGATGATCGACATCGCCCGGCGGATCCGAGAACGCGCACCCCAGGCGTACCTGCTGAACTTCACCAATCCGGCCGGCATCATCACCGAGGCACTCCAGACCGAGCTCGGCGACCGGGTCGTCGGGATCTGCGACACACCCTCGGAGATGGGCCGTCGGATCGCCGGCATCCTCGGTCATGATCACACCGCGATCACCATGGACTACGCGGGTCTGAACCACCTGGGTTGGATGCGCAAGATCATCGTCGGCGGACGGGACGTGCTGCCCGACCTGCTCGCCGACGACGCACTGCTGTCCCAGCTGGAGGAGAGCGAGATCTTCGGCGCCGACTGGCTGCGGACCTTGGGCATGATTCCCAACGAATACCTGTATTACTACTACTTCCAACGCGAGGCCGTGCAGCGGATCCGCAACTCCGGGCCGACCCGTGGTGACTTCCTGGCCAGGACCCAGCAGGAGTTCTACACCGCGGCGGCGGAGGCTGCCGCCCCCGCGGTTGTATGGCAGCGGGCCGTGGACGAGCGCGAGGCAAGCTACATGGCCGAGGCGAAGGGCGGAACCCAGGGGGCGCCGGCCGGCACACACGACGCGGCGACCGATCCCAGCCAGCTCGGCTATGCCGGGGTCGCTCTGGCTGTGATGCGGGCGATCAGCCGGAACGAACCGGCGTCGGCGATCCTCAACGTACGCAACAACGACACCATTCCCGCGCTGCCACCCGATGCCGTCGTCGAGGTGCCGACCACCGTCGACGGCACCGGTATCCACCCGTCGAACGTCACCCAACCTGGGCTGCATCAGATCGGTTTGATGCAACAGGTCAAGGAAGTGGAGCGGCACGTCATCGCCGCAGCCCGGGAACATTCGGCACGGCAGGCGTTGCTCGCCTTCGCACTGCATCCGCTGGTCGATTCGGTCCAGGTCGCCGCCGATCTGCTCGCCGGATATCGCGCCGCGATCCCCGAGGTCGCCGCGGTCTTCGACCGAAGCTAGTCCGACTCAGCCGGCCCGGGTCGTGGCCGCCGGTCTGGACACCACCAGATAACAGAAGATCGCAGCGGAGATGCCGGCGATCATCACCCAGATCATCGGTACCGCCGTGACCGACCCGCCGGAACTGGCCAGCGGCGCGGACACCGACATGGCGACGGCCTGCGCAACACCGGTCACCGCAGATGCCGATCCGGCGACCTGGCGGGCCTGGCTCGCGGCCAGGGCGCTGGCATTGCCGAAGACGAAGGCCTGGACACCCATCAGCAGCAGGAAACCGATGCAGGTGAGGACCAGCGGGGTACCGAGGGCGAAGACGCCGATCGCCAACCCCGCGACAGCAGCGGCCGAAACGCTCAGCCCGACCCCGATCAACCGTCGCGGTCGGAACCGGCCGACGATCCGTGCGTTCACGACCGACAGCAGCACCTGGGACAGGGCGGTGGCGGCGAAGAACAGCGCGAACGGCATCGGCTGCAGCCCCTTCTGCTGCTGCAGCACGTAGGAAGAATTCGCGATGTAGGCCATCATCGTGAAGCCCGACAACGATCCGGTGAGGGCGTACCCGACGAAGGAGCGGATCCTGATCACCTGGAGCAGGCCATCGGCGAAGCGGGCCAGCCCTCCGCCGTGCCGGCGATCCGGGGGCAGCGATTCTCCGACGACGACGATGGCGGTGATCATCATCGCCAGCCCGAAGCCGGCCAGCACCCAGAACACGGTCCGCCAGCTGCCGCCGACGGTGAGCACGGCGCCGCCGACCACTGGCGCGATCATCGGTGCCAGTCCGCCGAGCGCCATCATGATCGACATCACCCGTGCCAGCGTGTCACCACGCGCGACGTCCACCACGACGGCGCGGGCGACGACAGCGGCCACCCCGCCACCGAATCCCTGCAGCACCCGGAACATGATCAACAGACCGATCGACGGCGCCAGCGCACAGCCGATCGCGCCGAGCGTACACAGCAGACCACCGGCGATCATCGGCAACCGACGGCCCCGCTGATCCGACAGCGGTCCGCCGAAGAGCTGTCCCAACGCCATCCCGATGAAGAACGCCGTCAAGGTCAGACCGACCAGTGATGCCGAGGTGTCCAGCCCGGCCGTGACTCGCGGGATGGCAGGGGTGTACGTGTCGGTGGCGAACGGAGGCACGGCGCACTGCAGTGCCAGTGTCAACACCAGAACGGTCGACACCGCGGTCGCGGGCCTGCCGGCCGGACGCCGCTCATCGGAGGACACCATGTCGCCGTCAACCTCATCTCGGGGAAGCATGTCCCGGGGGAATGTACCCGAGACCGGCTCCGATGAGGTTCAGCCCTTCGACGACGGTCGGCCGGCTCGGGTCGTGCCGCGATGCCAGATCTCCGCCGGATAGACGTGCAGCCGTTCTGCGGGGCCGTCACCGTTGAGCCGCTGGATCAGCAGCTCGGCGACCTTGTCGAAGTAGTGCGGCGGACCGACCGAGGACAATTGCGGGTCGGTCTGCAACGATTCGGGTGTGTTACCGATGCCGATGATCTCCAGATCATCGGGTACGCCCAGGCCGAGCCGCTGGGCCGCCCACAGCGCGCCGATGGCACTGAGATCCTGGGTGCCGAAGATCGCGGTCGGTGGGTCCTCGGACTGCAGCAGCTCCATGGCCTGCCGGAAGGCGAGATAGCGGTCGGCCCCCGTCGAACGGATCAAGTCCGGGTCGAGCGGCAGGCCGGCCTCGGCGATCACATCCCGGAATTCGAGCAGACGCTCGTCATCGGTGCTGGCGGCATCGCCTGTCAGGACAGCGATCCGGCGATGCCGTGTCGTGAGATCCCGCAACGCCGTGTGCAGCGCCGGCAGGATCGGGCGCCGGATCACGTCGATGTCGTCCGGCTCGGCGGCGCTGTGGAACAGGACGATCGAGATCCCCGATCCGGCGAGCCGGCGCAGCTTGTCCAGATCACCGTCGGCCAACACGCTCTCCTCGATCACCGCACCGTCCGCGCCCTGGCCGGCGAGAAAGGCCGACCAATCGCCGTCGGCAAGGATCAGTGGCCGCTTTCCTGCGGTCCGGCACGCCCCCGTGACGGCGTCGACCAGTGCCTCGGTCCAGGGCGAGTAGAGGTTGAGCGGTACGACGCAGACCTGATTGGTCCGGCCCAGACGGATGCTCTGTCCCAGCAGACTCGGCGTGTAGCCCAGCTCGTCGGCGACCCGGAGGATGCGTGTTCGGGTCGCATCACTGATCCGCACCTTGCCTCGCTGATCATTCCCATTCAGAACGTTCGACACGGTCGGCGCGGACACGCCGGCAGCTGCCGCGATGTCGCGCAAGGTGATCCGCTTTCCGGTTGCCACGGTGAGCCTCGTTCCGATCCCGAACTGTCGTAGGGTCTTGTCCGGACACAGAATAATCCATTAGTGTCTGGGAAAACGTCGGACCGGCCGACAGTGACCGGTCCGCACTATGAATGGTTTCGGAGAAACCCCAGTGGATCCGTAGAGTATGCGGGTAATCCGCGGTGTCGGAAGATCATCGATGATCTGCGGCAGCTCTCCGACATCGCAGCGCCGCCATGTCAAAGGAGCGTCATGAGCTCAGCCAGTTCGCACGCCTTCAGTTCCTCATCCGCCGTCGGACGTTCCGGCCGGATCGCTCGCCGGACGCTGCTCGGCAGCGCGCTGGCGGCGATGACCGCCGGAGCCGTCGGCTGCCAGGTCGATACCGGCACCGGCAGTTCGGCGAGCCGATCCGCCGAAGCGGGCAAGATCAAGATCCCCGACTACTCCACCAAGCCCGAAGCCTCCGGCACGGTCAGTTGGTTGGACAGTGGTGACCTCAAGTCGGTCTTCGAGACCGCCGTGCTGGACGCCTACAGCGCGAAGTATTCCAAGATCAAGAATGACTACCAGGGGACCAGCTGGGAGACGATTCGCCAGGTCGTCTCGGTCGGCATCCGCAACAACTCGGCCCCGGATGTGTTCGCGCTGCCACCGGATATCCCCGCCCAGACGGCGATCGCCCAGGGTTGGGTGCAGCCGATCGAGAAACTGGTGCCCGACTTCGAGAGCTGGCGGGCGAAATGGCCGAAGACCGCGTTGATCCCGGGGATCCACATCTTCGACGACAAGGTCTACAACTTCCCGCTGAACTCCAGCCGGCGGCTGGACAAGCTGCTGTTCGTCGACAGCGCCAACCTGAAGAAGGCCGGCTATGACGATCCGATCTCGGCGATCAAGACCTGGGACGACATCCATCAGGCGTTGACCAAGTCGGTCGGCCAGGGCAGCAGCGGCCTGATGATCGGCAAGGACGGCCTGGCTGCCACGGTCGCCGGGCTGGCCACCACGGTCGGCTGGACCGGGTCGCTGAACAGTTGGACCGGTCTGGACATGAAGACCGGGCAGTATCGCTACGACGCCGATGAGGTGCTGCAAGCGTTCGAGTTCCTGCAGAAGCTGGTCAAGGACAAGCTGGTGGTACCGGGGTTCCTCACTCTGGTGGACAAGGATGCGCGCGATCAGTTCTCGGCCGGCAAGAGCGCGATGATGTTCGTCGGCCCCTACTCGCTGCCGGCCTGGAAGCAGAACGCACCGGACTGGAAGTACGCGGTCGGTCAGCTGCCGTCGGCCGACGGCTCGGACTACGTGGTGCCGTTCGCCGAGGTCGGCGCCAACAGCGTCTGGGTCTACGCCAAGACCGAGATGCCGAAGGCCGTCGGTCAGATCCTCGCCTACATGGGATCGGAGGAGGGCCAGAAGAACATGGTCATTCAGAGCGAGGGCAATCTGGAGTCGCTGCATCCTGCCGCGAACGAGGCGGCCGACCGCGAGGCCCAACTCGATCCGAACGCCACCTTCTGCTCCGATCTCGCGCACAAGATCATGCACACGATCCCCCAGGTGGAGATCCGCAACCCCGATGTGTCGACGGTCAAGCTGCTGCTGAAGCCGGTGACGCCGATCTGGCAGGACCTGATGCAAGGGCTCTTCACCGGTGACCTGAGTAATCCCAAGGCGCAGTTCGCGAAATACAACAGTGCTCTGGACAAGGCGCTGGACACCGCGATCGCGGCGGCGAAGAAGAAGGGGTCGACGGTCACCCGGGACGACTTCGTCTTCCCCAACTGGGATCGCAACACCGACTACACCGCCGCCGATTACCAGAAGCTCTGACCCGACGATGAGTGCGACACGATCCCTGGACCGCGACACCGTCGCGCCGCCGCCTGTGCAGCAGCGGATCCAGCGCCAGGTCGGCAGTTGGTATGCCCGGACCAACACCCGCTGGTGCTATCTGTTCCTGCTGCCGGCGTTGGTGCTGACCGCAGGATTCACCTTCTATCCGATGATCATGTCCTGGGTGTACTCGACGATGGACTGGACCGGGTTCACCGACGACATGACGTTCGTCGGGCTCGGCAACTACGTCCGGCTGGTGCAGGATCACTTCTTCTGGGGTGCCTTCGGCAGGTCGATGATCTTCGTGCTGATCGGCACACCGGTCCGGGTCGGCCTGGCGTTGTTGGTGGCGATGGTGCTCAATCGTCAGGTGCTGAAGCTGTCGCCGGTGTTCCGGACGATGTTCTTCCTGCCGGTGATGGCATCGGCATCGATCATCGGTGTGATCAACACCTTCGTCCTGAGTCCCAACAACGGACCGGTGAACGCACTGCTCACCGGGGCAGGCGTCGTCGACCAGCCGGTGGAATTCCTGTCGGACCCGAAGCTTGCCCTGTGGACCACGCTGGCCGCCCATACCTGGAAGAACTTCGGCACCACGATGATCTACTGGTTGGCCGCGCTGCAGACCGTTCCGGCCGAGTATCTGGAGGCCGCACAGGTCGACGGCGCCGGCACCTGGGCCCGGGTCCGGCACATCACGATGCCGATCCTGATCCCGTTCGCGTTGGTGATCATCGTGCTGACGGCGAAGGAAAATCTGCACGCCTTCGCGTTGATCCAGGCGATGACCGGCGGCGGTCCGTACTTCCGCACCCAGGTGGTCGAGGTCTACATCTTCAACACCGCCTTCCAGCCCGACAACGGAGGGGTACCGCAGCTCGGCTATGCCTCGGCCGCCGGTTGCTTCTTCGGGACCGCGACCCTGCTGCTGGCCCTGGTGCAGGTATGGGCCGGGCGGAGTCTGTCCAGGAACAGAAAGGCGCTGGACCGATGACCACCGTCGACGGCACGGCCGACCGGACCCGGGTCCGCCGTGGCCGGTTCTCCCGCAAGGAACGGGTCTGGGCGGTGATCATCTCGATCGTCCTGCTGACCATCGGGATCGCCTGGATCTATCCGTTCATCTGGACCTTCAGCTCGTCGTTGAAGAACACCACGGAGATCTTCGGATCGGTCAATCCGTTCTCGCCGGTGCTTCGGGTCGGCAATTGGATCCGTGCCTGGCAGGACGCCTCGATGGGGCGCTACTTCATCAACACCGTTCTGGTCACCGGCGGATCGATCGTGATCTCGGTGATCACCGCGGCACTGATGGGTTATGCATTGGGCCGCTATCGCTTCCCCGGCCGCAAGGTGATGTTCGGTCTGTTCGCGTTGGTGATCTTCCTCCCCGAGGGTTACACGATCATCCCGATCTACGACCTGCTCACCAAACTGCATCTGGACGGCAGCCTATGGGGCATGACGCTGGCCGAAGCCGGTGGGGTGAACATCGTCGCCGTACTGCTCTACGCCGGCTTCTTCGGACAGCTGCCTGCCGAGCTGGAGGAGGCGGCCCGGGTGGACGGCGCCGGATTCCTCCGGACCTTCTGGAAGATCTACCTGCCGCTGGCCAAGCCGGTGACCGCGACCGCGGTGATCCTGCAGTTCCTGCATTCCTGGAACGATTTCCTGCTGCCATTGGTGTTCACCCTCACCCGGCCGGAACTGCGGACGCTCTCGGTCGGCGTCTATGCGTTGCGCAACGACTTCCAGTCCGACTGGGGCGTGATGACCGCGGCCGCGACCATCGCGCTGCTGCCGGTGATCATCGTCTTCCTGTTCCTGCAGCGCTACTTCATCGCCAGCATCGCCGGGGCGGTGAAGGGATGAACAACCCCTGAGCTTGTCGATGGGGCCTGAGCTTGTCGAAGGACGATAACCGAAACCGAATCTCGTAACCGTGTTGATCATGACCAAAGGATGCCGATGACCGATTTCGCTGCCCTCAACTACCGTCGCCCGGAAGCCGAACGTCCTCGGCAGTCGCCGGTGATCGTCTTCCTGACCGACCAGCAGCGGTGGGACGCGACCGGGATCGGTGGCAACCCCTGCGGGCTGACGCCGAACCTTGATCACGCTGCCCGGTCCGGCACCTGGTTCGACAACGCGCACACCCCGCAACCGCTCTGCACACCGGCCCGATCCTGTCTGCAGACCGGCAACTTCGCCACCGCCAATGGTGTGCACCGCAATGGTCTGTCGCTGGCGACCGATGCCGACACTCTGGCCAAGCGCTTCTCCGGTGCGGGCTACGCCACCGGCTACATCGGCAAGTGGCACCTGGCACCGACCGGTTCGCGCGGACCGGTCGCACCGGAGGACCGTGGCGGCTACGACTACTGGCTGGCGGCCAACGCCCTGGAACACGTGTCGGACTCCTACCTGACCCGGCTGTACGACAATGATCAGCAACCGGTCGACCTGCCGGGCTATCGGATCGATGCGCTGACCGATGCGGCGATCCGCTACATCGGTGATCATGCCGACGAACCGTTCCTGTTGTTCGTGTCGTTCCTGGAGCCGCACCATCAGAACCGGCGCGACGACTACCCGGCGCCGGAGGTCTACCGGGACGCCTACCACGGCAGTTGGTTGCCGCCGGACCTCGCCAGCCTGCACGGCACCTCGTATCAGCAGATCGGCGGCTACTACGGGATGATCAAGCGGATGGATGAGGCCTACGGCAGGCTGCTGGACGCGCTGCGCAGCCTCGGGCTCTACGAGGACACGATCACCGTGTTCAGTTCCGATCACGGCTGCCACTTCAAGACCCGCAACGGCGAATACAAGCGGTCGGTGCACGACGGATCCACCCGGGTGCCGTTGATGATCAGGGGACCGCAGGTGCCCCGCGGCCGGATCGTCGAGGACGTGGTGAGCACCGTCGGCCTGCCGGCCACCCTGATGGAGTTGGCCGGTATCGAGGCGCCGGTCGGGATCCAGCCGTCGCTGACCCCCGTGATGCGGTCGGTGGAGCCGCCGGCCGGGGAGGCGTTCATCCAGGTCAGCGAGACCGAGGTGGCGCGCGGGATCCGTACCCAGCGGTGGAAGTACGGCGTGATCGCCCCGGACGCGGACCCGATCGCCGACGCCGGCTCCGACCGCTACGTCGAGGGCTATCTCTACGATCTGGAGGCTGACCCGTACGAGTTGAACAACCTGGTCGGACTGCCGTCCCACCGCGACGTCTCGGACCACCTGCGGGAGCGTTTGCTGAGCTGGATGAAGGCGGCCGGCGAACCCGACGCGGTCGTCGAGTCGGCCGTCACCAGCCCGGCCGGCCGCGGCCAGCTGGAAGTCTGGCCGTCCGAGGTAACCAGCTGACCCGTCAGTTTCTCCCCGACTCGCCGGGCGAGTCGGGGAGAAACTGACGGGTCGGCGGGGTGGGGTGGGTGTCTCGCATTCCGATCGTGCCGGCGAATAATTCCTAGTGTCTATATAGGGTTTAGGTGTTCGCATCACCGTCGAGACGGAAGAGGCCTGCAGATGAGCCCGGAATCGACCAGCCCGGAATTCCTCTGGTACATCCCGAACACGGTCGAGCCCGGGCATCGCGGCGACGACGTCCAGGACGGCTGGGGGACACTCGATCTGTCGGTCCGGCACGCGTTGGCGGTGGAGCAGCACGGCTGGGGTGGGGCGCTGCTCGGCTCGGGTTGGGGACGGCCGGACACCTTCACCGTCGCGACCGCGTTGGCTGCTCGGACCACCAGCTTCCAACCGCTGGCAGCGATCCGACCGGGCTACTGGCAGCCGGCACAGTTTGCGGCTGCCTCCAGCACCCTTGATCAACTCAGCCGCGGCCGGCTCTTGATCAACATCGTCAGCGGGATCGACAACCTCGCCGCCTATGGCGACGTGAACAGCGATCCGGCCCGCCGCTACGACCGGACCCGAGAGTTTCTCCGACTGCTGCGTCGGTTGTGGGCGGAGGAGAATGTCACCTTCGAGGGGGAGTTCTTCACCGTCAGGGATTCGACGGTCCGGCCGCGGCCGTTCGACGCCGAGTCCGGCCGGCATCCGCGGCTCTACTTCGGTGGCGCCTCACCGGCGGCCGAGCAGGTGTCGGCGACCGAGGCCGACGTGCAACTGTTCTGGGGTGAACCGCTGGACGGCATCGCCGAACGGATCTCCCGGCTGAAGGCCCTGACCGAATCACTCGGCCGGACACACCAGCCGCTGGAGTTCGGGCTGCGGATCACCACCGTCGTCCGGGACACCACCGACCAGGCCTGGCACGATGCGGAGCAGCGGGTCGCGACGATGGCAGCCAAGGCCGGTGGGGAGATCGACACCAAGTGGCGGAAGGCCGTCGGCCAGCGCCGACTCTACGATCTCGCCGAGCGGGGCGACGTGCTGGATTCCTGCCTGTACACGACTCCCGGCAAGTACGGTGGCGGCGGCGCAGGCACCACCTGGCTGGTCGGCTCGGCCGACGACGTCGCCGCCGCGCTGGGCAAGTACGCCGACCTCGGGGTCAGCCATTTTGTGCTGTCCGACACACCGTACCTGGACGAGGTGGCGCGGATCGGTGATCAACTTCTCCCACGGCTGCGATCGTTGCTCGCCGCCCCTGCTCCTCTCGATGCGGCCGCGGCGCGCTGAGCGTTCACAGGGTGTGCTGCATCAGCAGACACAGACATCGGTAGCGGTAGATCGAACCGTCGGCCGCCTCCTGGTCCCATTCGGCAGCCTCGGTGCCGAACTCCTGATAGCCCCGACGACGGTACAGCCGGATCGCTGCGACATTGTCCTGCTCCACGCCGAGCGTGGCGCGGTCGCAGCCATGATCACCGATGATCTGCTCGGCGCGCAGCAGCAGGGCGGTCCCGATGCCTTGTCCCCGGAGTCCGTCGACGACGTCGAACTGGTAGATCGTGCCGGCGTCCGGGTGCTGGCCGTACCGGATCCCGAGCTTGCCGACGATCCGACCGCCCGGTTGCACCGCGGCCAGATAGTCGTCGGACTCCGCCAGGGCATCGACCAGATGCCGCCGCTGCAGGTCGGTCCGTGCCCAGCCGTCGACATCGTCGACGCCGAACCGCCTGATCCGGAGTCCGTCGATCCCTGCCATGGGTCGGACGATGCCACGTCCGCCAGCACACGACAATCGAATTCCCTGTGCCCCCGTCGTCGCCATTCGTAAATTCGCCGCGGAGTCGCTCGGTGGCCACTACCGTCCGAACTGGCGGAACGTCGCACCGGACGACCCGGTCGTAGCTGATGGCTGAGCCATCGCGGACGGGCAATTGCCACCCACCAGCTCTGCATCACCTCGGGGAAGGGCACCATCGTGAAACGTTCGACGATCATCTGTGCCGTGCTACTCGGCGCAGTCTTTGCACTCGCGGGTTGGATCGTCCGCGACATCGTGGGCGAGCAGCGCCTCGATGCCGGCCGAATCCAGCCTGTAACACCAGCTGTCCCGGCGATCACGCTGATCACCGGCGACGCCGGGGCACCCGCCGTGCCGACCGGCCCGTGGTTTTCGCCGTTCGGCTGTCTGGACGATCCGATGGCTCCGGGCACCGTCGCACCACAGCGACCGGTTGGACGGACGGAGACTTCGAGCAGCGACGACCTGGCCCCCCTCGGCAGACGTGCGGCCGAAACCGTAACCCGGCAACAGGTCGCGATGTTCGGACCGGAGCAGACCCGTCCTGGTGCGGTCGGACATCCGCAACGCCGGGAGACCGGCCGCTCCGACGTAGCCGGCGGACAGGCCGCACCGCCTCGTCCGCACGATCGGACCCGGCAGGGACCCGAACCTTCGACGACCGTGATCAACGAGGTCGCGCCGTCGTGGAGCGAGCAGACCGCGTCGATCGTCGCGGCGAACGGCGGCATCGTGTACATCGGCGACGACGGCAGGCTGATCGCCAACACCGGAGCCGTTTCGGCCAGTGGCGTCGTCGCCCTGGACACGCGAGAATCCGCGCTGGCTTCCGGGCGGTCGACCGGATCGGGATCGCCGCTCCGAGTACGCCCGCAGCGACCGACGACGGCCGCCGGATCGATCAGTGACCTGGCCGACAGGCCTGACGGACAACGGGAACCGGCCGAGGCGATGTCCGACGGATCACTCGCCGGCGTGCTGTCCGGCCTCGGATCCCGCAGCGGTGGCGCGACCTCGATCAGCGGGCTCGAGGACCACTCGGTCAACGTCCGCGGTGATGATCAGATCGTCACCTACGACGATTCGAACGTCTTCATCAACCGCAACGGACGGATCAACGCCAACACCGGCGACACCGACTCCAGTGGCCTGAACGCGGTCGACGTCTCGGGGTCGACGGTCCGCTCCGGAAACTCCGGCGACAGGGAGGATCAGGAGGAAGCGGACGAGGGTTCAGAAGAAGCCGAGGACGAGGAGCCGGCGGACGCCAGGACCCATGCGGACAAGGAAGGCTCAGCCGAGCACGAGGCAGATTCGGCGGACCGGGGCGTGCCGGTCGAACGTGCCAGATCCGGCGGCCGCGCCGACAGTAACCGTCCGGCCGCCGACACCCCGATAGCGGCCGACCGGGCACGAGCTCGGGCCAGCGTGACCGACGAGGGCGCCTCCACCGCCGACGGTGACGACGCGCTCGTGATCGGTGCCGATGGCATCGATGACGTGTCGATCAGGTCCCACGGCAATCGCAACGTCATCAGCTACGACGATTCCAACGTCGTGATCGGCGGCTCCGGGGCGGTGAACGCGCAGATCGGTGACAGCGACACCGGTGGCGCCGTCGTGATGGGGATCAAGCACTCCGACGTCCGAGCTGGATGCGAAGGAGACCGCTGCCGCTCCGGTGCCCCCTGACGCACTCAGCCGTTCCGGAGGGTCAGGTGTCGACCTTTGCTGCTGCTTGGGGCGCGGCGGCACGCCAGATCGTCTGGGCGAAGGATCCAGATCCGAGATTGAAACTGCCGGTCTGATTGACCAGAAAGACTCTGCCGTGAGGCGCCCGAAACACGTGTGTTCCGGGCGACGGTTGTCGACGCCGCCAGAAGCCGTGGGTCGTGACGTTGTGTTCGCCGCGGCCCTTGGGACCGAGATTGTCCTCCCGGGTCTGACCTGGGAACCCCGGCACATACGGGATGCTGTGATCAAGATCAACATGCCGTCCGGTGACACCGGAGAACGGAAAGATGCTGCCCGGAAACTTCAGTAGCATCCGCTCCCGCATCGCCTTCGGGATCTCATAGGAATCCACCGGTGTCAGGTCCGCGGCAAGATCAACAACCGGCTTGACGGTGACATCGCAGCCCCGGAGCCAGTCGGCAACCAGGCTGGACACGATCGGGCCGACGTCCTCGACCCGGGCGACGCCGAGACCGTTCTCCAAGGTCTCCCGGGCGATGTGCACATACAACGTGGCGTTGGGCCGAAGCTTTGCGGGATCGATCTGTCCGATCGCCTTGATCGCCAACTCGGCAAGTCGCCGATCCTGCTCGATGCGCGGGAACCGGGACGGCCCGACCGGCACATCATCGCCGGTGTCGTCGTCCGGCTCAGGTTCGGGTGGAAGGTCCTCGGCTTCGGGCGGCGGCTCGTCGGATGCGGAGTGATCATCATCGGCGGCGGAATGATCATGGTCGGCGGCCTGATTCGGCATGGACGGCGTGGGCAACAGCGAGTCGTCATCCGGGTCGGGATCGAACAGCGTGGGGGCGGTGTCCTCGGCGAGCAGCTTCAGGTGTTCCAACGGCCGGGTCATGATGTCGAGCGCCTCGGCATGCCGTTCACCTTTGGTGCCGGTATGGCCGCGCCGTTGGAGGATGTCGGCGACTCGGTCGGCTTGGGCATACAACCGGATCGCGATCGGTGCCGGGAGTCGGGCATAGACGGTCTTGAGACCGTGATCATTACTCTGGCCGAGATAGAGGCCGATCTCGTGGGCGGCCTGCTCGGCCAGCTTCTGTATGTTCTCGGCGTCGACCTCGATGATCCGGGACTCCAGATGCTTCATCCACCGTCCGAACGACCAGCGACCGACCAAGTCGGCGATCGACGCGTCCACCTGCAGCGCCTGCTCCGGCGTCAAATGATGGGTCTCGCGGGCGATCGTTTGGCAGTCGCGGCCGTCGATCTCCATGTTGCACAGGCGTCGCCACAGTCGGGGAAGCCGATGGCGCAGATCCAAGGCGTCGCCGATCATCCGTTCACCGCTGCCGGTCGGCTTCCCCAAGCTAGAGGCGAACTCGGTGATCGCGAACCTCGCCATCGACGGCGTGCCGGAACCGCCGGGTCGGACGGAACGGTCGCCGCCGCGGACGTCGAGTTGGTAGCGATCAATGCTGTCGGCTGGATGTCGGTCGGCCCAGTCCGCAGCCAAGATCAGGATGCTGTTGATCCCGGCCCGCTCCAGCCACCGGAAGGCTTGGACATGATCGAGCAGCTGAGCATTGCCCAACGTCGACGGGTCAAGACCCGTCGACGCCAGGCTGTTCTGCTGCAGCCCGATCGCATCGATCATGACAACGACAGTAGCCGTCGGGTCAGACACTCTTGAGGGCTCAGAACCCAACCGGGACAGGGATCTGACAAAAGTGACCAAGGCGCGACTCTACCTATCCGACCACCCGACGGTGCTGCAGCCGCCATCGATCGTCAGCCACTCACCGGTGACGAGCCGGCGGCCGGTGAATCGAGGTAGACCACCCCGGCACCGACGTCGTGCGGCGACCAGAGCGGTCCCACGGCAACCGCGGCGTCGTCAGCTACGACGATTCCAACGTCGTGATCGGCGGCTCCGGGGACGGTGAACGCGCAGATCGGTGACAGCGACAGCGGTGGCGCTGTCGTGATGGGCATCAAGGACTCCGGCGTCTGGGCGGGATGCGACGGAGACCGCTGCCGCTCGGGTGCCGCCTGAGGCCGTGGTGCCCCTGACGCATCCAGCCCTCCGGTGGGTCAGCTGTCGATCTTGGGCGATGCCGGCCAATCGGCGGGGTAGCGGTCGGCGACGTCGCGATGCTGGGCGTACAGCTTCTTGCGTGCTCGGGCCGCAAGCCGGTCACCGAAGACCATGCCGTTGAGGTGATCGGTCTCGTGCTGCAGGCAGCGGGCGAAATAGCCGTTGCCCTCGACGGTGATGTCGTTGCCGAAGGCATCCTGCCCGGTGCAACTGGCGAAGTCCGGCCGGGCCAGTTCGATGTACGCCCCCGGCAGCGACAGGCAGCCCTCGTCGACGTAGTCGAGCTTGCGATCCTTGCCCTCGGGCAGCGTCACGACCGGGTTGCAGAAGACGCCGATGTGCCGCCGCCGATCCTCGTCGGGGCAGTCGTAGACGAACAGCGACAGATCGACCCCGACCTGTGGCGCGGCCAGTCCGACGCCGTCCGCGGCGGCCATCGTGGCGAACATGTTGCGGATCAGCGTGTGCAAATCGTCGTCGTAGCTGGTCACCGGTGTCGACGGGTGATGCATCACCGGCTCGCCCCAGCGCGTGATCGGCAGCACGGTGCCGCCGTCGATCAGGTCGGACACCGTTGTGATCTTGCTCGGGGTGTCGGCCGGCCGCTGCTGATCCGGTTCGTGCGCCGTCTGCTGCTCGGTCACTGTGCACTCCTCAGCACGGTGTACGGATCGGCGGTCACGCCGACTCCCTGATCATGGTCGAAGGCATAGACCGGCCGGCCGCCGATGATCACCTGCTCGGCGCGGCTCATGATGTCCAGCGGGTCGCCGTCCCAGATCACCACGTCACCGTCCTTGCCCACCTCCAGCGAGCCGATCGACGCATCCAGCCCGAGCATCCGCGCCGGGTTGATCGTCAACGCCTCCAACGCCTTCGCCGGGTCGAGTCCGTCCTTGACCGACAGGATCGCCTGGTAGACGAGGAAGTTGATCGGCACCACCGGATGGTCGGTGGTGATGGCGATGGTCACACCGGCATCGGCCAACAGGCCCGGATTGCGCAGGTGGCGCTGGTTGACCTCGACCTTGCTCCGGGAGGTGAAAAGCGGACCGATGATCACCGGAATGTCCTTCTCCGCCAGCACATCGGCGAGCAGATGGCCCTCGGTGCCGTGGTTGATCACCAGTCGGTAGCCGAACTCCTCCGACAGCCTGATCGCCGTCGCGATGTCGTCGGCGCGGTGCGTGTGCTGGCACCAGGGCAGATCGCCGGCCAACACCGCGGCCAGCACCTCGTTGTTGCTGTCCCGGGTGAACGGCTTGTCCTCGGCAGCCGCCTGCTCCCGACGCGCTACGTAATCCTGGGCGCCGAGGAACGCGTCCCGGATCACCGACGCCACACCGAGCCGGGTGGAGGGCAGCTTCTGCTTGTCGCCGTAGACCCGCTTCGGGTTCTCGCCGAGGGCCGATTTCACACTGACCGGCTGCTTGATCACCATCTCGTCGACCATCCGACCCCAGGTCCTGATCGCGACGGTCTGCCCACCGATCGGGTTGCCCGAGCCCGGCTTGACCACGACGGCGGTCACACCGCCGGACAGGGCGTCGGCGAATCCCTCGTCGGCGGGGTTGATCGCGTCCAGCGCACGGAACCGGGCACCGACCGGATCGGTCATCTCGTTGGTGTCGTTGCCGGCCCAGCCGTTGCCCTCCTCGTGCACACCGACGTGGCCGTGTGACTCCAGGAAGCCGGGCAGCACCCACTTGCCGGTCGCGTCGATGACCGGGACGTCCTTGTCGACCTTGACCTTGTCCCCGACGGCGGTGATCTTGCCGTCGGAGATCAGGACGGTGCCGTTCTCGATCACCGGTCCGGTGATCGGCAGCACCCGGCCACCCACGATGGCCCGGTCCTGGCCGCCGACGGCCTGTCCCAGGACGGAATTCCCTGCCCTGGAATCAGTCGGCGCGGTCTCCGGGCGTGCCGGGCCGGTGTCTGCGCCGGCACGTCGCCGGGATGCTCTTGCCACGAGGGCCTCCTTGCTCGTTGTACGCCCTTCGGGCGGGTGCCAACGCTACCGTGTCGGGATCACGCGGGCCGGAGCGCCGGTCGACAGCTGATGGACGACCGGCCAGTCCTCGGGCCGGTTGCTGACGGCGGCGGGCTTGATCACGCTGACGGTGTCGCTCTGCTGGTTGCTGACCCAGAGTTGCTCGCCGTCGACCGTCACGTCCCGCGGCCAGCTGCCGCCGCAGTCGATCTCGGTCAGCGGGTGCGGCGTACCGAACGCGTCCAGGGTGAAGATGCCCAGTGTGTCCGCGCCCCGGTTGGCCACCACCAGTTGGTCACCGTAGGCGACCAGTGCCGACGGGTAGATCCGCTCCTCGGTCTGCTTGGTCGAGGTCGGGACGGAGTTGCCGGCGGCGCCGACCGCGGCGTCCAGGGCTCCGACCCACAACGTTGCCGACAACTCGCAGGCGACCACCAGATGACGGCCGCTGACCACCAGATGACGCGGGCCCGAACCGTCCGGAAGCTTGATCGAATCTCCTGCCGGCGTGAGCTCGCCCGCGTCGTCGATCCGGACGATGTGCACGGCGTCGCTGCCGAGGTCGGGGACCATGATCGCCTGCCCGACCGACACCACCTGGTGGGCGTGGGCGGAGGACTGCCGCTCGGCGTCGGGTCCGGACCCGCTGAACTCCAGCAGCCCCTTGCGCTCGGACAGGGCGCCGTTGGGTTCCAGTGCAAAGCTGGCGATCGACCCGCTGGTGTAGTGCGCGACCACCAGGAAGTCGCCGCTGTGGTCGAAGCAGAGATGGCAACCGCCGTCGCCGCCGCTGTCCACGGTGTTGATCAGATGCAGGCCGTCGTCGTCATACCGGATCGCCGACACCTGGCCCGGCGAGCTCTCATGGACCGCATACAGCCACGGCTTGGACGGATGCTTGATCACGTACGACGGCGAGGCCAACCCGAGCGAGGCCACCGCGGCGACGGTCCCGGCGTCCGCGGCCTCGGCACCCGACCCGTCCGACCCCGCCCCGGTCCCGTACATCGTCAGGCCCTTCGCCGTCCCGCCCATCTCGTCGGTGTAGCCGCCGACGAAGACGTACTCGGGAGGGTCGAAGGTCGGGGCCGACGTCGTCGGCTGAGCCTCGCTCGCTTCCGTCGACTGGTCTTCGGTGGAGGGGGAATCCGTCGACGGGGCGTCGGTGGTCGGATCGCCGCTGGTTTCGGTCATGGGCACTTGGATATCACTTTCTGCCCAGCAATACCGAGCCGGCCTGCGATACCGATGTGGTTGGCAATACTGACCCGGTGCGGTACGCGTGGCGGCTTGCCGCGGCCGGTGGGCCGGGCAAAGGTTGTCCCATGGTGGCCGACCAGCACCCCGACGCGGGCGAGGCACGAGTGGAACTGGGCGAGGAGTTCGCCCGGTTGTCGGCCGACTACGTACGCCATCTGCGGTCCGAACGCCGGCTCTCCGAGCACACCGTCCGGGCCTACGCCGGCGACATCCAAAGCATGCTGCTGCACCTGCAGCAACTCGGGATGGCCGGCCTGCAGGATGCCGAGTTGCCGGATCTTCGCGGCTGGTTGGCACGGCAGCAGACCGCGGGCTCGGCCCGGGCCAGTGTGCAGCGGCGATCGGCGGCTGTCCGGGTGTTCTGGAGTTGGGCCGAGCAGACCGGGCGGGTCGATCGCAACATCGCGGCGGGACTGAAGTCACCCAAGAAGCAGCGTCGGCTACCCGCGACGATCGATCAGGCGGCGGCGGACCGGATGCTGGCCGCGGCCACGGCAGCCGCGGAGGAGGCCGGCGGACCGGTCGGGATCCGCGATGTCGCGATCCTGGAGACGCTGTACGCGACCGGCATCCGGGTGTCCGAGCTGTGCGGGCTGGACCTGGCCGACCTCGACACCGATCGTCGGGTGCTCCGGGTCTTCGGCAAGGGCAGTAAGGAGCGCAGTGTGCCGATCGGCGGACCAGGTCTGCGGGCGCTGCAACGCTGGCTGGCCTCGGGCCGAGCGCAGTTGGCCGGTGCGAAGTCGGGGAATGCGGTCTTCCTGGGGGAGCGGGGCGGTCGGATCGACCCCCGCGTGGTGCGCCGGATCGTGCATCGCGCACTCGGTGTCACCGAGGGGGCCCCGGACCTCGGCCCGCACGGGCTGCGGCATGCGATGGCGACCCATCTGCTGGAGGGCGGCGCCGACCTGCGCAGTGTCCAGGAGATGCTCGGGCACTCCTCACTCGCGACGACCCAGATCTACACCCACGTCACCAACGAACGCCTGCGGCGTGCCTTCGAGCAGGCCCATCCGCGCGCCTGACCGGCCACTGGGGCCCCACCGACTGTCCACCGCCGCTCCTCGTGTCGCGCGTCATAAATTCGTTGGCCACTCACGCCTGAAGCGGCGATCTGCTGCGAAGCCAGGTGGCTTACATGCCCCGGCATGCGCACCTCCTCCGCCTTGCAGCTCACCACTTCAGCCGCCGACTGCCTCAACGGGTTTCTGGCGCAGGGCACTGCGGCGTTCGGCACGTGTTTCGCTCGGGTTAAAGTTTCAGTCGATTCTGAAATTTCCGCATCTTCCACTTCCCAAGTCGCTGTTGATGTGGTCATGATCACTCCCAGGCATCGGGCCGCACGACAACGGGAGGTCGGCATGACAGGTCGTTCGGGCAGTGGCACCGGGTGGGCCGGGAACCGGTCGGGGGAGTCGGGACGGTGGTCGGCCCGGATCGTCACGGCGCGCATCGCCGCGGCAGGCATCGCCATGGTGTTGGTGTTGGCCGGGTGCTCATCGGGAGGTGGCGGCGGTACCGAGGACGGGGCGAGGGCGATCAGCATCGCCACCGACGACCCGGTGACCCTCAATCCGCTGCGCCAGACCATCGCGTTCGATCAGACGATGGTGCTGTTCGCCCCGCTGACCTCCATGGACAAGGACAACAAACTGCAGTACGTCGCCGCGGAGTCGGTCGAGAGCGACGACGCGACCACCTGGACGATCAAGCTCCGGAAGGGCTGGACCTTCCAGAACGGCGAGAAGGTCACCGCCGACAGCTACATCAAGGCATGGAACTACGAGGCCTACGGTCCGCACGCCTGGGAGAACAGCGGGCAGTTGGCCAACATCGTCGGCTACGACCGGTTGAACCCGGCGAAGGGCAAGCCGAAGACCGATGAACTGTCCGGGCTGAAGAAGGTCGACGCCCTCACCTTCACCGTCAAGCTGCAGAGCCCCGACGGACAGTTCCCGGTGCAGTTGTCCCAGGCGCAGACCGGCTTCTTCCCGCTGCCCGCGGCGGCCTATGACGATCTTGACGCGTTCGCGCACAAGCCGATCGGCAACGGGCCGTTCGAGATGCAGGGTTCCTATCAGGAGAACCAGCCGATCACGATGAAGGCCTGGTCCGGCTACCAGGGGCCGAAGCCGACGGTGGACAAGATCACCTTCAAGCCGTACACCGATATGACGACCGCCTACACCGACGTGCAGGCCGGCTCGACCGACATCGTCTTCGTGCCGGCCTCGCGGATGAACCAGGTGATGACCGACTTCGGTGATCGCGCCCACGTGTTCCAGGGCCTCGGGATGAACTATCTCGGGCTTCCGTTGTGGGACAAGAGATTCGCCGACAAACGGGTCCGGGAGGCGATCTCGATGGCCATCGACCGGCAGGCGGTCAGCAAGGCGATCTACGGCGGCATCTGGGAGCCGGCGACCGCCTTGACGCCGCCGGGCGAGCCCGGTACGCCCAAGGGCCTGTGTGGCGAACTCTGCGAATTCCATCCCGACAAGGCCAAGCAGCGGCTGGCCGAGGCGGGCGGTTGGACCGGGAAGATGGAGATCGTCTATCCGGGTGGCGCAGGTCTGGACGATCTGTACAACGCCTACGCCAACCAGCTCCGGCAGAATCTCGGCATCAAGGATGTGGTGGCAACGCCGACCACCGACTTCCCGGAGTTCCAGGGGCGACGCAACTCCAGGGATCTGAACGGGCCCTACTTCGCGCGCTGGGGTGCGCTGTACGCCAGCCAACAGAACACCTTGCGGTCCTTCTACCTCAAGTCAGGCGGCTGCGTGAACTGCATCCCCTACTACTCCGATGATGTGGCGGCCGCGATCGCCAAGGCCGATGCCGAACTGGACCGGGCGCAGGCGATCAAGGACTACGTCGCGGTCCAGAAGATGATCATGAAGGAGTTCCCGGCGCCGCCGATGTTCTTCGAGAAGTACACCTACGCCACCTCCACACGGGTCACCGGGCTGGTCGAGGCCGGCGGCAACATCGATCTCACCCAGACCCAGATCGGCGACTCGTGAGCGGCGGCACGTCGGACCGGCTGGCCACGATCCTTCAGCGGGTCGACCGGATCCCCGACTACGACCATTTCCCGGGCGTGGACGAACTGATCGCAGCCTTCGACCGGCTGGCCGACGATCATCCGGATCGAGTCAGCCGCCGCCGGATCGGCACCAGCAGGCTCGGCGAGCCGCTGTGGATGTACGCGATCGGTCGCGGACACAGCAACGCCCTGGTGTACGCCGGTGTCCACCCCAACGAGCCGATCGGGTTCTGCACCGCGCTGCAACTGGCCACCGAGCTGTGCACCGATCAGGAGTTCGCCGACGACCTGGACTGCCGCTGGTGGATCATCCCGAACATCGACCCGGACGGCACTCGGCTCAACGAGGGCTGGTTCACCGGCCCGGTCGACCGGGTGACCTACGCCCGGCACTTCTACCGCCCCGCTCCTGCGGAGCAGGTCGAATGGGCGTTCCCGCTGTCCTACAAGGACGCCTACTTCGATGCGGTGATCCCGGAGGCGTTCGCGCTGATGCGGGTGATCGACGACGTCCGGCCCGACATCGCGGTATCGCTGCACAACGGCGAGCTCGGCGGCGTCTACTACTACCTGAGTCGGCCGGTGCCCGGAATGGTCGAGACCCTGCACCGGATCACCGAGCATGCCGGTCTGCCCCTGGACAACGGCGAACCGGAGTCACCCGTCGCCGAGCAGTACGGGCCCGCGGTCTTCGGGATGATCGACATCGAACGGGTCTACGACCACCTCGAGCAGCTGGGCGTGCCACCCGACACCGGGGGAGCCGGAGCCTCGTCGGCGAGCTACGCCGATCGCCACGGCACCCTCAGCCTGGTCGCCGAGCTGCCCTATTGGACCCATCCGGCCATCGACGACCGCGGGCCGTCGGGGCGTCGCTACGCCGAGTTGCTGCGCGAGGCCGCCGATGAACTGGACTCCGACATGGCGGCGCTCGGCGAGCTCTATCGGCGGGCCGAACCGTGGCTGAGCCACACGTCCCAGCTGGTCCGCGCGACCGCAGCCTTCCTGCCGTCCTTGACCGAGGCCGCGGGCAGCGAACGCGCCCGAGCCGCGGAAACCGATCGGGACCGGATCGCCACGGTTGCCGAGGAGTTCAGCGTGCTGGACCGCAATCGCTGTTTTCGGTTGCGCTACGGCGGGATGCTGGTCCGCGCCGTAGCATCCGAGGTCGGCCGAGGCGCCGCGCCGGCTGACCTGCATCGGGTGCATCGCGACCTGGTCGAGCTGTACTCCGGCTGGCAGCGCGAGGCTGCGGCCGGCGAGCCCGACCTGCGGCAGGTCCCGATCAACAGACTGGTCGGCGTGCAGTACGCCGCCACGCTGGCACTGCTCCAGGCCCGGCAGGCGGGATCATGATCAGGTTCCTGGTCCGTCGGGCAGCCGAGCTGATCATCGTCTTCTTCGGAGTCACGTTCCTGATCTACGCTGCCGTCTTCGCACTGCCCGGTGATCCGATCTCCGCTCTCAGCGGCGGCGATTCCCAACCGCTGTCCCCGGCGGTGGTCGCCCAGCTGCGGGCGCAGTACCACCTCGACGATCCGCTCTGGCAGCAGTACGTCGGCTATCTCGGACGGTTGTTCGGCGGTGATCTCGGGACCAACTTCCACGGTCAGTCGGTCGGCGAACTGCTCCGGATGCGCTGGCCGGTGACCATCCAGCTGGCGATCACTGCGTGGCTGATCGAGGTCATCCTCGGGGTGGTGCTCGGCCTGCTCGCGGGACTGCGCAAGGATTCGGTGCTCGACCGCGGCGTGTTGATCATGACGATCATGATCACCTCGATCCCGATCTTCGTGATGGGAGTGGCGACCCAGCTCGTCTTCGGGGTCAAGCTGCAGTGGGTGCCGATCGCGGGAACCGGTGACGGCTTCCCCCGGTCCTATCTGATGCCGGCGATCGTGCTGGCGATCTACGGACTGGCCGCGGTCGCCAGGTTGATGCGCGGCAGTGTGGTGGACACCATGCAGACCGACTTCGTCCGTACCCTGTGGGCCAAGGGTCTGCCCGGGTCGAGAGTGATCGGGGTCCATGTGCTGCGGAACTCCTCGATCCCGGTGATCACCTATCTCGCCATCGATCTCGGTGCGCTGCTCGGCGGTGCGATCGTGATCGAAGGGATCTTCAACCTCCCCGGCGTGGGGCAACTGCTGTTCCAGTCGATCCGGATCCACGAAGGTCCGACCGTGGTCGGCATCGCTACCGCGTTGATCATCATCTTCCTGCTCACCAGTGTGCTGGTCGACATCATCAACACCCTGCTCGATCCGAGGATTCGCCATGCCTGATGGCGCAACGATGATCACCGCCCTTCCGGGAGGACGATCATGACCGACGTGCTGGCCGGCCCCGAGGCCGTCCCGACCGAGGTCGGCGCGATCCGTCGTCGTGGCGTGTGGCGCACCGTCCGGCGGCGTCCGCTGTTCTGGATCCCGCTGTTCTTCCTGGCCGTGCTGGTCGTCCTGGCGGTACTGCCGGGCCCGGTCGCCGGCATCTTCGGACACGGCGATCCTCGCGCCTGCGACCTCGGCTCCAGCGCTCGGCCACCCGGTCCGGGGCATCCGTTCGGACTGGACCTTCAGGGCTGCGACGTGTACGCCGGCGTGATCTACGGTGCTCGGGCGTCGTTGACCGTCGGGTTGACCTGCACGATCATCGCCCTCGGACTCGGCTTGATCATCGGCACCCTGGCCGGCTACTTCGGCGGCTGGCTGGACACCGTGCTGGCCCGGCTGACCGACGTGTTCCTCGGATTCCCGTTCCTGCTCGGGGCCATCGTGGTGTTGAACAGCCTGGGGCAACGCTCGGTCTGGACCGTCGCCCTGGTGCTCGCCCTGTTCTCCTGGCCGACGATGGCGCGGCTGGTGCGCAGCTCGATCCGTGCCACCCGGGACGCCGACTACGTACAGGCAGCTCGCGCCATGGGATTCAGGACCCGCCGGGTGATCGTGCACTACCTGCTGCCGAACGCGATCGGCCCGGTTCTCGCGGTCGCGACGCTGACGGTGGGCGGCGTGATCGTCGCCGAGTCGACGCTGACCTTCCTCGGACTCGGCCTGCGATCGCCGTCGATCTCCTGGGGGCTGCAACTGGCCACCGCCCAGTCCCGCTTCCAGCAGGCGCCGCACACGCTGATCTTCCCGTCGGTGTTCCTCGCCGTGACCGTGCTGAGTCTGATCACCGTCGGTGACGTGCTCCGCGACGCTGTCAACCCGAAGGGGCGGACGTGAGCGAGGCTTGCCAGCATGATGTCTGCAGACAGATCCGGACCGAACGATGCGACCAGGAGAGGCACCAAGAATGACTGAGGGCTACGACGTCGAGACCGTCACCGAAGCGATGCCGGCGATCGCATCCTGGCTGGAGTACCGACGGGTGATGCTCCGCACTCCCGGCATCCAGGTCGCGGTCAGGGTCGGTGATCAACTGATCAGCTCGCAGGCGATCGGCTACGCCGACGAGCCGGCCGGTGAGCCGCTGCGGACCGACCACCTGTTCCGGATCGCCTCGCACTCCAAGACCTTCACCGCGACCTCGATCATGCAACTGGTCGAACGGTCCGCGATCCGACTCGACGACGTGATCACGACCTGGGTCCCCGAGCTCGCGCCCAGTCCGATCGGGCAGGTCACCATCCGCGAGCTGCTCGGCCATCAGGCCGGCGTCATCCGGGATGGGGTGGACACCGACTTCTGGCAGCTGATGCGGCCGTTCCCCGACCGGGACGAGTTGATCAAGCTCTGCATCGAACACGGACGGGTGTTCGAGCCGAACGAACACTTCAAGTACACCAACGTCGGCTACTCGTTGCTCGGACTGGCGATCGAGGCGGCCTCGGGGCAGAGTTACGCCGACTACGTCTCCGAGCACATCATCGGCCGGCTCGGGCTGACCAACACCGGCCCGGAATACGATCCGCGTCGGCAGGCCGACTACGCCGCGGGGCACAGCGGGCTGCTCGACGGCCTGGACACCCGACAGGCGATCGGCCACGTCGATACCCGGGGAATGGCGGCGGCGACCGGCTTCTACTCCACCGCGGAGGATCTGACCCGCTATGGTGCCGCGCACTTCTTCGGCGCCGAGGAGTTGATCACCGATGCGAGCAAGCGATTGATCCAGCGCACCGAGTCGGTGGTGACGGTGAACGGCAAGGAGCAGGGCCGTTACGGGCTCGGGATGGACCTGACCAGGATCGGTGATCGGCAGTGGGTCGGGCACAGCGGTGGCTATCCCGGCCACATCACCCGCACCTACATCGACCCGGACGGACAGGTGGTCGTCTCGGTGCTGACCAACTGCATCGGCGGCCCGGCCACCCAGTTGGCCGAAGGAGTGATCAAGCTCCTCGATCTCGCCCATCGAGCGCCCGACGGGTCGGCGGTCGGCGACGGCATCGATCCGCACACCTTCACCGGTCGATTCGCCTCTTTGATGGGGGTGTCGGAGATTGCGCTGCTGGGTGGACGGCTGGTCGCGTTGGCCAGCGCCGCCGTCGATCCGACCGACACCTGGGACGAGTTGGAGGTGGTCGATGCCGACACCTTGACGGTGACCGCCGGACCGGGATTCGGCGGGACCGGAGAACCGATGAGCTATCAGCGGGCCGCCGACGGGACGGTCGAACTGGTGCGTGCGGGCGGCGGTTCCCGATGGCCGGTCGAGGTGTTCCGGCAGCGCCGATCCGGTCAGATCGCGGCGTTGGGCCAGATCGAGGGTGGGGCATGACCGACAGCGAGGAGTGGCGGCAGGACACCCGGCGATCAGACTTCGTCGAACGGTTCGGCATCGAGCGGGCGATGGCCGGAGCTCCGCGGATGGAGGGCCGGGTGCTGGGTTACCTGATGACCAGCGACAAGCCGTACGTCGCCGCTCGCGAGCTCGCCCAGGAACTCGAAGCCAGCTCGGGGTCGATCTCGACCACCTGTCGCGCCCTGATGGAGGCCGGCTTCATCCATCGGCACGCGGTCCGCGGCGACCGCAATCACTACTACCGGGTCGACGACGACATCTGGGGGAGCTGGCTGGCCGGCGAACGGCGCTACCTCGACCGTCAGCGGCGGCTGTTCGACGGGATGCTCGACGATCTGCCGGACGATCTGGACATGCCCCGCCGGCGGCTGCAGATCGCGCGTGACTACATGATCTGGGTCGCCCAGTACCACAAGAAGATGCTGGCCGACTGGGAGGACTACAAGCGCGCTCAGAGCCAGGATCCGGAGGAGCAGCCGTGAGCCACGAGCCGATCCTGAGCTGGCACGGCATGACGGTGGATTTCGCCGTCGACGGCGGGCTGCACCGCGCGGTGGACGGCGTCCGATTCGATCTTGAGGCAGACGAGGTGCTGGCCGTCGTCGGCGAGTCCGGATCGGGCAAGAGCGTGACGGCGATGGCCTCGGTGGGGTTGCTGCCGGGAAACGCCCGGGTCGGCGGAGAGATCGTCTTCGAGGGCCGGAACCTGTTGGCCGAAGGCCGCAGCGGGTTCGCCGCCGTCCGAGGCAGCCGGATCGGGATGATCTTCCAGGACCCGATGAACGCGCTCGACCCGGTGTTCACCATCGGGTCCCAACTGATCGAGATGATTCGCTGTCATCACGCGGGTGTCGGCCGTAGGTCAGCACGCGACCGAGCCGTCGAACTGCTCGACATGGTCGAGATCGACAATCCGGACCGCCGACTGCAGGCCTATCCGCATCAGCTGTCCGGCGGACAATGTCAGCGGGTGATGATCGCGATGGCGCTGGCCTGCGATCCGCAGGTGCTGATCGCCGACGAGCCGACTACCGCACTGGATGTGACCGTGCAGCAGGAAGTCCTCGACGTGCTGCTGGCGCTGCGGTCACGGACCTCCTGCTCGATCATGATCATCACCCACGACATGGGAGTGGTGGCCGACGTCGCCGATCGAGTGGTGGTGATGCGTTCCGGCTGCATCGTCGAGGAGGCCCCTGCCCAGCGGCTCTTCGACAACCCGGAGGATCCCTACACCCGTGCCCTGCTGGCAGCCGTCCCGCGCGGACGCAGCCGCGATGACAGTGCTGGCCGCGATGGTGGTATCCGTGTCGACAGCAGGGACCGTCCCGACGTCGACCCGGATGACGAACGGACAACGGAGACGGCCGGGCGATCACCGGCGTTGTTGATCAAGGACCTGATGGTCAGATATCCGGGCCGTCGGCGTCGGGCCGCAACGGCGGCTGCGGTGCAGGGCGCCGGTCTGCGGATCGACACCGGTGAGACGCTCGGCCTGGTCGGGGAGTCCGGTTCGGGGAAGTCGACCGTCGGCAAGTGCGTCCTCGGGCTGGCCCCGATCACCGCCGGAACGGTCCGGGTCGGGGAGGTGGAGATCAGGACCGCGTCGGCCGATGTCCTGCGCCGGACCCGGTCCCGGATCGGCGTGGTCTTCCAGAATCCGACCGCCTCACTGAATCCTCGCTACACCATCGGCGAGTCGATCGCCGAGCCGCTGCGGGTGCACCGCGGGCAGCACGGACCGGAGCTGGACCGGCGGGTCGGCGACCTGTTGGCCAGCGTCGAGCTGCCGGCCGACTGGTCGGTTCGCTTTCCGCACGAACTGTCCGGCGGCCAGCGGCAGCGGGTCTCGATCGCGCGGGCGATCTCCATGCAACCCGACCTGCTGATCGCCGATGAGCCGACCTCGGCGCTCGACGTGTCGGTGCAGGCGACCGTGCTCACCCTGCTGTCCGACCTGCAACAGCAGTTGAACTTCGCCTGCCTGTTCATCAGTCACGATCTGGCCGTCGTCGATCAGGTCTGTGATCGGATCGCGGTGATGAGTGGCGGACGGATCGTGGAGCAGGGCGACCGGGGCCGGGTGCTCGGCGATCCGCGGGACGACTACACCCGAAGGCTGCTGCAGGCCGCGCCGGTGCCGGACCCGGCTGAGCAATCACGTCGACGACAGCGGCGGCTCGCGCCCGTGGTGTAGATCAGCCCCCGGGTCCGCGGTCGTTGCCGCGCTCAGGTCATCCGGCCGGTCGGATCGTCAGCCTGCCGTCCCGAGTGCTGGCGTCGATCCGATGATCACTGTTCTTGTCGCGTGGCACCGACACGTCGACCGCACCGTCCTGGGACGAGGTCTTGACCCGATAGCGCTGGTCGCCGGGGACCTCGATGGTCAGCGAACCGTCCTTGTCCTGCGCGGTCAGCCGATCCGGTGCGGTCCGCAGGGCGAGTCGGACGGCGCCGTCGCGGCTGCTGACGTCGACCTGCCGGGAGGTCAGTCCACTGCCGTCGACCCTGCCGTCGACGGTGTTCACGGTGAGCGGCCCGGAACTGTTCCTGACCGTCACCTGACCGTCCCGAGAGTGGATCTGCACCGCCCGGTCGAAGCCGTCCGCGCGGACCCGGCCGTCGGTGTCGCGGACGACCAGGGCCACGTCGCGCGGTACCTCGATCCGGTGCCGCACGGAGCAATCGGCGATCACCCCCGAACAACGCACCCGCAGGGTCAACCGATCCCGGCCGGAGTGCCAATCCCAGGTCGCCTTCGGTTTCGGTCCGTACAGTGTCCTGGCTCGGAACCACCGGGTCACCCTCACCTCGTCGCCGTCGCCGGGGACCAGTTCGAGCGTCGAGTCGTCGGAATCGACGGTCAGCGTCTCGCCCGTCATCTGGAACGTCTTCCGCTCCGGGTCGGCTTCGGCCGGTGGGGCGATCGCGCATCCTGCACCGCCGACCGCGACGAAGGTCAGGACGGCAGCGGCGACAGCGGTGTAGGAACGACGGATCCTCATGCCGATGAGACTAGGGCGGCCCGACACCGGTGCGACATCGGGCGGACCGGTCGATCGGAGGTGGGGATAACCCCCGCGCCGATGACGCTCCGTTCGATGAAGAGATCCTCATCCGGGACTCATCGGCACCTCATGCCCACCGGCGACGATGGATCGTGTCCGGGACCCGGACCATGATCATCAACCGATCCAGGAGGTGTCGACGTGACCAGCAGGATCCGCGTTGCCCTGTATTCCCACGACACCCTGGGATTGGGACACACCCGTCGCAATCTTGCCGTCGCCGAAACGCTCGTCGCGGCCGACGACCGGATCGACGTGTTGATGATCACCGGCAACCCGGAGGTCCTGCAGTTGCCGCAGCCGCGGCGGACCGATCTGATCACGCTGCCGACGGTGATGAAGGATCCGGACGGGACGTATCGGCCGCGCCGGCAGCGATGTGAGCTGGCGGAGCTGATCGACCTCCGGACGCAGGTGATCACTGCCGCCGTCCGATCGTTCGCGCCGCAGCTGTTGGTGGTGGACAAGATTGCCGACGGACTCCAGGGTGAACTGCTGCCGACACTGCGAGCGCTGCGGGCCGACCCGAACACCAAGATCGTTCTCGGGCTCCGCGAGATCCTGGACTCGCCGACCGCGGTTCGGCGGGAGTGGCGGGCGGCCGGCACCGCCGACGTGATCAAGGACCATTACGACGAGGTGTGGGTCTACGGTGACCCGGCCGTCTTCGATCCGGCCCGGGAGTACGGCTGGGCCGTGGGGCAGGGCAACACGATCAACTATCTGGGCTACCTCGGCCGCAGCCGGCCGGCAGCACCACCGACCCGGCCACGGTCGACGCCGACCGAGCCGTACCTGTTGTGCCAGGTCGGAGGCGGACAGGACGGATACGCACTGGCCGACGCCTTCGCCCGGGCGGAGCTGCCGGCCGGGCATCGCGGCGTCATCCTCACCGGCCCCTATCTGTCCGCCGACGATCGCGATCGGCTGTACCGGGTCGCCGGCAGCGCCGTCGACATCGTGGACTTCGTACCGAACCCCGAGGAGTTCGTCGACGGAGCGTCCGCCGTTGTCTCGATGGCCGGCTACAACTCGACCGTCGAGCTGCTCTCGACCTCGATCCCGGTGCTGCTGGTGCCGCGCGTGACGCCCCGAGTCGAACAGTTGATCCGCGCCGAACGGCTCGCCGACGCCGGCCATGTCGACCTGCTGCGCCCCGAGTTGCTGCAACCCGGGCGGCTGACCGCCTGGATGGCGGCCGCCGTCACCCGGCCGCCGCAGGACCGCTCCGCCGTCGATCTCGGCGGCCTGCAACGGATCCAGGAGCTCGCGCTCCGGCTGATCGAAGGAGTCCCCGATGCTGCCTGACCGTATGGATCCGCGGCAGCAGCCCGCCCGGATCGGTTACCTGATGAAGATGTTCCCGCGGTTCTCCGAGACCTTCATCGTGACCGAGATCCTCGCCCTCGAGGCGCAGGGTCGCGAGGTCGAGATCTTTTCGCTGCGGACGCCGACCGACGGTCGGTTCCATCCCGACCTGGCCCGGATCACCGCGCCGGTGCAGTACCTGCAGCCCGGGACGGTGAAGGCCGAGCAGTTGTGGACGGCGCTGGCAGGATACCGTGACGCCGTCGGACCGCTCGACGATGATCAACTCCGTGAGCTGTTGCGGGTCCCACCACGGGAAGCCGCGCAAGCTCTTGATCTTGCCCGTGCGGTCCGATCACGTCGGATCACCCACCTGCATGCCCACTTCGGATCAGTCGCCACCACTGTCGCGCGGCTGGCAGCACGGCTGTCCGGCATCGGCTACAGCTTCACCGCCCACGCCAAGGACATCTTTCATACCGAGGTCGACGAGGCCGACCTCGGTCAGAAGATCGCCGAAGCCCAGGCCGTGATCACGGTCAGCGACTACAACCTGCAGGATCTGACCCGCCGGTTCTCCCCGGCCGCCGGGCGGGTTCGGCGGATCTACAACGGCATCGACCTGCAACGCTTCCGGTACGCCGCCGCCGATGATGGTCGCCGACCGGCCGGACCGGTACGGATCGCAGCCGTCGGCCGACTGGTGGAGAAGAAGGGATTCGACGACCTGATCGCCGCTGCGGCGCTGCTGGATCGGCGCGGAGTCGACTTCCGACTCGAGATCGCCGGCACCGGTCCGCTCTCCGAACCGCTGGCGGCGATGATCATGGGTGAGGGCCTCGCAGACCGGGTTCGGCTGCTCGGCGCGCTCCCACAGAACGAGGTCCGCCGGCTGGTGTCCTCCGCGGCGGTCTTCGCCGCCCCCTGCAAGGTCGGGGCCGACGGAAACCGGGACGGTCTGCCCACCGTGTTGTTGGAAGCGATGGCACTGGGCACCACCTGCGTCAGTACACCGGTGACCGGGATCCCGGAGGTCGTCGACCATCGGCGGACCGGGTTGCTGGTCCCCGAGAGCGATCCCGAGGCGCTGGCCGAGGCCTTGACCGAGTTGATCACCGACCCGGCGTTGGCTGCTGCGCTGGCCGATGCCGCCCGGGCGAGGATCGAGGCGGACTTCGACGCGGAGCGGCAGGCGAGCCGGATCGCGGCACTCTTCGACAGCCTGCACCAACCGGCGGAGGTGACTGCCGGATGATCAACAGACGACCGATCCACCGGATCGCCTTGGTGTGCACCGATCCCGGGATCGGTGTGTTCGGCACCAAGGGCGCTGCCGTGCATGTCCAGTCGGTGCTCCAGGTGCTGGTCGACGCCGGCTGCGACGTCCATGTGATCACGCCCCGGCCGGGACCAGTGCACGACCATCGACTGGCCCGCCTGGTCACGGTGCACCGGCTCCCGGAGATCTCCGCCGGGCCCGCCGCGGAACGCGAACGCGCCGCACAACGCTCGGACGCCGGCGTTGCCGCGGTCCTGGACGCGGTCGACCCGGACCTGGTGTACGAGCGCTACTCCCTCTGGGGCCGGACGGCAACCGCGTGGTCGAACGCGCACCGGGTGCCGAGCATCCTGGAGGTGAACTCACCGCTGATCACCGAGCAGGCGGTCCACCGCGAGTTGGCCGACGCTGATGGTGCCCGGACCGTCGCCAGGCAGGCGTTCGGCGCCGCCGACGTGATCAGTTGCGTGAGTGACGGCGTCGCCGACTGGGTCGGCACCATGACCGGCCGCACCGCCCGGATCCTGGTACTGCCCAACGGCGTCGACACCGATCGGATCCGGCCGGCCGAACGCCCCGCGGTCACCGGTGATCAGTCGTTCGTGGTCGGATTCCTCGGCACGTTGAAGGCCTGGCACGGCGTCGACACCTTGATCGACGCGCTGGCCGAGGTCGACCAGAGCGGAACGGCCGGCTGGCGGCTGCTGGTGGTGGGGGACGGGCCGCTGCGAGCCGGCCTGGAGCGCCATGCCCGGCAGCGAGGCGTCGACGCCGAATTCACCGGCGCGATCGACGCCGATCGGGTCGGACAGCAGTTGCAGCGGATGGACGTCGGGTGTGCACCGTACCCGGCGTCGACCGATCACTATTTCTCGCCGCTGAAGGTGTTCGAATATCTCGCTGCCGGGCTGCCGGTGCTGGCCAGCGCGATCGGCCAGATCCCCGGCATCCTCGACCACGGCCGCCTCGGCCGACTGGTCGCACCCGGTGATCGGCGTGCGTTGGCCGCGGCGTTGGCCGAGATCCGCCCCGATCGCGATGAGCGGGTCCGGCTGGCGATCGCCGGCCGTGATGCAGCCGTCGAACGCCATACCTGGTCCGGTGTGGTCGAGCAGGCGTTCGCAGCGGCGGGTGCCGGACTCGGCCGGCCGGTGGTGGGAGCCGGTTGATGAGAGTGGCAGCGCGACGAATGGTGCCGCACCATGAGTAGACCGACGCCCCGGCTGCGAACCGCGATCCCGCTGCTGGGTAGGACCTTCCGACGATTCGCACCGCACCTGAGACAGCAGCGCCGGCTGCTGGTGTTGGGACTGCTGGCATTGATCGCCGAGGTCGGGTTGCGGCTCGTCGAGCCGTGGCCCCTGGCGTACGTGATCGACACCCTGGCACGGGCGGCGGGTGCTGACGTGCGGGCTGCCCGCACCGGGTCGGATCTGCAGACGACCTTGATCATCTGCGCGCTGGCGTTGCTCGGTGCTGTCGCCCTCCGGGCCGCTGCGTCCTATGCGATGACGGTGCTGTTCGCGTTGGCCGGCAACCGGGTGCTGGCTCGGGTCCGCAGCGAGCTCTACGACCACCTGAACAGTCTGTCGCTGCGTTTCCACCAGTCCCGGCGGATCGGTGACCTGGTGACCCGGGTGACCGGCGACGTCGGACGGCTGCAGGAGGCCGTGGTGACGGCGATGCTGCCGCTGGTGGGCAACGTGATCACGCTGCTCGGGATGTTCGTGGTGATCGTGATCATGGATGTCTGGCTGGCGTTGGTGGTGCTGGTGGTCTTTCCGGTCTTCTTCCTGCTCGGCACCAGGTCGACCCACAAGATCATCACCGTCTCCCGTAGCCAGCGCAGCGCCGAGGGAGCACTGGCGTCGCTGGCAACGGAGTCGCTCGGTGCGATGCCGGTGGTCACCAGCTACTCGCTGCAGGAACGGATGAACGATCGCTTCGCCACCGGCAACGACCGAGCGCTGAAGGACAGCGTCAAGGGCAAGCGTCTGTCGGCGGGACTCGAACGGTCGACCGACGTACTGGTCGGTCTGGCCACCTGCCTGGTGTTGTTCGTCGGCGCCCAGCGGGTGCTCGCCGGTGACCTGTCGATCGGTGAGCTGACCGTGTTCCTGACCTACCTGAAGACCGCCTTCCGACCGCTGCGCGATATCGCCAAGTACACCGGCCGGATCTCCAAGGCGGCCGCGTCGGGGGAGCGGATCACCGAGATCCTTGATCAACATCCCGACATCGCCGACACCAGTTGGGCTCGTCCGGCGCCGCGACTGCTCGGCTACGTCGAGTTCGACGGGGTCCGGCTCAGCTACGGCCCCGGCCGGCCGGCGTTGCGCGGTCTCGATCTGACGATCCGAGCCGGCGAACGGGTTGCCGTCGTCGGACCGTCCGGAGCCGGCAAGTCCAGTCTCGCCGCCCTGATCACCCGGCTCCGTGAGCCCGACTCCGGGCGGGTCCTGATCGACGGTCACGATCTGCGCGACCTGACCTTGGAGTCGGTCCGTTCCCAGGTCGCGGTCGTGCTGCAGGACAGCGTCCTGTTCGCCGGCACGATCGCCGACAACATCGGCTACGGCATCGGCCGGCCGGCCACCTCGGAGGAGATCGTCGAGGCCGCCCGGATCGCCGGCGCCGACGGCTTCATCAGCGCGCTGCCGCAGGGTTATCAGACCGAGCTGGCCGACCGGGGCGTCGGGCTGTCCGGCGGGCAGCGGCAACGGATCGCGATCGCCCGGGCGGCGATCCGACAGGCACCGATCGTGATCTTGGACGAGGCGCTGACCGGTCTGGACCCGGACACCGAGGCCGAAGTGGTGGCGGCGTTGGGGCGGCTGACCCGTGGCCGCACCACCGTCGTGATCACTCATGATCACCGGGTCGCCGCCGACGCCGACCGGGTGCTCTGGATCGAGGGCGGCGTGCTGATCGCCGACGGGCACCCGGACCAGGTGCTGCAACAGGTGCCGGACGAGGTGATGTCATGATCAACAGCAGCCAGCAGATCATCGATCGCGATCCTGCGCTGCCCGGGATGGCCGTGCTGCTGGCCGATCCGCGGGTCGACTACCTGCGCTACAAGCCCGGCACCAGCCTGACCGTCGCACTGCGGACGGCCGACGGTCCGGCCTTCGGGTACGCGGTCAGCGAAGCGGCCGCGGTCAAGCTGGCCAAGATCGTCCGGAAGGCACCGGCCGGCGCCGTCCTCCGGCATGATCCGGAACGCCGGGTCGTGATTGCCGATCCGGTCGCCGACCGGGATCTACCCGGCGTCGCCGAACACCGCGTCCGGCAGGCCGAGCTGCTGGCCTACAAGCCGCAGAGGCGCTGGATCGCAGCACTTGATGCGGACCGCATCGTCCGCAGCTACCGGTCCTCGGACCTGCCGGCCGCCGTCGGCCGTTGGCCGCGGTCGGATGCCGGGGTGCCGGTCCGGATCCCGGCTGTTGTCGGGCGTGATCGGCGACGAGGACTGATGATCATCGAGCGACTGCGCGGCACCCGATTGGACCGGCTGTCCGGCTCGGCAGCGCTGGACGGTTGGCTGGCGGCCGGCACGGCGCTCGCCGGCTGGCACCGGTCGGCGGTCGGGCGGGCTGTCCGTGCCGACTTCCCGGACCCGTACCCGACGGCCGAGCTGCTGGCAGTCTTGGTGCCGGGATCGGCCGACCGGTTCCGCAGACTGGCGGGGCAACTGGCTGCCGCGACCCACACTGCCGAGACCGGCTGGTGCCACGGCGATTTCTCTGCCGATCAGGTGCTGATCGACCGCCGTGATCACCGGCCGGCGATCCTGGACTGGGACCGCAGCGGCCGCCGGCCACTGGGCTACGATCTCGCGACCGCCGACGCTGCCGGAACGTCCGAGTCGGCACCCGGGCTCCCCGAGCCCGCATGGCAGGCCCTGCTCACCGGCTACACCGGGATCCGGGACCTGCCGACCCGGCTGCACGCGCTGCGGGCGCTGGCCTGGTTCGTCCGCGCGGCCGAACCGTTCCGCAGGGCCGACCCGCACTGGCCGGCCGCGATCCTGGCACGCGTCGACCGCAGTGAGGAGTTGCTGGGATGACGACCATCGGCTCCCAGGGCTGGGCCCGTCGACTGGATGCCGAAGGACTGCGGCTGCGGCGGAGTTGGCCGCGGTCAGCCGACCGGTTGCTGCTGGAACTGCGGGACCACGACGGCCGCCACATCGCCGGCCAATGGTTTGCCGACCCCCATCGGGCGGCGGCGGTGGCCGCGGCGACCCCGGGTGGACGATGTGACGGTGGCGTGGTGCTGCAGCCGTCGGGCGCCGATCGGCGGTTGCCACGGCTGCGGTCCCTGCTCGCCGCGTCCGGGAACAGCCTGATCAGTCATCGCCCGGAGCGTCGAGCCGTGCTCCGCACCGACACCGGGCACCTGAAGGTCGTCCGCCGGTCGGCCCATGACGCGACTGTCCGCCGGGCCCGGCTCGCCGCGACTCTCGGACTCGGCGCGCCGGCGGTGCTGTCCGCCGACGCCGACACCGGTTCGGTCGCGACGGAGACGCTGCCCGGGACGCCGCTGACCGCGATGCTCGCCGGCGCCGGTGCGGCCGACGCCTGCGCCGCGGTCGGACGCCGGCTGGCCCAGCTGCACCGGATCGCACCCGGCGAGATCGCCGACGCCGACCTGGGCCGGCACGGTCCGGACGAGGAGATCGCCGTCCTGCGGCGGTGGACCGAGTTGGCGGCAGCGTACCGATTGCAGCCACGGCCGACCGAGCTGCCGACGCCGCCGTGTCCGGCCGCCCTCCGGTTGATCCACCGCGACTTCCACGACGGCCAGGTGATCATGAACGGCGTCGTCCCCGGCGTGTTGGACTTCGATCTGCTGGCGCTCGGTGATCCGGCGCTCGACCTGGCCAACTTCCTGGCGCACCTGGAGTTGCGTGCCCACCAGGGGCTGCTGGCCGACCTGCCGGCCGCGACGGCAGCGACGCTGCAGGGCTACCGGCCGGACGCCTCGGTCCGGTCGGCGCTGCCGGGCTATCTGGCGACGGCACGACTGCGGTTACGGGCGGTCTACGCGTTCCGGGACCCGGAGCTGGTGAGTTGACCGGCCGGCAACGGCACAGTGCTGGTGACAGCGACACAGCCGGCCCGGGCGGCGGCATCGGCCAGACTGGTCGGGTGAGTGAACGATCCGAACCACCGGAGGGCCGGCGGCGCAGCCTGTCGGTCCGGGTACGGATCCTGACCGCCGTCCTGCTCACCACCGCCCTGGGGATGATGGTGGCGGGCGGCATCTCGTACGCGATCGCCCGCGGCCAGGCCCAGGCCGACGTCTATCGGTCGCTGGATCAGGAGGTCGAGGAGTTCCGGACCAACACCCACAAGGTGACCGCCGACCCACGGACCGGGCAACCGATCAAGGACCTGAACGATGTGCTGAGCTACGCGATCAGGACCACCTACCCCAACGACGACGAGGCCGTGTTGGCGCTCATCGACGGCACGGTGACCTGGGTGCCGAGCTCGGACAATCCGCAGTTCCAGGAATCGGTGCAGCGGGATCGGCAGTTCGTCGCGCAGGCCGCTTCGGTCCGTCCCGGCGACTCACCGGGCGTCTATCGCGCCAGCACGGCAGCGCATCGCGACCTGGCCTACATCTCGGTGCCGGTTCAGGTGTCGGGCAGTCGACAGCTCGGTCATTACATCACCGCGGTCGACATGCGGCAGACCTTCGCCGCGGTGAACCGCAACTATCTCGCCTTCGCCGGGGTCTCGCTGGTGAGTCTGTTGCTGATCGGCGCCGTCGGGTATCTCGTCGCAGGCCAGCTGCTCGCGCCGTTGCGCAGTCTCCGGTCGACGGCCCGGCGGATCACCGAGACCGATCTGGGCGATCGCATCCCCGACGACCAGCTGTCCAGCCGGGACGAGGTCGCCGAACTCGGCCGGACGATGAACGCGATGTTGGACCGGCTCGCCTACGCCTTCGACAGCCAGCGCAGCTTCCTCGACGACGTCGGACACGAGCTGCGGACACCGGTGACGATCGTCCGCGGACATCTGGAACTGATGGACGCCGACGATCCGGCCGACGTCCGGGAGACCCGTGCGCTGTCCCTGGACGAACTGGATCGGATGCAGCGGCTGGTCGACGATCTGTTGCTGCTGGCCAAGTCCAGACGCCCGGACTTCGTCCGTCCGGGCCAGGTGGCGCTGGCCGACCTGCTCGTCTCGGTGCTGGACAAGGTGACGCCGCTGAACGACCGGGACTGGGGCATCGACGCCAGTTCCGACGCTGTCGTCACGCTGGACCAGCAACGCATCACCCAGGCACTGCTGCAACTGGTGTCCAACGCGCTGCGGTTCACCGAAGCAGGCTCGGTGATCGCGCTCGGCGCCCGGATCGAAGCCGACCAGCTCCGGTTGTGGGTCCGCGACGAAGGTACCGGGATCGCACCCGAAGAACAGAAGTTGATCTTCGAACGGCATCAGCGGTCGACCGCGGGGGAGAAGCACCCGCACGGTGTCGGGCTCGGACTGGCCATCGTCTCGGCGATCGCCGAGGCACACAACGGGCGGGTGGAACTGCAGAGCCGGCCGGGTGTCGGATCGACGTTCAGTTTGATCATCCCGCAGCGGCCGAGCAGGATGACTGACGATCAACCGGACCGGGAGGACCGACCATGGCCACGATCTTGATCGCCGAGGACGAACCGCGGATCGCGGCCTTCGTGGAGAAGGGTTTGCGCGCCGCCGGGCACAGTTCGACGATCGCCGAAACCGGTCCGGCGGCTCTGGAACAGGCCAGCAGCGGACAGTTCGATCTGATGATCCTGGACATCGGCCTGCCACAGATGGACGGATTCTCCGTGCTGGAAGCGATCCGCGGCCAAGGATCCCGGCTGCCGGTGATCATCCTGACCGCCCGCGACTCGGTCACCGACACCGTCGCCGGTCTGGAGGGCGGTGCCGATGACTACATGGCCAAACCGTTCCGGTTCGAGGAGTTGTTGGCCCGGGTCCGGATCAGGTTGCGGGATCAGAACGCCAACGGTGGCGTGGTGTTGTCCGCCGGCGACCTCAGCCTCGATCTGCGGACCCGGATCGTCGACGTCGACGACGACCGGGTGGAACTCTCCTCCCGGGAGTTCGCGTTGCTGGAGACCTTCCTGCGCCATCCGGGGCAGGTGCTCAGCCGCGAACAGCTGTTGTCCCAGGTCTGGGGATACGAGTTCGACCCGGGATCCAACGTCGTCGACGTGTACGTCCGCTACCTGCGGAACAAGGTCGGTGCCGGTCGGATCCTGACCGTCCGCGGAGCCGGCTACCGGCTGGCGGTCTGAGACAAGTTGCTGGGCGCCGAAGGGATCAGTCGGCGGAGGCGGGTGAATCCGCCGAGACCGCCGACACCGGTGAATCGCCCGATGTCGACGAATCGCCGTCCGTCGCCGAAGAGCCCGAATCTGTGGATCTTGTCGTCGAATCATTCGACGTCGAACCGGACTGCTGGCCCTGTTCGGAGTCGGTGACCCGATCCGGCGTGTTCGGACTGACCGGGCTCAGCGTCTTGTCGTCGGAGGATGTGCTGCCGCCGAAGGATCCCGTGTCGTCGGGAGATGCGGGGCTGGACGACTTCGTGTCGCCGGAGCCGCGGCCGGCTCGACCAGCCGTGTCGTCCGTTGTGTCCGACCCCGCTGTGGCGGCTCCGGTCGAACTGCTCGGGCTGGCATCCGGCGCTGCCGACCGGCCCCGATCGCCGGCGTCGGAAACCTTGACGATGACGCCGGACCCCGGGATGTCGGGGTCGTCGAGGGATGACGCTGCGATCGCTGCGATCGGCGCGACGGCGAACGCGGCCGCTCCGCCGACGACGAACCACTTCGACTTGCCAGCCATGACGACCACTCTGGTCGGCTGCGATGAGACCGACAGGAGGTGGAGATGAGAGATTTCTCATCAATACCAGCTCAGCGGATCGACCACCTTCCCGTCCAGCCAGACCATCAGATGCAGGTGGCAGCCGGTCGAGAAACCGGTGCTGCCGACAGATCCGACCAGTTGGCCCTTCGCGACCCGATCACCGACACCGACCGCGTACGAGGTGGCGTGGTTGAAGCCGGACACGACCCGATGCCCGTCGACCACGCCATGATCGAGCATCAGCCGATTGCCGTAGCCGGCGTTGAAGTACCTCGCGCTGACCGTCCCCGCCGCGGGCGCCCGGATCGGCGTCCCGCAGGCTGCGCCGAAGTCGGTGCCGTCGTGCAGCTTGTTCACATGCAGCACGGGATGGAAGCGCATCCCGAACGGCGACGTGATCGCGGCCGCGACCGGATGGCTGAACCCGTGCGAGCCGGCCGGACCGAGGCCACCGCCGCCACCACCGGTCGACGGCACGCCGAGCGCCTCGGCGGCCAGCCGGGCAGCCCGGCGGGCAGCCGCCCGCCGGACGGCCGCGGCGCGCTCGTCGGCGGCGACCAACCGGAAGTCACCCGTTGCCTGGTCGGTGGTGTCGGCGACGGTGCGGTCCGGTGCCAACAGCAACGGGTCGAGATAGCTGTCTCCGCGGCGCAGGCCCCAGTGCAGGCAGGCCCGGCCGGCGCCGCAGTGACCGGCGTCCAGGGTGCCGATCTGTTGACCCGCGACCACGGTCGCTCCGACATCGACGGTCGGCGACACCGGCTCGTAGGTGGTCCGGACGGCGCCGTGGTCGACGACCAGCACGCCGCGGCCGGCGAGCATCCCGGCATAGCTGACGGTGCCGGCCGCGGCGGCCGCCACCGGACCACCCGGTTGCCCGGCCAGGTCCACCCCGCGATGTCCCCGACCCCACTTCTCGGCCGGCGGGTCGAAGCCGCGGACCACCGGCGGACCACCCGGCAACGGCCACGCCGTCGCGGTCGGAAGCCGAGGAGTCGGTTGACGCGGCGACGCCTGCGCCGGGATGCTGCCGAGCAGCAGGGCCAGCAGCCCGAGCAGCACCATTGCCGCTGACCCGGCCGGCCTGCGCAGCGCCGGCCGCACCGTCGGCTGTGGCCGGACGGTCGTCGGTAGCGCTGCGGGGCCGGTGTCGATGCGACTCATACCGTCATCCTGGGCGGGAGAGCGGTCTGCTGTTCGTGCTGTGGATAACGCTTCGAGATGCTGTCGCGCTGTGGACAACCGGTGTTCGATTCCGCCGGTACCGGCCGGTGCTCCCGGTGTGCGGACAGGCCGCCGATCGGAGGATCCCGCCGGCCGGTTCCACGGCTGCCGGCGCCGTCCGGGCCGGATTTCCGTGCGGTCGCCGGATCGGCGTAAGATAACCGCCAGCAGCCCCGCGTGGGCTGACTTCGCATGCACACTTTCCGACCCCCCGGGTCGGGCGGCAACGACGGTCTCGACCGGGTTCCTGAACGGGCCCGCCGAGTTCGGCGTCGCGTGTGCGTCAGGGGCGTCGTACCTCGGCGCCGACAAACCGTCGACCGGTCCGGCCAAGCGCCTGCCCGGCCATGTTCACAGGAGGAGACCGCAATGCCGGTCGTCACCACCCGCCAGCTCCTGGAGAGCGGCGTCCACTTCGGTCACCAGACTCGCCGTTGGAACCCGAAGATGAAGCGATTCATCTTCACCGAGCGCAACGGCATCTACATCATCGATCTGCAGCAGTCGCTGACCTACATCGACCGCGCCTACGCCTTCGTCAAGGAGACCGTCGGCCGCGGTGGCCAGGTGCTGTTCGTCGGCACCAAGAAGCAGGCACAGGAAGCGATCGCCGAGCAGGCGACCCGGGTCGGGATGCCGTACGTCAACCAGCGCTGGCTGGGCGGCATGCTGACCAACTTCCAGACCGTCATCAAGCGGGTCCAGCGGCTCAAGGAGCTCGAGGGCATCGACTACGACGACGTCGCCGGTTCCGGGCTGACCAAGAAGGAACTCCTCGGTCTGCGTCGTGAGAAGGACAAGCTGGAGAAGACCCTCGGCGGCATCCGCGACATGGGCAAGACGCCGCAGGCGGTCTGGATCGTCGACACCAAGAAGGAGCACCTGGCCGTCGACGAGGCGCGCAAGCTGCACATCCCGGTGATCGCGATCCTGGACACCAACTGCGATCCCGACGAGGTCGACTACGCCATCCCGGGCAACGACGACGCGATCCGCTCGGTCTCGCTGCTCACCCGGGTGCTCGCCGACGCCGTCGCCGACGGTCTGATGGCGCGCTCCGGTGGACAGTCCGGCGAGCAGGAGTCCAGCAACGAGCCGATGCCCGACTGGGAGCGTGAACTGCTGGCACAGAGCCCGGAGGAGAAGACCGAGGCGACCGATCCGCAGGCTGCCGCGCTGGCCGATGCCGCCACCCCGGCCGCTGAGGCTGCTGCGACCGAGACCCCGGCCGCCGAGTCCGCAGACGCCCCGGCCGCCCGCCGTGCTGCCGACGCCCCGGCCGCCGAGACCCCGGCCGCCGAGGCCACGCGCGCGGCCGATCCGGCCGAAGGCAACTGAGACCACTCCCGTACGCAAGGCTCGGCCGGTCCGAGCCAGTCACGAGTAGAACGAGGACGAACAAGAGCATGGCAACTATTGCCGCAGCTGATGTGAAGAAGCTCCGGGACGCCACCGGCGCCGGAATGATGGATGCCAAGAAGGCACTCACCGAGGCCGACGGCGACTTCGAGAAGGCCAAGGACCTGCTCCGTGTCTCCGGCGCCGCCAAGGCCGCCAAGCGCGGTGCCGAGCGGTCGGCGGACAACGGTCTGGTGGCCGCGGCCGACGGCGCGCTGATCAAGCTCGCCGCCGAGACCGACTTCGTCGCCAAGAACGGCGAGTTCCAGTCGCTGGCCGACGAGATCGTCAAGGCGGTTGCCGCCGCCAAGGCCGACGGGGTGGAGGCAGGCAAGGCCGTCACGCTGTCCTCCGGACAGACCGTCGCCGACGCCGTGACCGGCCTGGCCGCGACGATCGGTGAGGCGCTCGAGCTCGGTGGATCGGCGTACGTGTCCGGCAAGAGCGCGGTCTACCTGCACCGCCGCGACCCCGACCTGCCCCCGCAGATCGGTGTCCTGGTGGAGTACGAGGGTGACGACGAGGACGCGGCCAAGGCCGTTGCCCGTCAGGCCGCCGCGATGCGCCCGAACTACCTCAACCGGGACGAGGTGCCGGCCGACGAGGTCGACCGGGAGCGTCGGGTCGCCGAGGAGGCCGCCCGTGAGCAGGGCAAGCCGGAGCAGGCGATCAGCAAGATCGTCGAGGGCCGGGTGAACTCCTACTTCAAGGACGTCGTGCTGCTGGAGCAGCCGTCGGTCACCGATCCGAAGTCCTCGGTCGGCAAGCAGCTCGAAGCCGCCGGCGTGACCGTGACCCGGTTCGTCCGGTTCGAGGCCGGGGCCTGAGGTAGCTGAACAGCTGACCGGACATGCGCTGTGAGACACACGATTCGGGTGTCGCACAGCGCATGTTTCATGTCCGCACCCGTGAGACCATCTGCAACGAAACCGATCAGGCTGCAACGAACCGATCAGGAGGCAATTCATGACCGACGGCCCGACGAAAGCAGCCGGGAGGGCGCCGTACAAGCGGGTCCTGCTGAAGCTCTCCGGTGAGGTGTTCGGCGGCGGCCGGGTCGGTGTCGACCCGGACGTGATCGCCAGCGTCGCCAAGCAGATCAAGGCGGTCAGCGACCTCGGCGTTCAGGTGGCGATCGTGGTCGGCGGCGGCAACTTCTTCCGCGGCGCCGAGTTGCAGCAGCGCGGGATGGAACGTGACCGCGCCGACTACATGGGCATGCTCGGAACGGTGATGAACTGCCTGGCGCTGCAGGACTTCTGTGAGAAGGAGGGCGTGCAGACCCGGGTGCAGACCGCGATCACCATGGGTCAGGTGGCCGAGCCCTACATCCCGCGGCGGGCCGAGCGGCATCTGGAGAAGGGCCGGGTGGTGATCTTCGGTGCCGGCTCGGGGATGCCGTACTTCTCCACCGACACCGTCGCCGCCCAGCGCGCGCTGGAGATCGGTGCCGAAGTGCTGTTGATGGGCAAGCAGGGGGTTGACGGCGTCTACGACTCCGACCCGCGGCAGAATCCCGCCGCCATCAAGTTCGACGAGCTGACCTACGACGAGTTCCTGGCCCGCGACCTCAAGGTCGCCGACGCGACCGCGATCAGCATGGCCCGGGACTACAAGCTTCCGATGATCTTCTTCGGCCTGGACGCCGCCGGCAGCATCGAGGCGGTTGTCGCAGGTGAGAAGATCGGTACCACGGTGCACGCCTGACCCCGGTTGGGCTTCGGCATCGCCGATCAAGGACAATCAAGCCTGTAGACCGAAGAACGACCTGAGCACGAGACCGAACAGCTCGCGAGGAGAACTACCGTGATCGCCGACATCATCTCTGACGCTGAACAGAAGATGGCCAAGGCCATCGAATTTGCCAAGGAGGAGTTCGCCGCGATCCGGACCGGCCGGGCCCACCCGGCGATGTTCAACAAGCTCACCGCCGACTACTACGGCACCCCGACCCCGATCCAGCAGCTGGCCAGCTTCCAGGCGCCGGAAGCGCGGATGATCATGATCACCCCGTACGACCGGGCCGCGATGCCGGGCATCGAGAAGGCGATCCGCGACTCCGACCTCGGCGTCAACCCGACCGACGACGGCAACGTCATCCGGGTCACGCTGCCGGAGCTCACCGAGGAGCGTCGCAAGGAGTACATCAAGCTGGCGCGCACCAAGGCCGAGGAGGGCCGGGTGTCGGTCCGCAGTATCCGGCGGACGGCCAAGGACGGCATCGACAAGCTGGTCAAGGATTCCGAGGTGGGCGAGGACGAGGCGAACCGGGCGGAGAAGCAGCTGGACTCGGTCACCAAGAAGAACACCGACGTGATCGACGACCTGCTGAAGAACAAGGAATCAGAACTCCTCGAGGTCTGAGTGGCTGCCGAGGCGGACTCACCGAACGACGCTGCCGACGACGTATCGCCGTCGCAGGAACAGTCGACGCCCCGAACGCCGGACAATTCAGGCCCGTCGGGTCCCGGTTCAGCCCACTCGGGTTCGGCGGGCGACGACGATCCGCAGCTGCCGGCCTGGGTCGCTGCCCGGCCGCCGGTCGACTACGGCCGGGTCGGTCGCGATCTCCGCGCGGCGATCATCACCGGCGTACTGCTCGGCGGGTCGATCATCGCCTCGCTGCTCTTCTTCCGGCTCGGGTTCATCCTGATCATGGCCGCGTTGGTGATCTTGGCGACCATCGAGCTCGGTCAGAACTTCCGCCGCCGCGGGATCAGCACCGCCACCGTGCCGATCGCGATCGGGTCGGGCTGTGCGGTGATCCTTCCTTATCTGGCGCACTACGTGCCGTCGATCGACGGCACCACGCCGTTGAGCGGCAACGCAGTACTGCTCGGAGTGCTGGGCCTGACGGCGATCGTCTCGCTGGCCTGGCGGATGCCCCGCGGCTCGGACGGCTACCTCGCCGACGCCTCGGCCAACCTGTTCCTGATCGCGTACGTGCCGCTGCTCGGGTCGTTCGCCTCGCTGATGCTGTCCGGCGAGCAGGGTGTGGCCCGGGTCGTCACGTTCATCCTGGTCGTGGTGATGAGCGATCTCGGCGGCTACGTCGGGGGCGTGCTCTTCGGCCGGCACCCGATGGCGCCGGTGATCAGCCCGAAGAAGTCCTGGGAGGGCTTCGCCGGCTCGATCGTGTTCGCGACCACCGCGGCGATCCTGATGGCGATCTTCGGCCTGCAGGCGCCCTGGTGGGTCGGGTTGATCATGGGGCCGCTGCTGGTCACGGTCGGCACCGTCGGTGACCTGGTCGAATCGCTGATCAAGCGTGATCTCGGGATCAAGGACATGAGCAGCTTCCTGCCCGGCCATGGCGGCGTGATGGATCGGCTCGACTCGCTGCTACTGGCCGCACCGGTGGCCTGGTTGATCATGTACCTGCTGATCCCCGGCGGCTGATCGTCTGCCACCGCAGAAACACACGGCAACATGTTGCCGTAGGGTGCCGCGGGCTGCCATGATGCGGCAATGACGCAGACCACGCCGGCGAGCAACGGCCGGCCAGCCAGCACCGACAGCCGGCCGGAAGGCGCACTGCGCAGCCTCGGTGCCGGCCCGGTGGCGCCGGTCCGAGCAACCGCCCTGCACCCGCTGAGCCTGCGCTCGGTTGTACTCGGCGACGGCTTCCTCGGCGCACTGCAGCAGGCCAATGCCGAGGTGTCGATCCCGATGGGGGACAGTCACCTGCGGGACCAGGGTGCCTGGCAGAACTTCCGCCAGGTGCCGCGCGGCAGCCAACCGGTACCCGATCCGCAGACCGCACAGGCTGCGTATCACGGGCCCTGCTACGAGGACGGCGAAGCCTACAAATGGCTCGAGGCCGTTGCCTGGCAGGCCGGTCGCGGCGCCGCCGACCTGACGGCCGACTGGCTGGCCGAGCACACCGCCGAGATCGCCGGAGCGCAGGCACCGGACGGCTACCTGAACAGCTACGTCCAGAACGGCTGCCGGCCGGAGCGCTACCGAAATCTGGACTTCGATCACGAGATCTTCAACAACGGCGCGCTGCTGCAGTCCGCGGTCGCGCAGTATCGGGCGACCGGCCGGACCGCGTTGCTCGAGGTGGCTCGGCGGACCGCGGATCACCTGTGCCGCGAGTTCGGTACCGCACCGGGCCAGCAGCCCGGCTGCTGCGGACATCCGGTCGCCGAGATGGGACTGGTCGAGCTGTACCGGGTGACCGGCGAGCAGCGCTACCTCGATCAGGCGCGCTATTTCGTCGACGCCCGTGGACACCGGCTGCTCGCCCCTGACGACGAACGTCGGGCCTGCTACCTCTCCGATCGGGTGCCGGTGCGGCAGACCCGTTCGCCGGAAGGCCATGCGGTGCGGGCGGTCTATCTCGCAGCCGGCGCCACCGATGTCGCGATCGAGACCGCAGACGATGCACTGCTGGCGGCGCTGGAATCGCAATGGGAGCAGATGACCCGGACCAAGATGTACGTCACCGGCGGGCTGGGCAGCCGCTGGGAGGGGGAGGCGTTCGGCAACCCGTACGAGCTGCCGTCCGACGTCGGCTACGGCGAGACCTGCGCCGCCATCGCCGGCCTGCAATGGAACTGGCGGCTGCTGCTCGCGACCGGGAAGGCCCGCTACGCCGACCTCTTCGAATGGCAGCTCTACAACGCCGTACTGCCGGGAGTGTCGCTGGACCGCACCCGCTTCTTCTACGTCAACGCGCTCCAGGTCCGGGCCGACTCCGGCGACACCGACGAACGTGCACCCAGCCAGGGCCGCAAACCCTGGTTCGGCACCAGCTGTTGCCCGACCAACCTGATGCGCACCCTGGCCTCGCTGCAGCACTACGTCGCGACGTCCACCGATGAAGCCGTCCAGATCCACCAGTACGGTGCCGGGACGGTCCGGGCCGACCTCGGGACCGGGACGATCGCGCTGACCGTCGAGACCGACTATCCCCGCGACGGACGGATTGTGCTGACCGTCGACGAGGCACCGGACCGGCCGACCGCGATCGAGCTGCGGATCCCCGGCTGGGCGGCCGGCGCCACCGTCCGGATCAGCAGCGGCGGGCCGTCGACGGCGGATGGGCAGCAGACGATGGATGGGCAGCAGGCGCCGGCAGGGGAGTACGTGGCGCTGCGCCGGACCTGGGCCACCGGCGATCGACTCGAGCTCGAGCTGCCGGTGCAGCCTCGGCTGCTCCGCGGCCACCCTCGTGTGGAGGGTATCCGGGGATCGGTCGCGATCGCCCGCGGGCCGCTGCTCTACGCCGTCGAACAGGTCGATCAGCCCGCCGGGGTCCTGGTCGATGATCTTGGCCTGGTCGATGATCTTGGGGCTGATGATCATGATGCCGATGATCATGAATCGGCCGGTGCTCGGTTGACCGAGGTGAACGACGGCGCGGTGCTGGACGGCATCCCGATGATCATCGCCGACGGATGGGCGATGCCCGACCCGGTCGAGCTGTACGGTCCGGCCACCGGCATCGCCGAACCGACCCCGGTGCGGCTCCGGGCGCTGCCGTACTTCCAGTGGGGCAACCGAGGCGCCGGACCGATGAAGGTCTGGCTGCCACGGCTAGGAGTGCGCTGAACAAGGTAGGAACGTGAAGTCGAGCTCGGGCAGGTCCGGGTTGGCATCCAAGGTGTAGCAAACACTGGGTGAAGTGGCCGAACTCTGCCGGTCCCACATCGAACTCCCAGCCGAACAACGCGCCGTAGAAGGTCATCGCGCGGTCGAGATCCGGGATGCCGAGGTCGATCCAGGTCGGTGTGCTGGCCGGCTGCCCGGTGGTGAGCTCGCTCATCGTCTCTCCTCGTCGTGTCCCCATCTTGTTCCGCATGACCCCGGAGCCTTGAGAGGTCCTGGCGCCGGCGTTCACGGACGCCGGTCCTTCTTCCCAACACGCGGCGCGACTCCAGAACTCAGGAGTCGCCGCTCACCGACCGATGCTGACGTGGCCGATGGGCCCGCGTTCCGAAGCGACCCACGGTCGCGACCTGATCAGTCGACGGGTTACTGGTTGAAGAACGTCCTCAGTACACGGGCCATGAGTTCGGGGGCGACGACGTGCCCCTGCCCGTCGAGCGTGTGTCGTTCGGTCTGGGCGATGGCAGCGGTTATCGCTTTCGCGGAACGGTCGAAGAAGTCGGTCGGGAGGCCTGCGAACTGGGGCTCGGTGGCCGGACCTTCGGTGGTCACCAGGACCGACTGAGTGATGCGGGCAAGTCGGTTCGTGGGGATCTTGTAGCCACTCATGATCACGGTGTCTTTGACGAGCGTGTGGGCGAGCGCGACGGACGAGGCCCAGAGCGGGTGCTGTTTGCCAGCCGCGATGTCCGCGTCGGGTCCGCCGGTAAGCCTCATGAACAGTTCCAGGAGCTCCTCGTCCCGGCCGGCTTTGTATGCCTCGTCGGTGTCCGCGATGTACTGGTTGAACCTCGGCCACAGGTCGTCCCCGATCACGTACGGCACATCCCACACCGCGATCTTGTCGATCGCCGAACCGGCCGCTGCTGCCTCCAGCGCGAGGGCGCCGCCGGATGAGGCGCCGTACACGTGAGCTGAGCCGCCGGCTGTCGCAATCAGCGCGTCGAGGTCTTCCACCTCCCGCGCCACGGCGTACGGCGGTGTATTGCCGCTGGCGCCCCGGCCGCGTCGTGCGTAGTTGTAGACCGTGAAATGGTTGGCAAGGAGCCGGGCCAGTGGCGCGTTCTCAGCGCCGTCGTCCAGGGTGCCGCCGACGAGGATCACCGCCGGGCCAGTGCCTTTCCGGTCGTAGGCGATCCTCGTACCGTCGGCGGACGTCACACGAAGTGTCATCTCGTTCACGGCTTCTCTCCATTTCTCGATGTGTGGTCGTCACCGTCGGAGCATGTCGACCAGGATTGAGTTACGTGGGTTTGCTGCTCGGCTACTCCGACAACCCGGCCCACTCGGCCAACGCCATCACCGGTACAAGACCCCGAACTCCCGAAACCGGCCCGAAGTGCAAGTGGCGGAGGGGCCAAACCGGCGACCGCGGGGGTCTTGCCGAAGGTCTTGTTCAACCCTCTCGTCTCGATCGCGAACGTCCTCATGGTTCGATTCCTTCGCTCAGTGATGCGAACGGATTGGTGAGACTAGTCAAGTTTGATTACTTGCCCAGAATGCACCACGAGGAACGTCTAGTCAAGTTTGATTAGAACGCAGGTTGAGGTGAGCGGGGACCCGTTCGCCACGAACCCGGATCATCGGCCATGGTGTAGGCGCCCTCAGACAGTCGTTCGCTCAGGCTCTTCGCCCACTCCAGTTCGGTGCGTGCCTGTCCCGCCCACAGTTCGGCCTGCTCGCGGACGTGCTCGGGAGATTCCGGATTGGGGTGCTCCCGCCACGTGGCCTGCTCTACGAGCTCCGCCTCCAGGCGCGCGACCCGCTCGTTGACCTGGGCGATGGCATCTGTCCTGGTCAGCATGGGCAACATGGCGATAGCCGCGTTGAGCATGTCCGCGTCATGGGTGCGCCGCAGACCGTCGCGGACCAGTTCGACCATCTCGTCACGTCCCCGAGCAGTCACGCGGTACAGGATGCGCTCCGGGCCGGACTTGCCGGGCTCGGCCTGCTCGGTGAGGAGTCCGTCGGCGGCAGCCTTCTTGAGCGCGTGATAGACCGAGCCGGGGTTGATCTTGGCCCAGATTTCCGCGCGCCAGCTTTGTAGCTCGGACCGCACCTGGTAGCCGTGCGCGCCGCCGGACAGGTGCACGATACCGAGCACCAGGAGCTTCGTCGCCGACATGCGCCCACCTCCGCTCAATCTGCTCGGACTCGCTCCGCGCTGCTCAAACAAGTTCAATCGCCTCGGCAGCCAGCGCAAGCGCCGCCTGCGCTCGGCTCCTCAGTTGCAGGCTCGAGCATAGGAGCATCCCCGGTACTGACCACGGTGAGCACGCCGAACCCGATGCGGGCTGATCGTGCCGGAGGCGGCGACATCGGACGATCCGGCGCCACAGGACCCCGGACCGAGCCGCGATGAGATCCCATCTTCGCGGGGCGATGTCCACGCCGTCATTTCGCCCAGTGGCCGATCCGGTTGCGGACGCTTGTTGATCTTGATAGACCGACAGGCAGCCGGAACCGTCCACGGGCGTTGGGACTCGACCGACAGCGGAGCCGGGAGCTGCGGGCAGCTGGCCGACGACGACGGCCCGCGTGTCGAATCCGAGGGATCGCGTTCGACGTGGCAGTAGCAGAGTCGAGTCGGCCCCACGTCGTCCTACCGACAGGAGTATCTCGTGCGATCTCTCATCCTTCGGCACAGTCTGTCCCTCGACGGCTACGGTGCGCCGCCGCCCGGAGTGCCCGACGACTTCTTCGTGCCCTACGACGAGGACCCGGAATTCGTTACGCACATGGCCGAGGTGCTCGGCAGCGCGGGCGTGCACGCGATGGGTGCACAGGCCTATCGCGACATGGCGGGACACTGGCCGTTCCAGGACGGCCCGGAGGCCGAAGCGATGAACAGCATCCCGAAGGTGGTCTTCTCCCGTACGCCGATCGAGACGCCGTGGGCGACGACAACGGTGTGCTCGGGAGACCTGGCGACCGAGATCGCGGCCCTGAAGGAACAGGACGGTGGTCCGATCCTGGCGCACGGTGGCGTTCGTTTCGCCCAGGCCCTGGTCCGTGCCGATCTCGTCGACGAGTACCACCTGCTGATCGCTCCGGTCGCGCACGGCGGCGGCCGTCCGCTGTTCACCGATTTCACCCGCCTGAAGCTGGTCGAGGTGAAGTCCTTCCCGCGAGGCAACCTGGCGCTGACGTACACCCGCCCGGACACCGACGACCACAACCCGGAGCACCAATCGGCGTGACATCGGACCGGGACCTGGGGTGCTCCCGGGTCAGGCCGTCCCGTCGGTCGAGGCACGGACGACGAGGTGGCAGCCGACCTGTTCGCGGCCCGCGTGCGGGCGGCCGTCGATGGCGTCCAGCAGTCGATGTGCTGCGGTCCGGCCGACCTCGGCCAACCCCATGTCGACCGAGGTCAACGGCGGTCTCGCGCCCTCGGTGAGCAGCTCCCAGTTGTCGGTGCCGGTGATCGCGACGTCCTCCGGGATCCGCCGACCAAGGTCACGCAGTGCGTCGATGCCGCCCCGAGCGAGCAGGTCGCTGCCGTAATGCACGGCGTCGATCTCCGGGTGTGCACGCAGCAGGATCTGGGTGGCCTGTCGACCCCAGGCCTCGGTCCAGCCACCGAACATCGGTGCGCCGACCAATGTCGCGTCACCCGCCTGCAATGCCGTACGCAGCCCGGCGAGCCGTTGATGGACCGCATCGAAGTCGTCGGGACCGGTGACGTGCGCGATCTGCCGACGGCCCAACCGCAGCAGGTGTTCGCCGGCCAGCGTGCCGGAAGTCCGATCGTCGACCACCACCGAACAGTCCTGCTGATCGGCGGACGGGGTGAGGGCGTAGACGACCGGGAGGTCGCCGGTGCCGGCCAGCGGTGGCCGCTGATTGGAGCTGCGCCCGGTCACGATGAAGCCGTCCACGCGGCGTTCCAACAGGACCTCGACGTAGTGCCGTTCGCGGATCGGGTCACCGCGGCTGTCGCACAGGAAGACCGACATCCGACCGGCGCCCAAGGCGTCCTCCGCGCCGAGCATCACCGGCACACTGAAGCGTTCGAAGCTGTCGGTGGTGATCACCCCGACGGTGAAACTGCGCCGTCCGAAGACGCTCCGGGCCAACGCGTTCGGACGGAAGTCGAGCTCGGCGGCGGCGGACCTGATCCGCTCCCGGGTCGCGGAGCTGATCTGTCCGGTCCCGTTCAACGCCTTCGAGACGGTCCCGGGGGAGACACCGGCCCGGCGCGCGACGTCGCGTACCGTTGCCCGGTGGTCGGGTCCGCGGTGCCCGGTGGTCGGCGTCGTGTCGGCCACATGTCCTCCTGCCTACGTTTTCCGGAAACAGGGTAGCGGTTGCCCGGCGGGCGGCCCGGTCCCACACCTCGCTTCGCACCCGTTGACGTGTCGATTCGATCCTCCGTAAGCTTTGGGAAACATGTTGCCGAAGTTTCATCGAGGAGGACCAGTGCCGGTCTCGGCGCGCGTGCCCCGGTTTCCCGGCCGGGCCACCATCCGGTGGCAGGATCACCGTTATCCCGAACCCGGTCCGGGTCAGCTGCGGATCGCGATCACCGCGAATGCGATCTGTGGCACCGACCGCCATGAGTTCTACGACGGCAGCGCGATCGTTCCCGGGCATGAGGCCGCCGGCGTGGTCGAATCGGTCGGCTCCGACACCACGATCGCGGTCGGTACCGCCGGTGTGATCTACCTGATGGATTTCTGCGGTGCCTGCCGCAGCTGCCGGTTCGGCGCGACCAATCAGTGCCTGGCCAAGCGGGGCGACGTCGGTCAGAACACCGACGGCGGCTACGGGCCGTATGCCGTGGTGCACGAGAGCAACTTCTTCGCCGTCCCCGCCGATCTCGATCCGGCGACGGCCACCATGCTGCTGGACGTGATGGGCACCAGTTCGCACGCCATCGCCCGGGCCCGGCTGCTGCGCTCCGACATCGAGGCCGCCTACGTCGCCGGCGCGGGGCCCATCGGGCTCGGCCTGCTGGTGATGCTCAAGGTGCGGCTCGGCCGCGACCTACCGGTGACCGTCTCCGATGTCAGCCGCTGGCGGCTGGACTTCGCCGAGAGCCTGGGCGCGGTCCCGGTGCCGGCCGACGACCGGGACGCTGTGCTGGCCTGCGGCGCCGACATCAGCTTTGATACCTCCGGCCGGCAACAGGCCCGGGAACTGGGCCTGGCCGCCAGCAGCAAGCGGGGCGGGTTGATCTGTGTCGGCCACGGCGAAGGTATGAGTCTCGACGTCTCCGGCGATCTGATCGCCCCGGAACGGGCCGTACTCGGCAGCGAGTATTTCCGCTTCGACGAGTTGCCCGGCAATCTCGATCTGTTGCTGGCCGAACAGGACTACATCTCCCGGGTGATCACGCATCGCTTCGACGTCTCCGACATCGACGAGGCGTTCGGCACGTTCTTCTCCGGCCGCAGCGGCAAGGTCGTCGTCACCCAGCAACGATCTCTGAAGGGGGAACGATCATGATCGCGGCGGACCGGCCGCTGCGGGTTGCGGTGGTCGGCGCCGGCGGCTGGGGTGAACAGCATGCCCGGATCTTCGCCGGCCGCGACGACTGCGAACTGGTCGCCGTCGCCGGCCGAACCGTCGACCGCACCAATCGGCGGGCGGCCGCCTACGGCAGTGTCGGCTACACCGACCTGCACCAGATGATCACCGAGACCACACCGGATCTGGTCACCGTCTGTCTGCCGAACGAAGATCATTATCGGACCACTCGGTTCTTGATCGACTCCGGGATGAACCTACTGGTGGAAAAGCCGTTGGTCTTCGATCTCTCCGAGGCCGACGACCTGCTCGCCCGGGCCGAACGGCAGCAGATCTTCTTCGCGATCAACTTCAACCACCGTTACGCCGAAGCGGTGCAGCGGGCCAAGGCCGAGATCGACGCCGGGGCACTGGGTGATCTTGTCTTCCTGACCTGGCGATTCGGCGGCGAGGCCAATATCGGTCGATCGCCGCACGCCAACCTGATCGAGACCCAGTGCCACGGCTTCGACCTACTGGAGCAACTCGGTGGCCCGATCGACACCGTCGCAGCTCAGATGGCCGATCACACCTATGGCGCCTGTAGCACGGTCGCGCTGGCCCTGTCCTTCACCTCCGGAGCGGTCGGCACCCTGCTCGGCAGCTACGATTCCTCTTACGCCTTTCCCGACAGCCAGCTGATCGAGATCAATGGCACCAAGGGTCGGGCGACGATCCATGACACCGTGCAGCGGCTGACGGTCTCCAGCCACGGTGACGAGACCGCCCGGGTCTGGCAGCCGGGCTACTTCGGCGACGATGCGCGATCCTTCCGGCACACCTTCGATCGGTACGTCGACGCGCTGCTGGCAGCCCTGAGAGCCGACGGCCCGCCGCCGGTCCCGGCCGCCGCCGGTCGTCGCGCGCTGCAGCTGGCAACGGCCGCGATCGCCTCACACGAAAGGGGAACGCGGGTTCCGGTCGACGAGTTCGATCCGGCCTGAACCGTTCGCGCTGCGCACTGGTCAGCGGTGGCGCAACTCGGCGCCGATCACCGCGGCCTGGCTACGGCGCTCGACACCCAGCTTGGCGAACAATCGCGAGGTGTAGTTCTTCACCGTCTTCTCCGACAGGAACAGCCGCTCGCCGATCTGCCGGTTGGTCAGCCCGTCGGCAATCAGGTCGAGGACTTCCCGCTCCCGAGCACTCAGGCCCTTCAGACGCGGATCGGTGGACTGCTCGGTGACCACCCGCTGCACCACCTGCGACGCCACGGCGGGATCGATCAAGGACCGCCCGGCGGCCACCTGCCGGATGGCGTCGACCAGGCCCGAGGTGCGGACCTCCTTCAGCACATAGCCGGACGCACCGGCGAGCACCGCGCTCAGCACGGCGTCATGATCATCGTAGGAGGTCAGGATCAGGCAATGCGTCGCCGGAGCAGCCGACCGGATGTCGCGGCAGGCATCGATTCCGCTGCCGTCGGGCAGCCGCATGTCCAGGACAGCCACGTCGGGTCTGATGGCCAGCACGCGGGGAACCGCCTCGGCGACGGTCGCCGCCTCGCCGACGATCTCCAGGCCCGGTACGGCGGCGAGCAACTCCGAGATGCCGTGCCGGACAACCTCATGATCATCCAGCAGGAAGATCCGGATCGGTTCGGTCATGGCACCTCCACACTCCAGGTCGCCACCGTACCGCCGCCGGGGTCAGCGGACAGGGTGAGTCGACCACGGCGTCGCTCGGCCTGCGCGGCCAGCTCGGTCAGAGCCGCGGTGCGCTCGTCGGAGATCGGGGTCGGGCCATTGTCGGTGACCGTGATCGTCAGCCGGCTGCCGTCCAGCTTGACCTCGACCGCGGCATCGGTTGCCTGCGCGTGCTCGACGACCGAGCCGAGCAACTGCCGTACGCAGTCGACCGCCTCGCCGCTGATCGGCTCGCCGAGCGACACCTCGACCAGTCCGGTGACCGCGACGCTCGGACGAAATCCCAGCGCCGGGACGACCCCGTCGACCGCAGCCAGCAGCTGTTGTCGCAGGCCGTTGGGCGGAGTCCGGGCATCGCTGTGCAGGGCAAAGATGCTGGTCCTGATCCGGCGGATCGCCCGATCAAGATCATCGACCCGCTGGCGGAGTAACTCGGCATTCGGATCGAGATCGCCGAGCCGGCTGGCGATGCTCTCCAAACTGAGGCCGACACCGAACAGTTCCTGGATGACATGATCATGGAGGTCGCGGGCGATCCGCTGCCGATCCTCCAGCATGATCATCTTCTGCTCGGCGTCACGGGCGTCGGCGATCTCCAGGGCGATACTGGCGTGCGCGGCGAAACCGGCAGCCATCGACATCTCCACGGTGGTGAACGGATGACGACCACGACGCCGCGCCAGACTCAACACGCCACGGGCGTCTTCCGGCCCTCCGAGTGGCAGCACGATGATCGGGCCGGTGTCGAGCACGCCGATCCGTTGCGTCACCGGTTGGGTGGCCAGGCTCGCGCCGTCCCGAGCCATCACCGGGCTGCCGGTGGTGATCACACTGCCCGCCAGCGTGTCGCTCAGGCTGAACCGTCGGGCCAACAGGTTGTCGGCTCCCTCGCCGATGGCGTACTCGATCACCACGGTCGCCCGATCCGGGGCCAGCAACGCGACCGACACCAGGTCGGCATCGGAGATCTCGATGGTCCGTTGCGCGATGACATGCAACGGGTCCTCGCCGGCGGTGCTGAACAGTTGCCCGTGGACGTCGTTGGAGGCCTGCAGCCAGCGCTGCTGCAGCTGAGCCTCCTGATACACCCGTGCATTGCTGATCGCGTTACCGGCCGCACCGGCCAGCATCCTGACCAGTTCTTCGTCGGCGGCGCTGAACTCGCCGCGCGAGCTGTTGGCCAGATAGAGGTTGCCGTAGACCTCGTCGCGGACATGGATCGGCACCCCGAGGAACGAATCCATCGGCGGATGGTTCGGTGGAAAGCCGACCGACCGTGGGTCGTCGGTCAGGTCACGCAGCCGGATCGCGACCGGGTCGTCGATCAGGGCACCCAGCAGCCCCTTGCCCTCCGGGAGATGGCCGATCTCGGCGACCGTCTCGGCGTCGATCCCGACATGGAGGAAGCGTTCCAACCTCCGATCCTCCGAGATCACTCCCAGAGCGGCGTACCGGGCGCCGGACAATGTGCGCGCGGAGTCGGTGAGCCGCAGCAACACCTGCTCCAACGACAGGTCGCTGCTGATCGTCTCGATCGCCAGCACCAGAGACCGCAGGCGTTCCAGGGCCGGGTCGGACGCGGATCCGGGATCGACGATCTGGTCGATCAGTTCGTCGAGCTCGGACGTCTGTCCGTCCGATGACCGGAGGTCAGGATCAGGCTGTCCGGACATGCCCGCCAGATTACGCCGTTGCCGCCTGTTGCTCGACTGTGCCTTCGCCGCCCGACTCGACGATGACATCCACCAGCCGGCGACGGCGGGTGGCCGGACTGGGAGGTGCGTGGCCGATCTGCAGGACCACGATCGGATCGACGGTGAGCCCCATGGCCGTCCGCAGTCGTTGCCGGATCGCCGGAACCTGGGCGGCATCGCTGGACAGGCCGGCCTGGAGTCGGCGGCCGGTCAGTTCCAGCAGGACGCGTTGCAGGGCCTCACCGGCACGCATCCAGTCCGGAGCCGACTCGGTCCGGGCACACAGCAGCATCGGCAGTCCGCCGGACGGGTCGGTCAACACGGCCGGGTCGTCGGTCGGCGTCGGAGAGTAGCCGGCGGTGACCGACCAGGCCCGTCGTTCGGCGCGGTGGCTCGGCTCGGCCGTACTCATCGCAACGGCCCGCTCGGTGAGCTCGCGCAGCGTCCTCGGTTGATCACCGACCAGCGGGACCAGGACCGCGCCCTCGGCGAGGGCGGCGATCGGTAGCCGCTGCAGCAGATCCGCCGGGACGTCGGCATCGGTGAACGGTTGCCGGTTCGTGCGGCGGGCGTCGGCGACCAGCGCCAGGTCGCCGATCCCTGTGCTGTCAGCGGGCTGGTCGTCGGAGACCGTCACCGTCGCCAGCAGACGTGACCGAGCGCTCGGCCGCTCGTCGGACTCGTGTCGTCGGACACTGACACCGATGCCTTCGGCGGCCAGCGCAGCACGAGCGTTGAACAGCGCGCATCCGCAACTCATGATCAGCAACCGACCCTCCGGGTCGTGCGCCAGCAACTGTCGTTCCGGATCGGACCACAGTTGCAGGGTGCTCGCGGTGAGTCGGAAATGCCACGGCTGGGTGTTGTAGATCGAGGCGGCGAGGGTCCCGCAGACGGCGGCACGACGGAGCGCAGCCGCCGAACATGCGTTGTTCGCCATCTGCCTGCTCCTTGCCCCGAACGGGCCCCCTGCCCGGTTGGGCACCAGTATCGACAGCCGGTGAGCCACGCGCTAGTGCCGTGAGTCACTACTTCGTCCGGCCAGCCAGGAGCGGACGCTCAGCACCCGGTCGACTCTCGGCTCCAGCTCAGCAAGCAGCCTCGGCACGGCGGTGACGGCCTCGGCGCGACGTTGGTCGCCGTCATCACGCAGACCGGCGACGCGTTCCAGGCACAGGCCGAGCCAGTCCAGGCTGATCCGCAGGTCGATCGCCAGATCGGTGGGGCCGATGTCGACGGGGTCGCCGCCAGCAGCGCGATAGCCGGCGACCACGGCACGGGCAACGTCCCGATGCTGCCAGACCGCCAGCGACATGGCGGTCCGGGCCAGCTCCTGCCGCGCCGGCCAGGGTGCGGCGACGTCCCAGTCGCAGAGCACCGGACCGCCGGCTGTGATGATCAGGTTCTTCTGATCGACGTCGCCGTGGCTCATCGGTTGGCCACCGAAGTCGGTGACGGCGTCGCGCAGCAGTTCGCCGACCTCGCGGACCACGGGCGCCGCGTCGGCCGCCCGGTCGGCCAGCACCGGATCGCCCGTTCGGACCCGGCCGACCAGTTCGTCCCAGCCGTCGATGGTCTGTTGATCATGGACCGGGAAGACGTCGGCTCTGCCAGGATGATGATCGAGTGCGTGCATCCGCGCGAGGTCCCCGCCGACCCGGTGAGCGATCTCGGGTGAGACCGGACCGTCGCCGCACGGTTCGCCGTCGGCCCACTCGTGCACCCGTACCGTGACGCCTTCTCGACGAGGGACACTGGGCCGCTCGCCCGGAAGATCGGCGAGCACCGACCCGTCAGTCGTCAGCATCGGTCGCGGCATCGCGATACCGGATCGGTGAGCAGCCAACTCGAAAGCGGCGGCCTCGAGCAGCCAATCCTTCCAGTGCGGATCCCGCCACGGGTTGAGCAGTTGTTTGACGGCGTAACGGCCTTCGGACGTGGTGAGCCGGTAGACCCTGTTGGACCAGGCCCGCCCGATCGGTGCGACGTCGACGACCTCGCCGGGCAGGCCGTACGCGTGCAGCACGTCCGCGATCGAGAAGTCCGGTCTCACGACGTGCTTTCGGACAGTCGCTCGATCAGACCGATCGCGTCGTACGGCGCCCGGACCTTGGCGTCGTTGTCGAAGTAGACGAACACGTCGTCCACCTGGTCGGCCCAGGAGTTGATCTTGTCGGCCCAGGCGTCCAGTGCACTCGGCGGGTAGCCACTGACGTACAGCTCGTCGGCGCCGTGCAGTCGCAGATAACCGAAGTCGGTGGTGAGCTGCTCGATCTGCGGCCATCGACCGGCGGTGTCGGCGATCACCAGCGCGATCCGATGATCATGGAGCAGATCGATCAGCTCCGGTGTGTTGAAGGTGTCGTTGCGGACCTCCACGGCATGCCGGATCGGCCGCTCGGGAGTCGCCGACTGCAGGTGCACCCGATCCTGGTCGAGTCGGTCATCGTGCTCCGACCCGACCGCGATCGCTTCGGCGTGGGTGCGGGGCAACGCGTCGAAGAAGGCGGTCAGCCGACCGGCGTCGTACGTCAGATCGGGCGCCAGCTGCCACAGCATCGGGCCGAGCTTGTCGGCCAGAGCGAGCGGGCCGGAAGCGAAGAAATTCGCCAACGACAGCTGCGGGTCGAGCAGTCGCTTCATGTGGGTGATGAACCGGCCGCCCTTGACGGAGAAGACGAAGTCGTCCGGCGTCTGTTCCCGCCAGTTGGCGAAGCTGCTCGGTCGCTGCAACGCGTAGAAGGTGCCGTTGACCTCGATCGAGGTGAGCCGTTCGGCGGCGTAGCCGAGTTCTTGGCGGTGCGGCAAGCCTGCGGGATAGAAGCTGCCTCGCCAGGGCTGATAGGTCCACCCCGAGATGCCGACTCTGATCATGACCCGATCCAATCATGGCCCGCTATAGTCGGCCTCCTCATATCGCGTACGGACGGAAGCCGGTGAAAATCCGGCGCGGTCGCGCCACTGTGACCGCAGCCGATGGCTGCGGGAGTCAGACCCGCCGGATGCGAGCCTTGTCGATGGGACGCGTCATCCCGGAAGGAAGTATCGCCACCGATGGCCGAGGCCAACCCTGTCCGCCCGACCGACCCTGTCCGTCTGATCACCACCTGGACCCGACGGGACTGGCTGCAGGCCGCCGGTCTGATCGGCTTCATCCTGGCTCTGCACGTCGTCGGTTTCGGATTGTTGATCACCGTGATCGCCCCGCAGCATCATCGGATCGGCGACACCGTCTTCGGTGTCGGCCTTGGCGTCACGGCCTACACCTACGGCCTGCGGCACGCCTTCGACGTCGATCACATCGCCGCGATCGACAACACCACCCGCAAACTGCGCTCCGACGGCGGCCGACCCAAGTCGGTCGGCTTCTGGTTCGCGATGGGGCACGCGACGATCGTCTTCGTGCTGGCGGCGTTGGTCGGTGCCGGTGCGCATACCGTCGGCAACTTGCTCAGCGAGGATTCGCCGGTCCGGCAGACCCTCGGTGTGATCGGCACAATGTCGTCGGGGCTGTTCCTGTATCTGATCGGCATCCTCAACCTGGTGGCGCTGATCGGAATCGGCCGGGTGTTCTGGCGGATGCGCCGCGGCGAGTTCGACGGCGATCGGTTGGAGGCCCAGCTGCAGAGCCGCGGACTGCTGGCCCGGATCCTTGCTCCGATCACCCGGGCGATCAAGCATCCGGTGCAGATGTTCCCGATCGGGTTGCTGTTCGGACTCGGATTCGACACCGCCACCGAGGTGGCGCTGCTGGTGTTGGCCGGGACCGGCGCGGCGACCGGGTTGCCGTGGTACGCGATCTTGGTGCTGCCGTTGCTGTTCGCCTGCGGCATGAGCCTGCTGGACTGTCTGGACGGGATCCTGATGAGCGTCGCCTACGACTGGGCGTTCCTGAAACCGGTCCGCAAGATCTACTACAACCTGACGATCACCGGGCTGTCGGTCGCGGTGGCGTTGCTGATCGGCACCATCGAGGTGGTGTCGGTGCTGCACGACAAGCTCGGTTGGCACAACACTGTTGTCGATGCGGTGGCGAGGATCAGCCTGGACAACGTCGGTTTCATGATCGTCGGACTGTTCGCCGTGGTCTGGCTGATCGCCGTCGCCTACTGGAAGATCGCTCGGGTCGACGATCGGTGGGCCTGACCGGTCGCATCCTGGAAGTCGGCACCAGTTTCGAGAGGGAGAGCCAAACGTGAGCACTGCCAGCGTGTCCGCGATACCGACGCCGAAGCGCACCCGCCGGGTGATCATCAACACCGACGCCAAGAACGAGGCGGACGATCAGTTCGCGATCGTGCACGGGCTGTTGACGCCGATGTTCGATGTCCGCGGGCTGATCCCGGCGCACTTCGGCACCCGGCGCAGTCAACGCAGCATGGCCGAGTCCCGCGAGGAGATCGACCTGCTGCTCGAGCTGCTGGGTCGTTCGGGGCAGGTCCCGGTCGCCGACGGTGCCGCCACACCGATTCCGCACGAGCGGACCGCGGTCGACTCGCCCGGCGCCCGGATGATCATCGAGGAGAGCAAGGTGGCGACCGCCGACGATCCGCTCTACGTGTCGTTCCTCGGCCCGCTGACCGACATGGCTTCGGCGATCCTGCTCGACCCGGCGATCGTCGACCGGGATGTGATCGTGATCTGGATCGGTGGCTTCGACTACACCGCGCCGCCGCCGGAGACCACGATCGAATTCAACCTGTCCAACGACATCGCGGCGGCCAACGTCGTCTTCGACTCCGGCATCACGATCTGGCAGGTGCCGCAGCCGGTCTACACCAAGGTGTCGGTGAGCTACGCCGAACTGATCGACACGATCGGCGGCAGTAGCGAGCTGGCCGACTATCTGATCCGCCAGTTGGTCGAGTGGAACGCGACCTGGCACGCCGAGCCGATCGAATCCCGTTCGCTCGGTGACTCGCCGGCGATCGGGTTGATGATGTTCCCGGCTGCCGGCCGGCTGCGTACGGTGCCGGCGCCGCGGTTCGGCGCCCAAGGTCAGTACGTCGTCGGTTCCGGCCATCCGATCCAGGTCTGTGAATCGTTCGACGTGCGCTTCCTGCTGGCCGACATGTTCGCCAAGATCCGGCTCTTCGGCCGATCCTGAGCGATTCTGGGGCCGCTGGGAGTGCGTGGGACAATGGTGCGGCTATGACAACTCTCCCGCTGGTCTTCGACGCGCCCAAACGTGGCCTGCCGCCGAAGCATCTCGCCGACTTCACCACCGCCGAACGGGCCGAGGCCGTCGCGGCACTGGGGGAGAAGCCGTTCCGGGCCAAGCAGCTGTCCAACCACTACTTCTCCCGGTTGACCGTCGACCCGGAAGCGATGACCGACATCCCGGCCGCGTCCCGGGAACGGTTGGTCGGTCAATTGATGCCGACCCTGTTCACCGAGGTCCGCTCGGTGGCCGCCGACGGCGGCAGCACCCGCAAGGCGCTGCTCCGAGCACACGACGGCACGCTGGTGGAGAGCGTCCTGATGCGCTATCCGGATCGGGCGACGTTGTGCATCTCCAGCCAGGCCGGCTGCGGGATGGCGTGTCCGTTCTGCGCCACCGGGCAGGGCGGTCTGGAACGCAACCTGTCGACCGCCGAGATCGTCGACCAGGTGCGGTCTGCCGCGGCGGTGATGCGGGACGGTCTGATGCCCGATTCGTCCGGTACCCCGACGCCGGGTCGACTGTCCAACATCGTCTTCATGGGGATGGGCGAGCCGCTGGCCAACTACAAGCGGGTGGTCGCCGCGGTCCGCCGGATCACCGAGCCGGCGCCGTCCGGCCTGGGCATCTCGCAGCGTTCGGTCACGGTGTCGACCGTGGGCCTGGCACCGGCGATCCGCAAGCTCGCCGACGAAAAGATGCAGGTCCGGCTCGCGGTATCGCTGCACACTCCGGACGACGAACTCCGCGACACCCTGGTGCCGGTGAACAATCGGTGGTCGATCGACGAGGTGCTCGAGGCAGCCCGCTACTACGCCGACACCTCCGGCCGCCGAGTCTCCATCGAGTACGCCTTGATCCGCGACATCAACGACCATCCGTGGCGGGCCGACCTGCTGGCCAAACGGTTACGCCAGCATCTGGGACAACTGGTGCACGTGAACGTGATCCCGCTGAACCCGACCCCCGGCTCGAAATGGGACGCCAGCCCGAAGCCGGTCGAACGGGAGTTCGTCCGCCGGGTCAACGCCGGCGGGGTCGCCTGCACCGTCCGCGACACCCGCGGTCAGGAGATCGCCGCGGCCTGCGGCCAGCTCGCTGCCCTGGAGAACTGACACCCTCGCCAAGATCCCTGATCTTGTCGAAGAACCCTGAGCCTGTCGAAGGGCCACCAATCACCCTGGAGGATCGATGCCAGACCGCCCGCCGATCGCCGAACAGCTCGACCTCGCGGCACATCCGGAGGGCGGCTGGTTCGCCGAGACCTTCCGATCCGATGCCGAGGTGTCGGTCGACCGGGCGGGCCGTCCGGTGTCCCGCTCCGCCGCAACCTTGATCAACTTCCTGCTGGCAGCCGGTGAATCATCGGCCTGGCACGTCGTCGCCTCGACCGAGATCTGGATCTGGCAGGGGCCGGGGACCATCGATCTGCAGCTCGGCGGCGACGGCGAAAGCCCCGATGATCAACAACCGGTCCGTCGGCTGGGTGCCGATTTCGCCGCCGGAGAGCTGGCCCAGCTGATCATCCCGCCCGGTGTCTGGCAGCGGACCCTGCCCGGTGATCAGGACGCGCTGGCCAGCTGCCTGGTGTCACCCGGCTTCGACTTCGAGGACTTCCGGCTCGCCGCGTCGTAACTGCCGTAGTCCCTCGGCCGATCTTCTGGCGGATCAGAGCTCTGAGGGCGGGAATTCTGGACATTCGGCCGTTCTACGGTCGGCCGCGGTGACGATTCGCCGTGCCAGAAACTCGGACGAGTGTCCACAATTCGCAGGGGTGACCAGCAGCCGATGACGCATGATGAGGCTGATCACCGACGAACGCGAAGGACATCATGAAGCTGCTGCTGACATCGGGCGGTGTCACGAACCGGACCATCGCCGACGCCCTGGTCGACCTGCTCGGTCGACCGATCGAGGAGTCCGACGCGCTCTTCATCCCGACCGCCCAGTACGGCCAGCCCGCGTGTTCACCGGTCTCGGTCCGCAACGCCATCGCAGGCGGCCTGTGTGATCTGGGCTGGAAATCGGTCGGAGTTCTCGAGCTGACGGCACTGGCCAGCATCGGCGCGGACCGTTGGGTCCCGTGGGTCCGGGAGGCCGACGTGCTGCTGGTCGGCGGCGGCGAAGCGACCTACCTGGCGCACTGGATGCGACAGTCCGGGCTGGCCGATCTGCTGCCGTCCCTTGACGAAACGGTCTGGGTCGGGCTGAGCGCCGGAAGCATGGCGCTCACTCCTCGGATCGGCGACGAGTTCGTGGACTGGTCGGCAGCCGAGGACGATCGGACGCTGGGTGTCGTCGACTTCTCGATCTTCCCGCACCTGGACTACCCCGACTGGCCCGAGAACACCCTGGCCAGTGCACGCAGCTGGGCGACGAAGATCACCGGGCCGGCGTACGCGATCGACGACGACACCGCAATCACGGTGGTCGGCGACCGGGTCGAGGTGATCTCCGAGGGGCACTGGGAGCCGCTCAACGCCTCGTGACACGGGCGTTGTCGTCGATCGATCCAGGATCATCGACCGAGGGGCGGTCGGCGCGGCGTCACCAGTCCGGAGTCGTACGCAGTGATCACCAGTTGGGCACGGTCCCGGGCGCCCAGCTTGTGCAGCAGCCGTCCCACGTGGGTCTTCACCGTGCCGAGTGCCACCTGCAATTGTCGGGCGATCTCGGTGTTGGACAGCCCGCGGCCGATCAGCACCAGCACCTCGCGTTCCCGTTCGGTGATGCCGTCCGGCCCGTGCCCGACGCCCGACGGGCCCGTTCCGGTGAACGCGGCGATCAGTCGGCGAGTGGCGGACGGGGCCAACAGCGCCTCGCCCGCGGCGACCAGCCTGATGCCGTGCAGGAGTTCGCTTGCGCCGGCGTCCTTGACCAGGAACCCGCTCGCCCCGGCCGCCAGCGCGGCGTAGACGTATTCGTCCAGGTCGAAGGTGGTCAGGATGAGGACGTGCACCGACGACAGCTCCGGGTCCGCGCAGATCCGGCGGGTCGCCTCGATGCCGTCCATCTCGGGCATCCGGACATCCATCAGAACCACGTCCGGCCGGTGTTCCCGGGCCGACCGGACGGCCTCGCAGCCGGTGCCGGCCTCGCCGATCGGTTCGAACCCGGGCGACGCGTCGAGCAGAGCCCGGAAACTCTCCCGGATCAGAGCCTGGTCGTCGGCCAGCAGCACCGCGATCTCCGACGGGTCGGCCGGTTCGGTTCGGTATCGCATCTGGGTCCCGTCTCCCCGTGTCGTCATCTCCTCATCCCGTCCTCCTGGGGAACGTACGGCAGGTCGGCGATCACCTGGAAGCCGCCCTCGGGGCGCGGGCCCGCCCGGAAGGTGCCGCCGTACATCGTCACCCGTTCCCGCATCCCGATGATGCCGTGGCCGCCGGCTGCCGGATCGGAGATCCGCCGGCCACGGCCGTTGTCGGCGATGGTGACCCGGACCAGCTCGTCGGCGGTCTGCACCGACACCCAGCAACGTTCGGCGTTCGCGTGTTTCAAGACATTTGTGACCGACTCCTGGACGATCCGGTAGACGGTGAGGTCGAGCGCTTCGGGCAATGCGTCGACCTCGCCGAGGGTCAGGTTCACTGCCAGTCCCGCAGACCTCAGCCGGGTGGCCAGGCTGGGCAGGTCGGACGTCCCCGGGGCCGGCGCCAGGTCGCCGAGCGGGTCGTCGTCGGCCCGCAGCACGCCGAGCAGTCGCCGGATCTCGGCGAGCGCTGATCGGCTGGTGTGCTCGATGGTCCGCAGGGCGGCGCGGGTCTCGGTCGGTCGTTCCTCGGCGATGTGGTTGGCCACCGTCGCCTTCACCGCGATCAGACCCATGCTGTGCCCGACGATGTCGTGCAGCTCGCGGGCGATCCGCAGTCGTTCCTCGGCCACCGCGTCGCGGGCGAGCCGACGGGCGAACTCGGCCAGTAACGTACGTCGCCATCGGACCAACCGGCCGACGGCCCAGGCGATGATCAACTCGGCGCCGACCATGCCGAGTTCGATCGGCCACCACAACGGCAGCTCGCTCGTCGGCGCCGTCACCGGGGTCACCTGGAATCGGTGGTAGATCCAGGGGATCGTCCGGGCGGGTACGGCCAGGCCGCCGACCAAGGCGAGGCCGGTCACGACGACTCTCCGACCCTCGGCGGCCACGGTGTAGAGCGCCAACGCCGTCGCCGCGTATGTCACCCAGAGGGCACCGATCCCGACGGCGCCGAGAAATGTTGCGACCGCGGTCGCCGCGACCAGGAAGCCGAAGATCGGCAGCGGCCAGCGGCGACGTACCGCCAGCGGCAACGCGACCGCGGCGCCGGCCACCCAAGCCAGCCACACCGGTCCGGTGAACGCCGGTCCGGGCGGGTCGAGCACGGCCCGGGTGGCGATGATCGACAGCAGCACGGCAACACCGCTGTCGATCAGCACGTCTCGTGTCGTTGATCGGTCCTGTCGCAGCACACGTCGACGCTATCGCCGGGTACGGGGCAGGTCGTCCGACCTGGGTCGGACGTCAGATCCCTGACCTGAGGCAGACGCGCCCGCCCGGTTTCGCTGACACGCTGGCATTCGCGTGCCGCCCCGAACCAACCGATGGGAGTCCTTGACATGACGGTGACCGCGAAGCCGACCGGTCCGAACGCCGCCGCGGATCTGCGGGCAGCGGGGGCGCTCGTCGGCGCAGTGCTGGTCGGTGCCGTCGGCGGGTACGCGGTGGCGACGCTGGCCGGTCTGCGCGATGTTCGGTGGGCCAACACCCAGGTCGCCTCTCTCGCGTCGGCGGCCGGTGGTCTGGTGCTGGGGGCGATCACCAGTGCCGTCCTGCTGGGCCGGCGCGGTCCGGCGTTCCTGATCCGAGCACCGGGCCCGATCGTGGGCTGGCCGGGAACACGACTCGGCGCCGGATCACTCGTCCTGGCGCCGTTGCTGCTGCTGGCCGGCGAGCTCGTCCGCTCCGGGCACTTCTACTTCTTTCCCGATCAACTGGCGGCGATGGAATCCGCCCGGGGCACCATCCTCACCTCCTATGCGCTCTACACCGCCGGGCTGGTCCTGATGATCCCGGCGTTCGTCGCGCTGGCCTCGATGATCGGTCGGGAACACCCGGTCTGGGGATTCTGGGCAGCCACGATCGCGGTGGTCGGCAGCACGGTGCGGATCTTCCAGGAGGGCATCAGCTTCCTCGCGCTGCAGTTGGTCGGGGCGCAGGGACTGGAGACGGCGACCAAGGCTGTCGATGCCACCTACGGCGCCTGGTACGTCCTGGAGACGTTGAACGGCAGCGACAATCTCGCCTGGGCGGTGCTCGCGATCGGTGCCTACCGGGCTCGGGTACTGGGCTGGGCGCCGGCGCTGGCGGTCGCGTTCATGATGACCCACTACAGCGGTGTGCTGAAGGGGACCGACCTGAATTCACTGACCGGTGCGCTGCTGCTGGCCGCCGCGTTGGTGCCGCTCGGCCTTCGCCTGTGGGCCGCCGCCGAACCGGTCTCCCGCAAGGTCTGGTGGCTCGGCGTCGTCGCGATCGCTGCCCTCGTCCTGCAATACCTCATCGCCGTGCTGAGTGGTTTCCGGAGTCTCGGATGATCATGGTCGCCGTTGATGGCAGCGGACACCCGAGTTGATCATGAAGGCCGGTGATCGCCGTGCTCCGGCCCTGGTCCGCGGGGACCTCCTTCGATGCAGGTCAAAACTCGACCGGGCGGGACCTTCCTGGCTGGCACCGTCGCGGGCGGACTCGTACTCGATCTACGGAAGGAACCACGATGCGAACATCCAACTTCGCTCGCAGGATCAGGATCGCCGGGCTGTTGGCCGGCGCAGCCGTGGCATGCGCCGCACCGGGGGCGCTGTCCACCGCGCAAGCGGACGTCAGTGCCAACTACGACCTCAAGGTCACCAAGCAGGGCGACGACAAGGCCGTGTTCGACAAGGACCGGCACATCTTCGACGTCTGCGACAAGGAGAGCGACAACCACGCGGTGTACGCGAAGTTCTCGTCCAATCCCGACAAGCTCTACTACGACTCCAACTCCGGTTGCGACCGGCACAAGGCGCCCGGACATTGGTACAAGCTCGGCGCCATGTATGTCTGCGAAAGCATCCCCTACTGGCCCGATTCGTGCAGCGACGGCGTTGTGCTGAAGACTCAGTAGCGCATCGATCATGATCTTTGTTGATCATGTTCGTGATCGTTGCCGCGAGCGATCATCGTCGTCGGGATGCGGAGGTGGTTCGGGCCGCGTTGATCACCGGCCAGTCGGTCGAAGAGCATCTCGGCGGCAGCTCGACCGATGTCGTCGACATTCTGACTGACCACCGAGATGCCACCCCGGATGACGTCGGCCAGCGGGAAGTCGTCGAAGGCCAGTACCGTCACCGGATCGTCGGCGTCGACGGCGCGGATCACAGCGTGTGCGGCGACCGAACTGGCGGCCAGGATCGCCGTCGGTGGTGCCGGTGCGGCCCGCCAGTGGGCGAGTTGCCGGCGCAGCCGCGGCACCTGATGGTTGCCGCGGACGACGATGCCGGCGTCGACCGGCAGACCGTGATCGGCGAGCGTTCGTCGGTAGCCGTCGTACCGCTCTGCCTGGGTGAACAGTTCCGGATCGTCGCCGACGAACGCGATCCGCCGATGGCCGCGCCGGTGCAGGAGTTCGATCGCCTCGCGGACGCCTTGCCGGTTGTCGCAGAGCACCGTGTCGGTCTCGACACCGTCGATCGGCCGGTCGACGCAGACGGTCGGAAGATCACGGACCAGCCGTGCGAGGTAGCGGCTGCCGATGCCGGTCGGCCAGAGGATCAGGCCGTCGACCCGGCGCGAAGTCAACGACTCGATCGCGTCCCGTTCGCGATCGGGTTCGTGATCGGTCAGCGAGACGGTGACCGCCGAATCATGATCACGGGCAACGGTCTCGATGGCCCGAGCCAGCTGGGCCTGGACCGGTTCGGCGATGTCGGCGCAGACGAAGCCGATCGAACGGGTCAGGTCCTTGCGCAGCATCCGGGCCGCGGAGTTCGGCCGATAGCCCAACGTACGGATCGACGCCTGGACCCGGGCTCGCATCGACTCGCTGACCGCGCGTTCACCGTTCAACACCCGGGACACCGTCTTCGCGCCGACCCCGGCGTGCCGGGCGACGTCATGGATGGTGGGGCGACGCGGCATTCCCACCTCCGACGCGAGTCCTGACACCGATGTCACCGGTGATCACCAGGGCAAACGCTATGCCATCGCCGACGGAGGCCGGCCGACGGCGTCCCGGTGGGTCGCCGAGGGTCCTACCGTGGCAGCACCTGATGATCATGCTCGCTGTCGAGACAGGACATTTTCATGCACCAGCTCTACTACCAACACCCCGGCACCTGGTTCGGAGACTGCATGCCGGTCTACGCAGCCGGGGCCTTCCAGCTCTTCCACCAGCGCGACACCCGACGCCCGGGTCCGTTCGGTGAACCGTTCGGCTGGGCGCTGGCCCGGACGACGGATTTCGTCGACTACGACGATCTCGGTGAGGTGATCCCGCGTGGCGCCGACGACGCCCAGGACCAGTTCATCTTCGCCGGCAGCGTGTTCGAGGCCGAGGGCCGTTTCCATGCCTTCTACACCGGATTCAATCGGGACTTCGCGGCGGACGGGAAGCCGGCCCAGGTCTTGATGCACGCGGTCAGTGACGACCTGGAGCACTGGACAACTCAGGACGGCGAACTGGTCGTGCCGCAGGACGGCTACGACCCCGACGACTGGCGCGACCCGTTCGTGCTTCGTGACGAGCCGAACGACCGGTGGGTGATGATCTTGGGGGCGCGCACCGGCGCGGACAAGCGGGCGCGAACCGGCCGTACGGTGTGGTTCACCTCGACCGATCTGGAGAACTGGGCGTTCCAGGGTGACTTCTGGGCACCCGGCCGCTACACGATGCACGAGATGCCGGACCTGTTCCGGATGGGGGATCGCTGGTATCTGCTGACCACCGAGTACAGCGACCGCAGCAAGACCGTGTATCGCAGCAGCGACAGCCTGCAGGGCCCGTGGAGTGCACCGGTCGACGACGCCTTCGACGGCCGGGCCTACTACGCCGCCCGGTCGGCCTCCGACGGCGAGCATCGCTACCTGTTCGGCTGGGTGGCGACCAAGGAGGGGGATGATGATCTTGGTGCCTGGCAGTGGGGTGGCACCCTGGTGGTGCACGAGGTGTATCAGCGTGCCGACCGGTCTCTCGGCGTACGGATCCCCGAAACGGTCCGGGCGGCGTTCTCACCGGCAACGGAGTTGATCACCGAGCCGATCGTGGTGTCGGCAGCCGACGGTCGGCAGACGGTCGAGCTGGGGGAGACGCCCGCCGGCGAACCGTTCCTGGTCAGCATGACGGTGATACCGCGCACGCTGCGCAGCTTTGCGATCGGCCTGTTCGGCGACCGGGCCGGCACCGATGGGTACGCCTTCACCGTCCGCGCCGGCGAACGCCGCATCGACTTCGACCGGGTCCCGAACTATCCCTGGTATCGCTACGACAACCGGGGTACGGAACGCCCGTTCACCGTCGAGCCCGGCCGCAGCTATCGGCTGGAGATCGTCGTCGACGACAGCATCGCCACCCTGTACGTCGACGGCGTCGCGCTGAACGCCCGTGCCTACGATCAGCCCGGACAACGGCTGTCGATCGCCGTCCAGGACGGCGAACTGCGGGTCGACGCGGTCACCCTGGCCACGAGATGATCATGATCCGGGGACCGATCGGATGGCTTCGGCGCGGGTGAGCATCAGGATGTCCATCCGACCCTGTTGCACGATCTCGTCCCGCTGGTTGATCAACGTCAGTTCGCGCTGCACGACACCGGTCGTGCCCTTGCTGGTCAACCGGGTGCCGACGATCTGGACGGTGCAGGTCAGCGTGTCGCCGATGAACACCGGATTGGTGAACCGCCAGCCATCGATGCCCAGCAGCGCGACCGAGCTGCCCTCGAAGGCACCGATCCGGGAGATCAGACCCAGGCACAGCGACGCACCGAGCATGCCGTGCACGATCCGTTGGCCGTAGCGGGTCTGCCGGGCGAACTCGGCGTCGGTGTGCACCTGGTTGTTGTCACCGGTCCAGGCCGCGAAGTTCACCACATCGGCCTCGGTGATCGTCTTGCCCGGTGTGGTGAAGGTCTGGCCGACGGCGAAGTCCTCGAAATACAGCGCTCCCATGCCCTCATGATCGCAGCCCGCCCGCCCCACAAAACCCGCCGACCCGCCAGTTTCTCCCCGACACGCCCGGCGTGTCGGGGAGAAACTGACGGGTCGGCGGTAGGGGCGGCCTCGGATTTGGTTATGCGGCGAGGGTGCTGGCGGCGGGCTCGGCATCCTCCAGTGCCAGTGCCAGGACGTCGGCGACGTCGGCGACCGGGTGGATGTTCAGGCTGTCCCGCACCGACTCCGGCAGGTCGTCCAGGTCCGGCTCGTTGCGCTTGGGGATGATCACACCGGTCAACCCGGCACGATGAGCCGCCAGCAGCTTCTGCTTGACGCCGCCGATCGGCAGCACCTTGCCCTGCAGGGTGACCTCACCGGTCATCCCGACCGACGACTTGACCGGTCGTCCGGAGGCCAACGAGGCCAGCGCGGTGACCATCGTGACACCGGCGCTCGGGCCGTCCTTCGGTACGGCGCCGGCCGGAACGTGCACGTGGATCCGGTGATCGGCCAGCTTCCCCGCCTGATCCCGCGACCGCAGGTAGGACAAGGCGATCTGCACCGATTCCTTCATCACGTCGCCGAGCTGACCGGTGAGCACCAGGCCGGGCTCACCCTCCATCTCGGTCGCCTCGATGAAGAGCACGTCGCCACCGGCCCCGGTGACGGCCAGCCCGGTCGCGACCCCCGGCACCGAGGTGCGCTCGGCCGATTCCGGCGTGAACCGTGGGCGACCCAGGTAGTCCTTCAGGTTGTCGGGCGTGACCCGTACGGTCTGGTGGTCGCTGTCGGGCGCGTCGTCGTTGTGAGCCGACTCGTCCTGATCATGATCGGCGGCCTTCCGATCCACGCTGTCCAGCTCCACGGTGACCTTGCGCAGCACCTTGGCGATCGCCCGTTGCAGCTGCCGGACGCCGGCTTCCATCGTGTATTCACTGGCGATCAGGCCGAGGGCCTCATCACTGAGCACGACGTCGGTGTCCTCCAGGCCGGCCTTGGCGATCTGCTCCGGGACCAGGTGATCGCGAGCGATCGCGACCTTCTCGTCCTCGGTGTAGCCGTCCAGCGCGACGACCTCCATCCGGTCCAGCAGCGGCTGCGGGATGGTGTCGATCACGTTGGCGGTGGCCAGGAACAACACATCGGACAGATCAAGATCGACTTCGAGGTAGTGATCACGGAAGGTGTGGTTCTGCGACGGGTCCAGCACCTCCAGCAGGGCGGAGGCCGGATCGCCACGGAAGTCCGAGCCGACCTTGTCGATCTCGTCCAACAGGATCACCGGGTTCATCGAACCGGCCTCGGTGATCGCACGCACGATCCGACCGGGCATCGCACCGACGTAGGTCCGCCGGTGGCCACGGATCTCGGCCTCGTCCCGGACACCGCCCAGGGCGACCCGGACGAACTTGCGACCCAGCGCGCGAGCCACGGACTCACCGATCGACGTCTTGCCGACGCCGGGCGGTCCGACCAGCGACAGCACCGCACCCGAGCCGCGGCCGCCGATCACCGACAGCCCGCGACGGTTGCGCCGCTGCCGAACGGCAAGGAACTCCACCAGTCGCTGCTTGACGTCATCGAGTCCGGCATGGTCGGTGTCCAAGATCTCCCGGGTGTGGGTCAGATCGTCGGAGTCCTCGGTCCGTTCACTCCACGGCAACTCCAGCACAGTGTCCAGCCAGGTCCGGATCCAGCCCGACTCCGGGGACTGCTCGCTGGTCCGCTCCAGCTTGCCGACCTCGGTCAGCGCGGCCTTGCGGACGTCGTCGGGCAGCTCGGCCTGTTCGACCCGGGTCCGGTAGTCGTCGGCACCGTCCGGCTCGTCCTCGCCGAGCTCCTTGCGGATCGCGGCCAGCTGCTGGCGCAGCAGGAACTCCCGCTGCGTCTTCTCCATGCCGTCGCGGACATCGGTGGCGATCTGGTCGGCCACCTCCTGCTCGGCGACATGCTTCTTGGTCCATTCGATCAGCTTCTCCAGCCGTACCTCGACGTCGGGTTCGGCGAGCAGGATCAGCTTCTGTTCCTGATCCAGGTACGGCGCCCAGCCGGCGGTGTCGGCGAGCTGGCCCGGGTCGGACAGCTTCTGGATCGAGTCGATCACCTGCCAGGCGTTGCGCTGCTGCAGGATCGAGGTGACCAGCGGCCGGTACTCGGCCACCAGCTCGGTGGCCCGAGCGGTGTCGGCATTCACCTCGTCGATGGCGTGTGCCTCCACCCACAGGGCAGCACCCGGGCCGATCACACCGGAGCCGATGGTGGCGCGGGTTTCAGCGCGGACCACGGCGGCCGGCTCGCCACTGGGCAGTCGGCCGACCTGGACCAGGGTCGCGATCGTGCCGACCGGGGCGTATTCGCCGTCCGGCCGGGGAACCAGCAGCAGTTTGTCGTCAGCGGTCTGGGCGGCGTCCACCGCTGCCCGGGACTCCGACTCGTCCAGCTCGATGGGGATCACCATGCCCGGGAGCACCACCGAGTCGGAGAGCGGCAGTACGGGCAGATTCTGGATGTCGGTCATGTGCTTCTCAACCGCACCGATCCCAAATCCATTCCAGGGTTGAGTCGGGTTCGCTCAAGGTGAACAGCGGGCCCCTGAGGATCTCGGCAGCGATCCTCGCGCTCGGCGACCAGCCGGAACACCCTTGACCACCGACCGACCGCAGGTCAGCCGGTGAACGCCGACCGGTTCCGCGCTGCCCACCCGGCAAAATCTGCCCCCGGCCGACCCAGCACCTCGGCGACGGCTGCGGTCGGACGGGCATGCCGACCCTCGCGAACCGCGAGCTGGGATCCGACGATCTCCTCGGCGACCGCCGTCGGCCAGCCCTGGTCCAGGTAGTGCCGACGACTCTCCTCGGAGGTCAGATCAGTGACCGGAATGCGCCGGCCGAGCAGGTCGGCGAGTACGGCGACCTGCTCCGGCACGCTGATCGGGGCCGGTCCGGTCAGCGTCAGCGCCGTGCCGTCCAGGCGATCGTCGAGCAGCGCCCGGACCGCGACGGCGGCGATGTCCGCCGGATCGATCACCGGCATCGCACCGTTACCGGTGGTGTTGATCACCGGGCGACCGGCCCGGATGTCGTCGGCCCAGGACAGCGCATTGCTGGCGAAGCTCGCCGGACGAAGACTGACCCAGCGCAGCGTGTCCGCGCCGGCCAGCGCGCGTTCGCCGGGCGCGTGCCAGCCCGCGGGTGCGTGGCTGCCGAGATCCGGTTGGTCGGACTCGGGTGTGGTGCCGATCGCGGACAGCTTGACGATCTTGGTCACTCCGGCACGGACTGCCGCGGTGATCAGGGCAAGATCATGGTCCGGAATCGTCGGCCCGGGTGCTGTGGCCAGGAAGACTGCGCGGACGCCCTCGGTCGCGGCCGCCAACGTCGGCGGGTCGTCGAGATCGGCCGCGACAGCGTCCACTCCGGCGACCGAGATCCGGTCCGGCTGCCGGCTGATGGCACGGAGCGGTTCCCGACGGAGTGGATCGGTGCTGAGTAGTTCGAGGACGTGATGGCCGACGGTTCCGGTGGCTCCGGTGATCAGAATCATGATCACCAGCATCGGTCGACATCCACCGCCCGGATAGGAGAATTGGGACGACCTCGCGGGGCGATGCCGGCGACCGGCGGTGATGCTCCTACGCTGGACGGATGCCAGACCGGGTCGGTCGTTCGTCGCTGGTGCCCGAGCTGCGAGATTGGGCTGCCGGTGTCGACATCATGATCATGGAGCGACCGGGCTCGTCACTGCCGGGAGCCGAACGCGTACCCCGCGTCCAGGTGCATCCACCCGAGGTGGGGACGTCGGTGGTCTGGGTCTGGCAACCGGGGACCGACGGGCGGACCGTCGTCCTACCACCCCGTGGGCAGGCGGAGTATGCAGCAGGTAAGGCGGCGTTGCGAGCTGTCCGGCTACGCCTGCGGCCCGGGGTCGGCGTCCTGCTGGGTGAGCCGCCTTCCGACGAGCCGTCGCACACAGCGGCGGCCGGCGGCCTCGTCGATGCGGCGGCGGCATTGCAGTCGCGGGTGGCCGAACGGCTGGCCCGCCGAAGCTTCCGCGACCTGACCCGAGCCCGCACCGCGGTGCAGGCGATCGCCGCACTGGAGAGCGCCGGTCCGCGACGGCAGAGCATCGCCGATGTGGCCGACCGGTTGGCGTTGAGTCGTCGCCAATTGCATCGGATCGTTGTCCAACAGACCGGCATCGGGCCGAAGCAGGTCGCTCGGATCGGCCGGGTCCGTCGGGTGCTGGCCGCTGTCGGCCGAGGGCGCGTGGACTGGGGTGATCAGGCCCTGCAAGCGGGCTACTACGACCAGTCACATCTGATCAGCGATTTCACCGCGATCATGAAGGTGACACCGCAGGCGTACCTCGAGCGACGGCTGCCGACTCCGACATCCTGCTGACCCGACAGACCGTCGGTCGGCGACGACGATCGGTTCGAATTCCGGCCGAACCGGTGTCGCAGGTGGGATGATCGGATTCACGGACTCGGGTGACATCGTGGAAACACGAGAGTGGAGCGAATTCGATGACTGTGCCCCCTGCAGACGACCCCGCAGCGACGCCGATCGGCAGCACCTTCAACGCCATCGCCGGCAAGGTCTGGCTGTGGCCGGTGATCCGTGGCGTGCTGGCGATCATCCTCGGCATCATCGCGCTGGTGGCGCCGCTGTCGACGGCGGTGACGTTCGCGGTGCTGGTCGGCATCTACGCGATCGTCGACGGTGTGATCACCCTGATCGACGCACTCCGGCACCGCGGCTACGGCGGGGTCGGGCTGCGGGTGGCGGTCGCCGTCATCGACATCATCTTCGGCATCCTGGTGCTGGTCTGGCCCGGACTGACGCTGTTGGTTCTGGTCTTCCTGGCCGGCTTCTGGGCGATCGTCCTCGGTGCCCTGGAGATCGTGGTCAACATCCGCAGTCGGCGTCAGCACAGCGGCTGGATCTGGGGCGTGGTCACCGGTGCCCTGGCCGTCGTCTTCGGCATCGTGATCGTCGTCCAGCCCGGCATCGGCCTGGTCGCCCTGACCACCATCCTGGGCATCTTCGCGATCCTCTTCGGGCTGTTCTGGATCGCCGTCGGCCTGATGATCCGCAAGGCTGGTCGCTGACCTGGTCCGCGGCACGCGGAGGGTCTTGAAGACCGCGCTAAACCTGGAGGTAACAGCTGATCCCTCGCAACCCCAGATGGGGCCGCCCCGGATCGTGCACAGCGTACGAAAGGTGGCTTCATGGCTGTTCTCCAACCGAGCCAGGACTTCGGCTCGCTCGCTCACAAGGTGTGGCCCTGGTCGATGACCCGCGGTGTTCTCGCGGTGATCTTCGGCATCCTCGGCTTCGCCGTTCTGTTACCGCTCGGGTCGATGCGCTCGTTTGCGCTGCTGATCGGGATCTTCGCGATCCTGGACGGCATCGCCAACGGGGTCGAGGCGACCCGACGGCGTGGCGCACCGCTGATCCTGCGTGGTGTGGCCGGACTGGTCGGGGTCGTCTTCGGCGTCCTCGCGATGATCATGACCGGGATGTCGATGACCGGCCTGATCTGGGTGACCGCGATCTGGGCCTTCGTGATCGGCGGTCTGGACGTGGTCAGCAATCTGATCGAACGCAGCAGTGGACATCGGGACTGGATGTTCGGACTGATCATGGGAGCGGTGGCGGTCGTCTTCGCTGTCCTGGCCGTGATCATGATGCCGGCGATGACACCGCTGATCTGGTTGGCCGCGATCGCAACCATCCTGTGGGGCGTCGCCGGAATGATCATGGGAGGTAGCGAACGCAGCGCATCCCGCAGCTGATGGTCGCATCGACCGGTCGGCGACGATCGCCGACACAATGACCGGGGGAACGGTACGGGTGCCCGGGTGGTCAGCCACCCGGGTTCCCTGCCGGCCTCCGGTAGAGGACAATCGCGTTCGTGGAGAGCACTGACGAGGTGTTGAGCGACGCGCCGGCCGAGCAGGAAAGTCTGCGTACGGTGCTGATCGCGTTCGGCGCGAATCTGCTGGTCGCGATCGCCAAGACGGTCGCGGCCGTGCTCACCAGTTCGGCCTCCATGGTGGCCGAGGCCGCCCACTCCTGGGCCGACGCCGGCAACGAGATCTTCTTGCTGTTCGCCGACCGCAAGGGTTCCCGCGAGCGCGATGCCGCGCACCCGATGGGCTACGGCCGGGACAGCTATGTGTGGAGCATGTTCGCCGCGTTCGGGCTGTTCACCGTCGGAGCCGTGGTGTCGATCATGCACGGCATCCAGGAGCTGTCCGGCGACGAGCCCGGTGGCAACTACCTGATCAACTACATCGTGCTGGCGGTCGCGTTCGTCCTGGAAGGCACGTCCTTCCTGCAGGCCTTCCGACAGGCTCGGTCCTCGGCCCGCCGGCTCGGCAGCCAGGAGACGTTGTCGTTCGTGCTGCGGACCTCCAACCCGACTCTGCGGGCCGTGTTCGCCGAGGATGCCGCCGCGCTGATCGGGCTGCTGATCGCCGCGGCCGGGATCGCCGCACACCAGATCACCGGGTCGCCGATCTTCGATGCGATCGGCTCGATCCTGGTCGGCGTCCTACTGGCCGTCGTGGCGCTGGTGTTGATCAACCGCAACCGACGCTTTTTGGTCGGTCAGGCGGTCAGCCCGGCGCTGCGCCGCACCATCCTGACCGAGCTGCTGACCCATCCCGATGTCGACCGGATCACCTATCTGCACGTCGAATTCGTCGGCCCCAGCAGGGTGTATCTGGTGGCGGCCATCGACCTGGCCGGCAATCGGAGGGAGGACGACCTGGCCGTCCATCTGCGACGGATCGAACGGGAGTTGGAGACCCGGGATGCGGTCGAGGAGGCAGTGCTCACGCTGTCCACCCAGGATGAGGAATCACTGACCGCCTGAGCAGAACCGGCGGCACGATCACCGACGAGAGGAACGACATGGCAGTCGACATCGGAATCCAGCTGTTCTCGGTGCGCAACAGTCTCGGCGCGGACCCGACCGGAACGCTCACCGCGCTGATGGACCTCGGATTCACCCGGATCGAGGGCGCCAATCATCAGGCGGCGACCGACGACGGCATCGGCTTCGGAATCCACGCCGACTTCCTGACCGAGTTGATCAACGAACGCGGAGCGTCGGTGATCGGCTGCCACATCAATCCGCTGGACCTGGACCGGCTGCCGCGGGTCCTGGACTTCCACCAGCAGATCGGCAATCCGCGGATCGGCTGCGACATCGAGTTCTACCCGTACGGCGACGTCGACTACGTCAAGCGGCGGGCCGAGACGTTCAACCGGATCGGCCGGCTCTGCGCCGAACGGGGGATGGAGTTCTACTACCACAACCACTTCCAGGAGTTCCAACGCTTCGGGGATCAGCAGGTCTACCGGCTACTGCTGGAACACACCGATCCCGAGCTGGTGAAATTCGAGCTGGACACGTTCTGGGCCTACCGGGGTGGAGCCGACCCGTTGGAATGGCTCGCCGAGTTCGCCGACCGCTACATCCTGATCCACCAGAAGGACTTCCCGGCCGACGCCACCCAGCCGCTGAACCTGTACGACGGTGTGGTCGACCCGGATGCGCCGATCACCATGGAGCTGTTCGAGAAGGTCGCACTGCCGGAGACCTTCACCGAGGTCGGGACCGGGGTGTTGCCGATCCAGGACATCATCAACGCCGTCGACAAGCTGCCGAACTTCCGCTTCGTGCTGCTGGAACAGGATCACAGCACCCGAGGCGAGCTGGCGTCGGTGAAGATCAGCCGGGACGCCTTCCTCGGCTACGACAACGTGAACGCCTGAAGGTCCCTGAGCTTGTCGGTCCCTGAGCTTGTCGGAGGGCGGTGGCTTGCTTGCGGTCTTTCGACAAGCTCAGGTCCCTGGGGTGGGATGATCGGCGGCATGCTTCCGGCCGACAGTCACGTGCACAGCGAATGGTCCTGGGACACCGGTGGGCCGGCGGCCAATCCGGGCCGGATGGAAGCCACCTGCGAGCAGGCGATCAGGATCGGGTTGCCGGTGGTGATCTTCACCGAGCACTTCGACTTCGACGGTTGGATGGTCGATCCGCAGGATATCCACGGCACCGAACAGGTCTCCGTCAGCGACGCCGGTCTGCTGATGCCGGCACCCCTTGACGTCGAGGGTTATCTCGACTGCATCGACCGCTGCCGACACCGGTTCCCCGAACTGCGGATCCTGACCGGCGTCGAGTACGGCCAACCGCATCTGTCCGATGATCAGGCCACGCGGCTGATCGATCTGACCACCCTGGACCGGGTGAACGGTTCGCTGCACACCCTGCAGAACGGCGACGCCCGCAGCGAGCCGTACACGCTGTTCCGGCACTGGCCGGCGGACCGCGTCATCGAGGAATACCTGGCGGAGGTGCCGCGGATGGTCACCGGGTCGGACAGCTTCGCGGTCTTCACCCACCTGGACTACGCGGTGCGCTACTGGCCGGTCGCCGAGCAGGGACCGTTCGATCCGCGCCGTTTCGAGGACGGCTTCCGGCAGGCGATGCGGGCGATCGCCGGCAGCGGGCGGGCGCTGGAGATGAACACCCGCCGACTCTGGCCGTGGATCCCGCAGTGGTGGGCCGAGGAGGGTGGCCGGGCCGTCACCTTCGGCAGTGACTCGCACGTCCCGGCAACGTTGGCCGACGGTCTCTCCGAGGCGGCGCTGATGCTGGAGCACTTCGGTTTCCGGCCCGGCCGGCGTCCGGAGGACTTCTGGACCCGCTGACGATCGCGAAGAACGCAGCAGCACTGACACCCTGACCCGGCCGGAGCGCCCCGTCGGGGCCAATGCTGGTGCGTTCTTCGCGCCGTCCACCTGCGAGACTGGTCGGGTGCGAGACGTCGTCATCCTGGGCAGTACCGGTTCCATCGGCACCCAAGCGCTGGAGGTGATCGGCGATCGGCGTGAGCTGTTCCGCGTCGTCGGGCTCGCCGCAGGCGGCAGCAACATCAAGCTGCTGGCCCGGCAGGTGCTGGACTTCGCGCCGGCGGTGGTCGGGGTCAGCCGGGCCAGCGCGGTGCAGGATCTCCAACTCGCGTTGTACGCCGAGGTCTCCCGCCGCGGCTGGAACAAGGGTGAGGTGACCCTGCCCAAGATCGTCGCCGGCCCGGCGGCGCCCAACGAACTGGCCGGGATGGCCTGTGACGTCGTCCTGAACGGGATCACCGGCTCGGCCGGTCTGCCCGCCACGCTCACCACACTGGCCCAGGGCACCACGCTGGCCCTGGCCAACAAGGAGTCGCTGGTGATCGGCGGAGCGCTGGTCACCGGTGCCGCCGCCGACGGTCAGATCGTCGCGGTCGACTCCGAACACTCCGCGATCGCCCAGTGCCTGCGCGGCGGCCGGGCCGAAGAGGTCGACCGGCTGATCGTCACCGCCAGCGGCGGACCGTTCCGCGGAATGACCCGGGACCAGATGGCCGATGTGACGCCCGAACAGGCGCTGGCCCACCCGACCTGGAACATGGGCCGGGTGATCACCACCAACTCCGCGACCCTGGTCAACAAGGGACTGGAGGTGCTGGAGGCCCACCTGCTGTACGGCATCGATCTGGACCGGATCGACGTCGTGGTGCATCCGCAGTCGATGATCCACTCGATGGTGCAGTTCACCGATGGCTCGACGCTGGCGCAATGCTCGCCGCCGGACATGAAGCTGCCGATCGCGCTCGGGCTGAGCTGGCCCGACCGACTCGCCGACGTGAGCCGGCCGGTGGACTGGAGCCGGGCCAACACCTGGACCTTCGAACCGCTGGACAACGAGGCGTTCCCGGCGGTCGATCTGATCCGCCGGGCCGGCGCCACCGGCGGTACGGCCCCGGCAGTGCTGAACGCCGCCAACGAGGAATGCGTCGACGCCTTCCACGAGGGCCGGATCGGGTTCACCCGGATCATCGACATCGTCACCGAGGTGGTCGATCAGCATCTCGGGGAAGAATTGGCCGATTCACAGCCGCAGGCGGGCCGCCGAGATGGGGTCGAGGACGGCTCCGACGTAGGATCGCGATGGACCTCGAGCAGCGACCTCACCGTCGAGGCGGTCCTGGAGTCCGACGGCTGGGCACGTCGACGGGCCGCCGAGCTGTGCCGGAGCTGACCCAACCGGACCCGATCCAACCAGACGTGATGCAGCCAGACGTGATGCAGGGGAGAGCAGTGCTGAGGAACGGACACGCGAGAGTGAGGCGAGCGTGCACATCCTGATCTATCTCGCCGGCGCGGTCGTGTTCTTCGCCATGATCATGGCCTCGGTCGCCCTGCACGAGGTGGGCCATCTGATCCCCGGCAAGCTGTTCGGCGTCAAGACCACGCAATACATGGTCGGCTTCGGGCGGACGCTCTGGTCGACCCGCCGCGGCGAGACCGAGTACGGCGTCAAGGCGATCCCGCTGGGCGGCTACTGCCGCTTCGTCGGGATGTATCCGCCGGATCCGAAGTCGGGCAAGGTCCGGCAGGCCCGTACCGGGATCTTCCAGTCGATCGCCGACCAGGCCCGGGAGGCCGAGTGGGAGGACATCAAACCCGAGGATGACGGCCGACTCTTCTACCAGAAGAAGACCTGGCAGAAGTTGATCATCATGATCGGGGGCCCGGGGATGAACATCATCCTGGCCTTCCTGATCCTGCTCGGCGTCAGCCTTGCCTACGGGATGCCGAAGACGACCCTGCAGGTCGCCGTCGTCAACGACTGTGTGATCTCGGCCGCCCGGCAGACCAGCGGCGACCTGACCTGTCGGCCGTCCGACCCGCCGACCCCGGCCAAGCAGGCAGGCCTGCGGGTCGGCGACGTGATCACCACGTTCAACGGTCAGCAGGTCGGCAGCTGGGACCAGTTGTCGGAACTGATCCGTACCAACCGCGACGGCGTCGCCAGGATCGGCGTGCAGCGGGACGGCAGGACGGTCGCCCTGAAGCCGGTGCACACGGTGATCAACGGCGTCCAGTCGCCGACCGATCCGTCGAAGGTGATCGAAGCCGGTTTCCTCGGAGTCTCGCCGCGTTCGGAGCTGGTCAAGGGCGGCCCGGTCGCCGTCCTCGGCCAGATGTGGTCGATGACCGAGCAGTCCTTCCACGCGATCATCCGATTCCCGGTCAAGGTCTACAACACCGCCGCCAACCTGGTCACCGGCAAGCCGCGGGACGAGAACGGGCCGATGAGCATCGTCGGCGCCAGCCGGATCGCCGGCGAGGTGAGCGCCACCGACAAGATCGACGTGCCGACCAAGGCCGCGCAGATGTTCTTGCTGCTCGGCTCGGTCAACCTGTTCCTGGCCCTGTTCAATTTCGTGCCGCTGATGCCGTTGGACGGTGGACACATCGCCGGCGCACTGTACGAGGGGATCCGGCGCTGGCTGGCCCGGGTCCTCGGCCGGCCCGATCCCGGCCACGCCGACACCGCGAAGATGCTGCCGGTCGCCTATGTTGTAGGTGCGGTGATCGCGGTCAGCGGGGTCGTGCTGATCCTGGCCGACCTGATCGACCCGATCACCTTGTTCTGAGTGAGTGGAGAGACGAACTGATGACAGCGATCAACCTGGGACTGCCCGCCATGCCGCCGGAGACCCTGGCGCCCCGGCGGAAGACCCGCAAGATCAAGGTCGGCAAGGTCGAGGTCGGCGGTGACGCCCCGGTCAGTGTCCAGTCGATGACCACCACCCTGACCGCTGATATCAACTCGACCCTGCAGCAGATCGCCGAGCTGACCGCCGCCGGCTGCGACATCGTCCGGGTCGCCGTACCCAGTGCCGACGACGCGGCCGCGCTGCCGGCGATCGCAAGTAAGAGCCAGATCCCGGTGATCGCCGACATCCATTTCCAGCCGCGGTACGTGTTCGCCGCGATCGAGGCCGGCTGCGCCGCCGTCCGGGTCAATCCGGGCAACATCAAGGCCTTCGACGACCAGGTCAAGGAGATCGCCCAGGCCGCCACCGAGGCCGGGGTCAGCCTGCGGATCGGCGTCAACGCCGGCTCCTTGGACAAGCGGCTGTTGGCCAAGCACGGCAAGGCCACCCCCGAGGCGCTGGTGGAGTCCGCGTTGTGGGAGGCCAGCCTGTTCGAGGAGCACGGCTTCCGCGACTTCAAGATCTCGGTCAAGCACCACGACCCGGTGGTGATGGTCAAGGCCTACGAACAGCTGGCCGAGCAGTGCGATTACCCGCTGCACCTCGGCGTGACCGAGGCGGGACCGGCGTTCCAGGGCACGATCAAGTCCGCGACGGCGTTCGGAGCCCTGCTCAGCAAGGGGATCGGCGACACCATCCGGGTCTCGCTGTCCGCGCCGCCGGTCGAAGAGGTCAAGGTCGGCATCAAGATCCTGGAGTCGTTGAACCTGCGGCCGCGCAAACTGGAGATCGTCTCCTGCCCGTCCTGTGGCCGCGCTCAGGTCGACGTCTACAAGTTGGCCGACGAGGTCACCGCCGGGCTGGAGGGGCTGACCGTACCGTTGCGGGTCGCGGTGATGGGCTGCGTGGTGAACGGACCCGGTGAGGCTCGCGAGGCCGATCTCGGGGTTGCGTCCGGCAACGGCAAGGGGCAGATTTTCGTGCACGGAGAGGTGATCAAGACGGTCAAGGAGAGTCAGATCGTCGAGACACTGATCGAGGAAGCGATGCGACTCGCCGAGGACATGCCCGAGGTGGAGGGCAGTCCGGAAGTCAGCGTCGGTTAGGTTGCGGATGTCGGCCGCGGTCCGGGAGGTGGAATGAGCGAGACGGTGGTTCGTTCCGGCGTACGCGTTCTGACCGCCGCTGACCAACCGGACGCCGTACGGCTGTTGGCCTCATCGCCGATCGACAACGTCTTCGTCGCGTCCCGGGTCCGCAGCGCCGGTCTGGAGGCCCGCGACCTCGGCTGTCCGATCTGGGGCTATGAGGAGGACGGCCGGCTGCGCGCGCTCTGCCACGCCGGGTCCAATCTGGTCCCGGTCGGCGCCGGTCCGGCGGCAGTCAGCGCCTTCGCCGAGTACGCCGGAGCGCGCCGGATGTGCTCCTCGATCATCGGCCCGGCCGAGGTGGCGATGGAGCTGTGGCACCAACTGAGCACCCGGTGGGGATCGGCCTGGTCGCAGGTCCGCGAGGTGCGTCCGCACCAGCCGGTGCTGGCCATGGACACCGACCCGCAGGTGCTGCCGCACCCCGACGTGCACCCGATGACCCTGGAGCACTGGGATGCGTACTACCAATCGGCGGTGCGGATGTACACCGAAGAGGTCGGAGTCTCGCCGTTGCAGGGCAATCCGGCCGGCTATCGCTACTACGTCCGCCAATTGATCACTTCCGGCCGCGCGTTCGGTGTGGTCGACCGCACCGGCAAGGTGATCTTCAAGGCCGACCTCGGCTCGGTCTCTCGCGGCGTCACCCAGGTGCAGGGCGTCTGGCTCGACCCGTCCCTGCGGGGACGGGGACTTGCCCCGTCGATGATGGCGGCCGTCGTCCAACTCGCCCGGGGCATCGCGCCCGTGGTGTCGCTGTACGTCAACGACTACAACACGCCCGCCCGTGCGACCTACGCCCGGGTCGGCTTCCGTCAGGCCGGCGAATTCGCCACGGTGCTGTACTGATCGGCCGATCCGCAAGTGTCGGCCAGGTCGTCCAGGAACTGTCGGCTGGCGACGCTGAGGTCGCGCTTCGGATGCCAGTAGGCCCGGATGCCGCGGGTCCACAGTTCACCGGGCAACCGACGGATGTCCACATCGCCGAAGGCGCTGATGGTCGCTCCCATCTCGCCCAGCATCCCGATCCCGAGTCCGGCCCGCACCATGGCGATCACCGTTGTCGGATGGGTGACAGCGAGCACCGATCCGGGAAGGATCCCTGCGGCCGACAGCCGGTCGGTGAAATCGGTCCAGCCTTCGGTCGGTGAGCCGGTGACGATCAGCGGCAGACCGTCGAGATGACGCTCCGGGTCTGGCTGCTGGGTGACCTGATGGCCGATCGGCAGCGCCAGCACGATGTGTTCGTCGAGCAGATGCCGGAATGCGAGATCGTGATGGGTCGGCATGTCGGCCACCCGGATCGAGAGGTCGAGGGCGAACGAGGCGACTGCGTCTTCCAGCCACCGTGGGCCACCTTCGCGCAGATCGATCGTGACTCCGGGATGACTCTGCCGGAATCGGCGGATCAACGGGGCGAGCAGGACGCCGCTGGGACCGGCGAAGCTGCCCAGCACGATCGTGCCCTGCAGATCACCGCCGAGCGATCCGACCGCCTCCATCCCGAGCCGGATCTCCGACATTGCAGCCCGCGCATGCGGGAGCAGCCGCTCTCCGGCCTCGGTCAACTGCACCGGTCGTGAACCGCGCTCGAACAGCCGTCGGCCGAGCAGCCGCTCCAACCCGGCGACATGAGCACTCACCCGCGGCTGCGACCGGTGGGTGGTGGCGGCCGCGGCGGTGAACGTCGCGTTGTCCACGACAGCAAGGAACGAGGACAGCCACGCGGGCGGAACGTCGTCGGGCTCCATCATCAGCCCAACGTATACCGCGTATGCGAACTACGTCTTGGACGAATAGACGTCCCTCCTCCTAGTGTCGTGAACCGCGCCAACCACCGTCGGATGGGAGTCACCACATGTCGTCAGCACGCCGCGAGATGTCGAAGACAGCAGCCGATCCGACGGGTGCGTTCTCGATGCGCAGGACCGCACTGGCCAGTCTCGCCGGGGCGACGCTGGAGTGGTACGACTTCCAGCTCTACGGCTGGCTCAGCGCGCTGGCGTTCAACAAGCTGTTCTTCCCAGCCGGAGATCCGGCGGTGGGCACTCTGGTCGCCTTCATGACCTTCGGAATCGGATTCATCATGCGACCGGTCGGTGCGATCGTCTTCGGCCACCTCGGTGATCGGATCGGTCGCAAGTCGACGCTGCTGATCACGTTGCTGCTGACCGGGATTCCGACCGTGGTGATGGGGCTGCTGCCGACCTATCAGACCATCGGTGTCTGGGCGCCGCTGCTGCTGGTGGCGTTGCGACTGCTGCAGGGATTCGGGCTCGGTGGCGAGTTCGGCGGGGCGGCGCTGATGGTGGTCGAACACGCACCGGCCGGCAAGCGAGGCTTCTGGGGAATGTTCGCCGGGCTCGGAAATCCGGTGGGCCAGTTGCTGTCGATCATCGTGGTGTATGCCTGTCTCGCGTCGATGCCGGACGAGACCTTCCTCGCCTGGGGGTGGCGGGTCCCGTACCTGCTCGGGATCGTCATCCTGGCCGCCGGACTGTACGTCCGCTTCCGGGTGATCGAGACGCCGGCCTTCCACGCCATGCGTGAGTCCGGAGGCCGGCACCGGGTCCCGGCCAAGAACCTGTTCGCCAAGGACACTCTGACGATCCTCAAGGGCTGGGGTGCGCGGGTCGCCGACGCCGGCACCTGGGCAGTCTTCCTGGTCTTCGGCATCAGCTACGCCACCACCGAGCTCGGCATCTCCAAGACCCAGACCACGCTGGGTGTCGCGATCGCGTTGGTGATGCAGATTCTGGTGATCATCTGGGCCGGCAGACTGTCCGACCGGATCGGACGTCGTCCGGTGATCATGATCGGTGCGGTCGTGGTGGCAGTGGGCATCTTCCCGAGTTTCCTGTTGATCAACACCGCGGATCCGTTGTGGCTGTGGGTCGCCTTCGCGTTGGGGTTCCCGATCGGCACCGGGATGATCTTCGCCCCGGTCGGGGCCTTCCTGCCGGAGCTGTTCGACTCCCGGGTCCGCTACACCGGGACCTCGATCGTGTTCCAGCTGAGCTCGCTGGCCGCTGGGCTGGTGCCCACCATCGCCACCACCCTGATGTTGCTGAACGGTCACCGGCCTTGGTTGGTCTGCGGCTTCGTCATCGTCCTTGCCGCGATCACGTTCGGCTGTGTGAGCCGGCTGCCCGAGACCCACCGACGCGACCTCTGATCGTCCATCGCGATCAGCACCATCCGACAGCACCGCAGGACACCCGAGGAGGAACACCTTGCGCGCACCCGACGCTTTTGCAGGAACGATCGGCACCACCGTTCAGGACTCGACACCCTGGTGGCCACAGCCGCGACGGGCGCGGCCCGGCAGTCCCAACGTGGTGATGGTTCTGCTGGACGACGTCGGGTTCGCCAGTCTCGGGTGTTTCGGCAGCGAGATCTCGACCCCGGTGATGGACGATCTCGCGGCCCGGGGCTTGCGCTACCGCAACTTCCACACCACGGCGTTGTGCTCACCGACCCGAGCCTCGCTGCTGACCGGACGCAACCATCACGCGGTCGGGATGTCGATCATCGCCAACGCCGACAGCGGATTCCCGAGCAAACGCGGAGCCGTGAGCCACAACGCCGGCACGATTGCCGAGATCCTGCGTGATCAGGGCTATAGCACCCTCGCTGTCGGCAAGTGGCATCTCGCGCCGGCTGATCAGACCTCGCAGGTCGGGCCCTTCGACCAGTGGCCCTTGGGACGAGGATTCGAGCGCTACTACGGGTTCCTCGACGCTGCCACCGATCAGTTCCATCCCGAACTCACTCGCGACAACCATCGGGTCGACCCTCCCGCTTCGGCGGCGGACGGCTATCACCTGACCGAGGACCTGGTCGACAACGCGATCTCCTTCGTCACCGACCAGACGTCGTTGGCGCCGGACAAACCGTTCCTGCTCTACCTGGCCACCGGCGCGACCCATTCGCCGCACCAGGCACCGGCGGAGTATCTGGCGAAGTATCGCGGCCAGTACGACTGCGGCTGGGACACCATCCGGCAGCAGCGACTGCAACGCCAGAAGGAACTCGGCATCGTCCCGGCCGACACGGATCTCGCTCCAGCGAATCCCGGGGTCGCAGCGTGGGATTCCCTGTCGGAGCAGGAACAACGACTCTTCGCGCGGTTCCAGGAGGCTTACGCCGCGTTTCTGGAGCACACCGATGCTCAGCTCGGACGGCTGGTTCGACATCTTGATCATGTCGATGAGCTCGACAACACGATCTTCGTGCTGCTGTCCGACAACGGCGCCAGCCAGGAGGGGCAGGCGAACGGGTCGGTCAACATGGCCTTCTACGAGAACCGGGATGTCGACCCACTGGACTACAACCTCGAACACATCGACAAGATCGGGACGGCCGAGGTCCAGAACAACTATCCGCTCGGCTGGGCGATGGCGGCGAACACGCCGCTCAAGCGCTACAAGCAGAACACCCATGCCGGCGGTGTGCGGGATCCGTTGATCATCTCCTGGCCGGCCGGGATCTCTGCCGCCGGCGAGATCCGGGACCAGTTCCACCACGTCACCGACATCGTGCCCACCGTGCTGGAGATCATCGGCGTCGAGGCACCGGAGGAGATCAACGGCGTGCCGCAGATGCCCGTGCATGGCACCAGCCTGGCCTATACCTTCGATCGCGCCGGTGGTCCGAGTCGCAAGCCGGCACAGTACTTCGAGATGTTCGGACACCGTGCGTTGTGGTCGGATGGCTGGAAGGCAGTCGCGTATCACGAACGTGGCGCCGACTACGCTCAAGACCGCTGGGAGCTGTACGACCTGGCGGCGGACTTCTCCGAGTGCCACGATCTGGCTGACGAGGAACCGCAGCGCCTGCACGCCATGATCGAACGTTGGTGGGCCGAAGCGGGGCGTTATGACGTGCTGCCGTTGGATGATCGCGGATTCGCCGAACGCCGAGCGACCTCACAGAGCCGTCCCGACGCGGCGCGGACGAACAATTCATTCCGCTATTGGGGTGGAATCAGTCATCTGCCGAGCGGTGCTACCCCGTTCATCCTTGATCGTTCGTACACGATGACGGCGCAGGTGGACGTCGAGCCGGGGGACCGCGGCGTGATTGTCGCCTGCGGATCGGTCGGCGGCGGCTACAGCCTGTACATCGACGACGGTCTGCTGCATCACGACTACAACTACTACGGTCGGATCTACCGAGCCGTGGCCGCACTTCCCGAACGGTCGGGCCGGCTCCGATTGGAGTATCGCTTCACCCGGACCGGCCCGTGTGCCGGGATCGGCCAGGTAGCGGTGGACGGCCTGCCCGGCGAGCAGATCACGATGCCCGCAACCAGCCGCTACTTCATGTCCTGGGCGGGCCTCGACCTCGGCCGGGATGCGTTGTCGCCGGTCAGCTCGAACTACGACGGTGAGTTTCCCTTCACCGGGCATATCGACCGGGTCGACTTCGAGCTGGGAGACCGTGACGACCTGATCGGTGACTACGAACCGGCGGACTGAGCTGAGCGCGCGCAACCTGGGACCCGTCCGTGGAGCACGGATGGTGGGTCTCAGGCGGCGTTGTTTTGGGGCGCCGCGGCTTGCCAGACCCGGTGGGCGAACGGTCCCTGTCCGAGGTCGTGGTTGCCGGTCTCGTTGACCAGAATGATCTTGCCGTGCGGCGCCCGGAACAGATGTGTTCCGGGCTGGGGTTGTCGCCGGTTCCAGGGGCCGTGGGTGATGCTGTTGTGTTCGCGTCGGGCCAGCGGTCCGAGTTTGACGTCCCCGGTCTGGTCGGGAATCCCGTCCCGGTAAGGAATGCTGTGGTCCTGGTCGACGTGTCGTCCGACGGATCCGGAGTAGGGGAAGACGCTGCCCGGGCTGCGGAGGAACACGCGTTCCCGCATGGCGTCCGGGATTTCGTAGGCGTCGACCGTGGTCTGGTCGGCGACCAGGTCGATGACGGGTTTGACCGTGACCTGGCAGTCCTGCAGCCAGTCGGCGACGAGGCTGGACACGATGGGTCCGATGTCTTCGACGCGGGTGACGCCGAGCCCGTTCTGCAGGGTTTCGCGGGCGATGTGGACGTACAGGGTTGCTTTGGGTAGCAGGCGGGCGGGGTCGAGTTGGCCGATGGCGCGGATGGCTGCTTCGGCCAGTCGTTGATCAGGATCGATGATCGGGAACCGGGGCGGCGCCGCTTCGATTGTCGCGCAGTCGGCGCCTGTCGGAGCCGGACCGTCCGAGTCTTGATCAACAGGACCGACATGATCAACAGGACCGTCCTGATCAACCGCCGCGTCGTGATCAACAGGGCCGTCGTTGTCAACGGGAGCTTCGTGGTCAACCGGGCTCTCGTGATCGGCCGGGGCGTCGCACTCAACAGTGGCGTCGTGATCGGCGGTGGAGGCGGGATCGTCGACGTCGGATGGTACGGGGAGTAGGGAGGTGTCGTCGGGGTCGGGGTCGAACAGCGAGGGGGCGGTGTCTTCGGCGATCAGGCGGAGGGCATGGAGGGGGTTGGCCAGGACGCCGATCGCGGCTGCTCGTCGTTGGTTTTTGGTGCCTTGGTCGCCGCGGCGTCCGAGGATGTCGGCGATCCGGTCGACCATGGCGTCGAACCAGGCTGCGTCGGCTGCGGAGAGGCGGGCGTAGATGGCTTTGGTGCCGAGTTCGGTGCTCTGAGCGATGAAGACGCCGGTGTCGTCGGCGGCTTCCTGGGCGAGGCGGGCGATCCGTTCGGCGTCGACTTCGATGATTGCGGCTTGGAGGTGGCGCAGTATGCGGGACCAGGCCCAGCGGCCGATCCGGTGGGCGATGGCGGCGTCGACCAGGAGTGCTTGCTGCAGGGACAAATGGCGGGTTTCGCGGGCGATCTGTTGGGCGTGGAAGCCTTCGATCTCCAGGGCGCGGAGTCGGGTCCAGGTGCGGGGGAGTCGGTGGCGGATGTCGAGGGCGTCGGCGATGAAGCGTTCGGTGCTGGCGATGGAGAGGGCGAGTTCGGCGCCGAATTCGGCGATGGCGAAGGCGGCCATTTCGGGGGTGCCGTCGCCGCCGGGGTGGATCGGTCGGTCGCCGCCGGGAATGGCCAGTTGGTGTGGGTCGATGGACTCGGGTGGATGGCAGTCTGCCCAGCAGGTGGCCATGATCAGCTTTTTGGTGCGGGCTGCGCGTTCCTGGCGTCGGGCGAGGCTGACATTGCGGAGCACCTGCACGGCATCGAGCCCGGCAGGGACGGACCCTGGGGTGTCGGCTGCCGGCGTGTTGATCATGAAACCACTCTAGAAGTGAGCACCGACAGAACACCGCCCCAACCGACCACTCAGGACACGGTTGGATAACACTCCCGCGAGGGAATCTGTAGTAGATAAGGACTGAGTGCCACGAGTGGATCCCGTAGTGCGCCTGGACAAGACCGGGATCTGCGATGCGCCCAGAGGGCTTGTCCGTTTCAGGAAATCTTCCCGAATACTCACGTCGCCGGGACGTAGCACCGATTGATGCCTGCCGGTCGGAACCCGAGCCGTTGGTAGAGCCGTACCGGAGTGTCACCGACCTCGGCGGCGATCGTGATGTCACCGACCCCTGCCTGCCGCAATCGCGTCACCGCGTTGTTGATCATGGCGGTCGCCAGCCCACCGCCCCGGTGCGCGGGATGGACGAAGACGTCCTCGATCACCCCACGTGCTTGCGGGGTCTGCCAGCAGCAGACGAAGCCGGTCACCTGATCGCCGTCGGTGGTGCACCAATAGGTCGCGAACTGCTCCAGCGCTCGACGGTGCCCGATGACCTGTTCTGTCCGGCTGACCGGTCGTCGACCGCGGCCGAGCCGGTCGTCCTCCTCGAGGTGGTCCAGACGGAACAACGCCTGCCGCTGGGACCAGTCCGGATCGACCTCGATCGCAGGCCGTACGGCGGTCTCGGCCGGACCGGTGAGCAGCCGTCCCGCCGGCAGGATGAGCCGGTATTCGGTCTCCGGTCGCCAGTCCCGCAGCAGCAGCTCGGCCTCGACCCACGACGGGGTGTCGGATTCGACCATCACCCGGAATTGCGGCGCATCAGCCGCTGCCCGGGCCAGATCCTGGTCCAGGTCGGCGACCGACCCGGGGCGTACGGCGTACAGACAGTTGGCCAACAGCAGGTCCGGTGCAGCCGGCAGTCGGCTCAGCGTGGAAGCCGCCAGCTGCCTTCCGCTGCCGGCCAGCGTCCAGAAGCGGGTGACGTCGTCCTCCGGCGGCCGCATGGACACGCATGCTACGTCGACCGGGCCGCTGGGGACCCGCAGGACCGGACAAGGCCCGCAATGTGGAGGTTTCATGGCAGGCGTTCAGCTGGTGCATCTAGACTCCGCTGCAGACGACGTGAGTCGCGGCTGTGATCGCAATATGGAGGGATGGCACGTGCCGGCGATCGATGAACGGTTGCAGGAACTGGTCGACCAGGCGACCGCACGACTGACCGAACGCTGGGAGGTCGCCGAAGCCGAGCTGACCGCCATGCTGCAGGATTCCATCGACACCGAGTGTGCGTTGAACGACCCGGACCGGGTGAAGGTGCAGTCCAGCCGGATCAAGAGCAAGGCCCGGATCGCGGAGAAGATCCAGCGCCGGGTCCGCAATCGGGAGATCGACCCACCGGAGACCATCGAACAGGTCCAGAACTCGATCTTCGACATCGTGGGCTTGAGGATCATCTGCAAGACGTTGCGTGACGTCGACCTGGCGTCCAAGGCAGTGAACGCCGCGTACGGACCGTATCTGGAGCAGGTCGGCGACCCGAAGGACTACATCCGCAACCCCAAGCCGTCGGGCTACCGTTCGCTGCACTACCTGCTGCGAATCACCGTCGACGAGGGCGACGGTCCGGTCCAGGTCCCCTGCGAGGTGCAGGTCCGCACGATGATGCAGGACGCCTGGGGCGAGCTGACCCACGAGAATTCCTACAAGTCCGGCGACGCGGCGCTGCCCGGGCTGTTCCTCGACCTGTCCCGGCACATGGCCGATCTGATGGACCAGGTCGACCAACTCGCTCTCACCCTGGCCGAGGCCAGCGAGTCGATCATGACCCAGATGGCGGTACACAACGAGTTCCCGCTGGTCGATCCGGACAGCGGCAACCATCGCCCGGCCCTGGAATCGGGCAAGGTCTATCTCGGTCGGGTGCTGACCACCGGCCGCAACTACGCCTTGGTGCTGGTCGACCAGTTCCGCGGCCTGCTCGGCGCCTCCGAGGTCAAGCAGGTGCTCGGCCTGGAGAGCTTCGTCGAGGTCAGCGACTACGTGCTGCCCGGCGACTCGCTGCAGGTCCGGATCATCGAACACGACCCGGCCCGGGATCGACTGCTGCTGGAACCCGCCGATGCGGTCGACCTGCGCCGTCGGCACGGCCGCCGCAAGTCCAAGACCGTCGGCGGCGGCTGACCGGTCAGCCGTTCGGGGTCTGCCGGACGTGCTCCCAGATCGGCTGCAGATTGGCCAGCGGTGCGAAGAAGCCGGTGGTCCCGTGATCGAAGGTGATCGCGAAGACGCCCTGCTGTTGGTAGGACGGCACGGCGGACAGGAAGTCCTGTGGTTCGGTCGCCAACACGTAGGCGTCATCCTCCGCACCGGCCACACCGGCCTGCACGGCGAACTGTCGGGCGCGTTGCCCGGAGCTGAACGCCATCAGGAACGGCTTGTCCTCGATCACGCCGATGAACGGCCCGACATCGGCACCCAACTCGCCGTCCGGTCCGACCCCGCGAGCGACGAACCACCACCGTTCCAGGGCGAACGCCGCCTGCCAGAGTGCGGGCTGTGCGGCCGGGTCGGTCTCCGCGGCGTGGGCGAGTTGATCCAGATCGGCGTTCACGTCGGTCATGGCAGAACGCTAATGGCGACCGGGTGCACATCGGACGTGCCTACCGGCCGTGCACCCCGAACGTGCCGACCCGCCTGCAGCCCCGCTGGTCCGGGCGCGGCGATCCAGGCGCCGCCGCGATACCCTTCGCCTCGGAGTTCGTGCAGGAGAGAGGTAACTCGACGTGATCACGCGTATGACGCAGTTGTTCGTCCGGACCCTTCGGGAGGATCCGGCTGACGCGGAGGTGCCCAGCCACCGCTGGCTGGTCCGGGCCGGCTACATCCGGCGGACCGCGCCGGGGATCTACTCCTGGCTGCCGCTGGGCTGGAAGGTGCTGCGCAACGTCGAGAAGATCATCCGGGAGGAGATGGACCCGATCAGCCAGGAGGTCCACCTGCCGGCCCTGCTGCCGAGCGAGCCGTACGAGGCGACCGGCCGCTGGGAGGAATACGGCGACCTGCTGTTCCGGCTCAAGGACCGGCGGGACAACGACTTCCTGCTCGGCCCGACCCACGAGGAGATCTTCGCCCTGCTGGTGAAGGACCTGTACTCCTCCTACAAGGATCTGCCGCTGTCGCTCTACCAGATCCAGACCAAGTATCGCGACGAGGCCCGACCCCGTGCCGGACTGCTGCGCGGTCGCGAGTTCGTGATGAAGGACTCCTACTCCTTCGACATCGACGACGCCGGACTGGAGAAGTCCTACCAGGCCCATCGCGACGCCTACATCAAGATCTTCGACCGGCTCGGCTTCGAATACCGGATCGTCTCGGCCATGTCCGGGGCGATGGGTGGCTCGGCCAGCGAGGAATTCCTGGCGGTCGGTGAGAACGGCGAGGACACCTTCGTCCGTTCACCGGGCGGCTATGCGGCCAACGTCGAGGCGGTCCGCACCCCGGTGCCGGACCCGATCCCGTACGACGACGCACCGGCAGCCCACGCCGAGGACACCCCGGACACCCCGACGATCGCCACCCTGGTCGCGGTCGCCAACGAGCGCGTCCCGCGACAGGACCGTCCCTGGGAGGCCTCCGACACCCTGAAGAACGTGGTGCTGATGGTGTCCCACCCCGACGGCACCCGGGAACCGTTGGCGGTCGGCCTGCCCGGTGACCGTGAGGTCGACATGAAGCGACTGAACGCCCAGCTCGAGCCGTCCGAGGCCGAGCCGTTCACCGACGAGGACTTCGCCCAGCATCCCGGCCTGGTCAAGGGCTACATCGGTCCGCAGGCGCTCGGCACCGAGTCGGTGACCAAGATCAAATTCCTGGTCGATCCGCGGGTCGTCACCGGCACCCGCTGGGTGACCGGCGCCAACGAACCCGGCCGGCACGTCTTCGATCTTGTCGCGGGCCGCGACTTCACCCCGGACGGCACCATCGAAGCCGCCGAGATCAGGGACGGCGATCCGGCACCGGACGGTTCGGGACCGCTGAGCCTGGCCCGCGGGATGGAGATGGGGCACGTCTTCCAACTCGGCCGCAAGTACGCCGATGCGCTCGGCCTGAAGGTCCTTGATCAGAACGGCAAACTGGTCACCGTCACGATGGGTTCCTATGGCATCGGGGTGTCCCGCGCGGTGGCCGCGGTCGCGGAGAACACCAGCGACGACAAGGGCCTGTGCTGGCCGCGGGAGCTGGCGCCGTACGACGTGCACATGATCATCGCAGGGAAGGGCGAGACCGTCGGCGCCGCCGACGATCTTGCGGTTGCGTTGTCCGAACGCGGTGTCAGCGTGCTGCTGGACGACCGGAAAGCCAGCACCGGCGTCAAGTTCGCCGATGCTGAGCTGATCGGTGTCCCGACCATCGTGGTGGTCGGCAAGGGGCTCGCCGACGGCGTGGTCGAGGTCCGCGATCGCCGCACCGGCGAGCGCCAGGATCTGCCGGTCGCCGAGGCCGCCGACCGGATCGCGGCGATCGTCAAGGAGTGACCATCAAGCCAGGATCGTCGACGTCTGATCATCATCGCACTGTTGGTCAGGCGATGATCATGATCAGTCCTGGGTCGGCCAACCCGGCCAGACCGTGATCGTCGAGGTCCACGCGAGCACGTCGCGGGTGCTGTTGATCATGGTCGACAGGGCGATCGACCGGTGGTCGGTGGTGGCCAGCCACTGACCGATGTACGGCAGCACGGCGGTGTCCATCAGGCCGAGCAGCCTGCCGGAGCGGGACGTGCTGGTCGGCTGCAACGGCAGCTGGTAGCCGGCGTGCGGTGCCGGCGGTTTCTGCTCCTGGGCGAGCAGCTCGCGGACCAGCCGGTCCCGCAGATCGCGATAGCGGGCCAGGCTGGACCGGGCATGATCAGCTTGCCGGTCGGAGAGCTCGGCGAGTGCCGTCTGGTAGCCGAAGATGATCGCGTAACACTGCTCCAACAGGTTCTTCGCAGCCTCGGCAGGGTCGGGCAGTGCGATCGCCACGCGTTGACCTCCTGCCGGTTCGGCTGCCGGATCGCGGCCGTCGGTGAGCGCACTGCCGTAGCTGACGGCGGCCGCAGACAATGATCCCCAGAGCAGTGCCAACTCCTCCAGCTGATCGTCGGGTCCGCCGGGTCGGAGCGCCCGGGCGCGGTGCTCCTTGCCGGCTGCAGCCTCCAGTGCTGCGAACGCCTTGATCGCCTTCGCCGGGGTGGCGGGGATCCGGGTCGTCGGTGTCGCCGATGCCGTGGACGAGGCAGAGGCGGTCGAGGACGGGTTCGATGAGGTCGGGGTCGCAGAGGTCGAGGCGGGCGAGGCTGAACCAGAGGCGCTAGGCGATGGTGTGGCGGCCGATCCGGATGGGGTCGGCCGCGGCAGGTCGAACGGTGCGGTCGAGGCCAACACGGCGAGATGGTTCAGATGGGCATCCCTCAGCTGCGCGATCAACTGCCGCTCGCCGTGGGACAGCTCGGCCCGATGCCTGGCCAGCAGGGCGTCGGCGTAATCCGCCAGCTCCTTCTCGGTCGCGGCGCCATCGACCGTGCCGGGCAGCGGAGTGGGCGTCGGGGTCTGCGCTCTGTCCGGTCCCGGACCGGGGACCAGCGGGCTGTCGGTGCAGCCGGTCAGGGCGAGGCCGGCCACCCCGGTGAAGATCAACAGCGAGCGCCGGCCGAAGGTGTGCACGGCCGGTCGGCGGGCTGCCGCTGTCACGGCGCACCCACCTCACTCGTCGCTGTCGGACACTGGTCGCTGTTGCCCACTTCTCGCCTTTGCTCGCGTCACTGACGGCAGGCACGGTGCAGCCTGCCCCCGGACAGTAACGCACTGTGCGATGATGTCCGGCACAATCCCCGGCCGACAGCCACGCGCTCGGGCCGGACGCACAACTGCAGGACACAACCGGATCGAAGGACATCAACGTGTTGCATCAGGAATACACGCTCGGACCGCGGCTGCGCAGCGGCGTGCGGAGGCCGCGATGAAGGCCGACCAGATCGCGGGTGTCCTGGAGCCTGTGCTCGAACAGTTCACGTTGGATCTCGATGCCGTCGAGGTCAAGCCGGCCGGCAAGCGCAGCGTGGTCCGGGTGGTCGTCGACGGCGACGGGCCGGACGGCACCGGCCCGTCCCTGGACGACATCGCCGAAGCAACCCGGGCGGTCTCGTCGGCCCTGGACGCCTCCGATGTGACCGGCGCCGGCCCGTACACGCTGGAAGTCACCTCCCGCGGCGTCAGTCGGCCGCTCATCCTGCCACGGCACTGGCGACGCAATGTCGACCGCCTGGTGAAGGTGACGCTGACGACGGGGGAGACGATCACCGGCCGGATCACCGGCAGCGACGAGACCCAGGCCGCCCTCGACGTGGACGGTGCACCGCGACAGATCGGCTACGACGAGATCGACACCGCGCTGATCCAGGTCGAGCTGAACCGCAAGCCGCGCCCGGCGCCGGCCGACCCGGCCCAACCCGAGAAGGAGAACTGAGCGAGATGGACATCGACATCTCCGTCCTGCGACTGATGGAGCGGGAGAAGGACATCCCGTTCGACCTCCTCGTGAACGCGATCGAGGAGGCGTTGCTCTCGGCCTACGAGAAGACCCCGAGCGCGGTGCCGGGCTCGAAGATCGAGCTGAACCGCAAGAGCGGTCACGTCCGGGTGCTGGCCCCCGAACTGGACGACGAGGGCAACCGGATCGGCGAATACGACAACACCCCCGAGGGTTTCGGCCGGGTTGCCGCGTCGACCGCGCGGCAGGTGATCTTCCAGCGGCTGCGGGACGCCGAGGACGAGCAGAAGTTCGGCCACTTCTCCGGAGTCGAGGGTGACATCGTCTCCGGTGTCATCCAGCAGGGTCACGACGCCCGTACGGTGCTGGTGGACCTGGGCAAGATCGAGGCGATCATGCCGCAGGCAGAGCAGGTGCCGGGCGAGACCTACCGGCACGGCGCCCGGATCAAGGTCTATGTGGTCTCGGTCCGCAAGGAGACCCGTGGCCCGCAGGTCGTGGTCTCCCGGACTCACCCCGGCCTGGTCGAGCGGCTGTTCTCGCTCGAGGTGCCGGAGATCGCCGACGGGACCGTCGAGATCAAGGCGGTGGCCCGGGAAGCCGGCCACCGCAGCAAGATCGCGGTGCAGAGCACCAACCGTGACGTCAGCGCCAAGGGTGCCTGCATCGGCCCGATGGGGCAGCGGGTCCGCGCGGTGATGCACGAACTGAACGAGGAGAAGATCGACATCATCGACTACTCCGAGGACCCGGCGACCTTCGTCGGTCAGGCGCTGTCACCGGCCAAGGTCAGCTCGGTCACCGTCGTCGACGAACGGGCCCGCGCGGCCCGGGTCGTGGTGCCGGACTATCAACTGTCGTTGGCGATCGGCCGCGAAGGTCAGAACGCGCGGCTCGCCGCCCGGCTGACCGGCTGGCGGATCGACATCCGCTCCGACACCGCACCTGCCGACGACTGACACCGGCTCCCCGAGCTGGTCGACGGCCCCTGAGCTTGTGGAAGGGTCCTGAGCTCGTCGAAGGGGCGTGCTCGACTTCACCCTCCTGGGACAGGCTCGGGGTCCGTGGGCTGCGTTCGTACCTAGGATTGTCGAATCGGGTCGTGGCTCATTCGTCTACGTAGTAGTCGACCGCTCCATCGGCGGTCCGTGGGCGAGGGAGAGCCATGACCGAGGTCATGCGGCAGGAGACGACGGGAGCGACCGCAGCGGTCCGTGCCGGGTCGGCTCGGCGGACGTTGCCGGTGCTGGGCGGGTTGATGGCGTTGGGTCCGCTGTCGGTGGACATGTATCTGCCGGCGTTGCCCGGGATCCGGGCCGAGCTGGCTGCAACACCGGCCACCATCCAACTGACGATCACCGGTGTCATGGTCGGCATGGGGCTCGGCCAGCTGATAGTCGGACCACTGTCGGATGCGATCGGTCGGCACCGACCACTGCTGGCCGGACTGATCGTGTACGTGATCGGGTCTCTGCTGTGTGTCGTCGCTCCCGACGCGACGTTGCTGGTGGCCGCGCGGATCCTGCAAGGTGTCGCGATCTCGACCGCCGGCGTGATCGCCACCGCCTCCGTACGGGATCTCTACAGCGGCAGCAGGTTGGCTCGGGTGCTCAGTCGGTTGATGATCATTCCGATGGCAGCCCCGGTGGTCGCGCCGACCATCGGCAGCGGGCTGCTGAGCATCGCTCCCTGGCGCGGAGTGTTCGTCGTGCTCGGTGCCGTCGGGCTGGCGATGTTGATCATCGTGGCGGTATCGGCGCCACGGGACGTGGCGCCCGGCGCACCGGTTCGGGGTGCGGAACGCCCGCTGCGGCTGATCATGATGCGGTCGGTGGAGGCGTACCGGTTGCTGCTCGGCGATCGCCAGTATGTGGCTGCGGCGGTGATCATCGGTGCGGCGATGGCGGCGCTGATGGGCTATGTGGCCGGCGCACCGTTCGTGCTGCAGGGGAGCTACGGCTTGGACCAGCATCAGTTCGGTCTGGTGTTCGGTGCCGGCGGTGTGAGCTTGATCATCTCCGGTCAGCTGAACGCACACCTGCTGCGTCGCTACCCGCCGGAGCGCATCCTGCGGGTCGCCGTCCTCGCCGGTGTGCCGACAGTCGGCTGGTTGGCCGTCGCCGCGAGCACCGGGACGGGTGGCCTGGCCGGACTGCTGATCGGCTTGTGGCTGCTGCTCGGCGTGATCGGGATGGTCTTCCCCAACGCTCCCGCCGTCGCGATGTCTCGGCACGGTGAACGGGCCGGCAGCGCGGCCGCGCTGATCGGCGGCGTCCAGTTCGGTCTGGGCGCCGCCGGCGCTCCCGTGGTCGGCCTGTTGGGCAACACCGAGGCGGCGCTGGTCGCTGTGGCTGCTGCCGGGATGCTGATCGCTGCCGGCACCGTCATCCTGGCCCGGGTCGGCCGCCGATCCGAGCCGTGAGGGCTCAATCGTCGCTGGCGTCGCGGTCGCCGAGGAAGGCGATCAGATCCGGATCAGCTGTGGTCAGGCGATCGACCTCTTCGCCGGCGTCGCAGCGACACAGCGACACCGTCACCTGCCCGTGTCGGCGGGCCAGCACCCGCCAGGTCCCGCCCAGGTCCTGCCAGCGCCGGACCTGGTCGACCGCTGACGTCCGGGGCGCATCCTCGACCATGCATCCATGATCCACCCGCGGCCCCGGCATTCAGCTGTCGGGCGGGATCGGTACGAACGTAGCGATGTGATCTGCGTCACCTAAGTCGTGCGTCGGCGATGTCGGATGTGCTTAGGTCTGGTTGGCGCCAGACGACCGGGAGACGTCCCGGGCCCGATCATCAGCTGCGGGGCTGCGATCGCTCTCCCCGAGCGGCCGCGTTCCGACCCCTGACCAGGACGAGGACGTTTCCATCATGCCTACCACCGAACAACTTGGACCGATCCTGAACGACTGGCGGACCGTGCTCGGCGACAACGCCACCGCCGGCGCCGAATTCGAAGGCCGGGAGCTCTGGCCGGTCACCGCAACCGACGGCCGGTGCTACTTCCTCAAACGTCTCGGCCCGTGGCGCAATCTCCCGCTGGCCGACGAATTCCGGGTGCTCCGGCACTTGGCGGCGCGAGGGATCCTCGTCGCGGAATATCTGATCACCGATCGGGCTCGGCTCTATGCCGGTGCGATCGAGGACTCGTACGTGTTGATGCCGCGGCTGGCCGAATCCCGGCTCGATCGGCGCGCCGTCCTGGCGCTGGAGCCGGTGATCGGCGCCGCCGTGGCCGACCTGCACGCCGCGCTGGCCGGACATCCGTGGCCGGTCGCCTCCTACCACGAGGACATCGTGGGCAACCTGCGGCGGGAGCTGGACCTGCCGCCCGATCTTGCGGAGGCCTACGAGGCCCGCCGTGATCGGGTGATCGACGATCTGACCGGGCTGCCGGAGCAGCTGATCCATGGTGATCTGACCATCGACAACGTGTTGCTCGGCGACGTCATCGCCTTCATCGACCTTGATCATCTTCCGTACGGGCTACGACTGTGGGATCTCGCGAAGTACCTGTCCCGGCGGCTGCGCTGTCCGGCGTCGGAGGCGGCGGAGGCGCTGCCGCATCTGAGTCGCTTCCTGTCCGGCTATCAGCAGCGCAGTCCGTTGTCGGCGGCCGAACTGGCGGCGTTCCCGTCCTTGATCATCGGCGCCGGAGTGATCGAGATCTCCTACCTGAGGCAGGTGCTGTCCGGCGCCCTGGAGCGCCGCCGGCTTCCCGATCATGAACGCACTCTGTGGGCCACCGTGGAGGCCCTGCGCTGGCAGCTCGATGATCACGATTCGATCGCCGAAGCCGTCCGTAGCACCTAGACCACCCCGCCGACCCGGCACTTTCTCCCCGACACGCCCGGCGTGTCGGGGAGAAAGTGCCGGGTCAGCGGGGTTCAGATCACGCCGAGGGCGAGCATCGCGTCGGCGACCTGGGTGAAACCGCTGATGTTGGCGCCGGCGACGTAGTTGCCCGGCACGCCGTACTCGTCGGCGGTGGTCAGGCAGCGGTCGTGGATGTTGCGCATGATCACGGCCAGCCGCTCCTCGGTGTGCTCGAAGGTCCAGGAGTCGCGGGACGCGTTCTGCTGCATCTCCAGGGCACTGGTCGCCACACCACCGGCGTTGGCCGCCTTGCCCGGCGCGAACGCGACACCGGAGGAGGTCAGCAACCGGACCGCGTCCGGCACGCACGGCATGTTGGCGCCCTCGGCGACGGCGATGCAGCCGTTGCCGATCAGCGTTTCGGCGTCGGCGACGCTCAACTCGTTCTGGGTCGCACAGGGCAGTGCGACGTCGCAGGGCAGCTGCCAGATGGACCCGTCGGCCACGAAGCGGGCGTCACCGCCGCGCAGTTCGGCATATTCGGCGATCCGGCCGCGGCGGGTCTCCTTCACCTCGCGCAGCAGCTCCAGGTCGATGCCCTTCTGGTCCACGACGTAGCCGCTGGAGTCGGAACAGCCGATCACCGTGCCGCCGAGTTGCTGCACCTTCTCGATCGCATAGATCGCCACATTGCCCGAGCCGGAGACGACGACGGTCTTGCCGTCCATGCTGTCGCCGCGGGTGCGCAGGATCTCGTCGACGAAGAACACCGTGCCGTAGCCGGTCGCCTCGGTGCGGACCTGGGATCCGCCCCAGGTCAGGCCCTTGCCGGTCAGTACGCCGGACTCGTACCGGTTGGTGATCCGCTTGTACTGGCCGAACAGGTAGCCGATCTCCCGGCCGCCGACACCGATGTCGCCCGCCGGGACGTCGGTGTATTCGCCGATGTGCCGGTAGAGCTCGGTCATGAACGACTGGCAGAAGCGCATGATCTCGCCGTCGGAGCGGCCCTTCGGGTCGAAGTCGCTGCCACCCTTGCCGCCGCCGATCGGCAGCCCGGTGAGGGCGTTCTTGAAGATCTGCTCGAAGCCGAGGAACTTGACGATTCCCAGGTAGACGCTGGGATGGAACCGCAAACCGCCCTTGTACGGGCCGAGCGAGGAGTTGAACTCGACCCGGAAGCCACGATTGATCTGCACCCGGCCGTCGTCGTCGACCCACGGCACCCGGAAGATGATCTGCCGTTCCGGCTCGCACAGTCGACGGATCACCTGCTCGTCGGCGTACTGCGGATGCTTGGCGACCACCGGGGCGAGGCTGTCCAGCACCTCGTGAACAGCCTGATGGAATTCGACCTCGCCCGGGTTTCGGCGCAGGACTTCGTCATAGATCTCGTGCAGGGATTCGGCGAGGGCAGGCAACGGCACTCCGTTCTTCGGTGGGAAGAGGGGTTCGGCTGGATGGTTCGGGTCCCGAACCTATCGGGCAGACCGTTGCCGGAGACAATTTCGTGCCAAGCGGCGAGACGGGACGGAGCAGTCCGACCGGAGATCATCTCTGGTCGCAGGCGGTCGACGCGCCGCAAAATGATCCGCCGCGGTGTTGGCCGCCCGCGTAGACTCTGCCGACGTGGAACCGGTGCGCACCTGTGTCGGGTGTCGTGGCCGGGAGAACAAGGCTGATCTGCTCCGACTGACCGTGGTCGGCGGGGCGATCCGGGTCGATCAAGCCCAACGGAGGCCGGGGCGCGGCGTGTATCTGCACCCTCGACCGTCCTGTTGGGACCAGGCGTTCCGCAAACGTGCTCTGACGCGCGGCCTGCGGGCGCCGACCGCCGATCCGAGCCCGGCGTCGGAGGACCTGCGCAGGCTCACCCCCGAGGGCGACGATCAATCGCTCGACCGTGGGGGCCCGCTTAGGTGAATCGATGCGGGGTGGCATAGAGTTCTCTGTTGAATCCGTCCACCTCGGTGGACTGAAGCACGCCCTGTCCGCGACCGCGGTCAGGTCTGGAACCAGAAGGTGGGCTAACAGCTCATGACCACTCGATGAGTATCGCTCAATGAGCACGCACAACAACTAACTGGTCCAAGGCACCACACCGCCACAACGATCCGGCGGACTGGTGACCGGCTTGGACCGCACGAGGGAGAGTAGTGGCAAAGGTCCGAGTCTACGAGCTCGCGAAGGAGCTCGGAGTCACCAGCAAGGACGTTCTGAACACGTTGAAGGACATGGGCGAATTCGTCCGGTCGGCCTCGTCGACCGTCGAAGCGCCCGTGGAACGCCGGCTCAAGGAGAAGCTGGCGAACGAGCCGATCAAGAAGGGCCGCAAGGGCGCCAAGAAGGCGACCCCGGCACCCCCGAACGGCGCCACCGCAGCGAACGCCGGCGGCGCTGCTCAGGCCTCGTCGCCCCAGCCGACGCCCGGCTCACCGAAGCCGACTCCGGGGCCGACCCCTGGCGCGCCCAAGCCCGGCCCGCTCGGCGATCGGGCTGCGCGCCCGCAGTCGCCCGAGGTGACGGCTCCTGCGACCGGCGCCGAGTCGGCCGTCGAATCCCCGGCTGCCCAGGCTCCGGCGACCGAGACCCCGTCCGCCGAGACCCCTGCCCCGGAGCGCACCGCTCCGGAGGCCGGCGACGCAACCGGCGGGACGAGCGCGCCCTCCGGCGATCAGCCGACGGCCGGACAGCCCGGCCCGACCGGTTCGGGCCCGACCGGTTCCGGTGCAGGCCGGACGCCGACGCCGGGCCCGCGCCCGGGTCCCCGACCCGGTCCCGCCGCACGACCGGGCGACAACCGTCCGGCACGACCGGGACGTCCCGGCGACGGTCGACCCGACAACCGGGAGCGGCCGGCCGGTCGACCGGGCGACGGACGCCCCGGTGAGGGCCGTCCGGGTCCGCGTCGGGACGGTCAGGCGCCGCGACCGCGTCCGGGATCGACCGGCGGTCTGCCGGGTGGAGCACCGCGTCCGCGGCCGTCCGGCCCGCGGCCGGGCAACAACCCGTTCTCCTCGTCCCAGGGGATGGGCACCTCTGCTCGCGGGCCGCGGCCCGAGGGCGGCGGTCGTCCCGGGATCCCGCGTCCGCCGGCAGGCCGTGGTGGCGCCGGTGCCGGTGCTGGGTCCGGCGGTCCGCGTCCGGGTGGTGGTGGCGGCTCCGGCATGCCGCGACCGAACCCGGCGATGATGCCCCGGCAGAGCAACAGCCAACTCGGCCAGGCCGGCCCGCGGGGTCGTGGCGGCCCCGGCGGCGGTCGTGGCCGTGGTGGCCCCGGCGGTGGCGGCAACCGTGGTCCGGGCGGCGGTCCGGGTGGTCCGCCTGCCGGTCGCGGCGGCCGTGGCGGTCGCGGCGGCACCCAGGGTGCCTTCGGTCGCCCGGGTGGCCCGTCCCGTCGTGGACGCAAGTCCAAGAAGCAGCGGCGTCAAGAGTTCAACGAGATGGAGGCGCCGTCGATCGGTGGCGTGCGCGTCAAGCAGGGTGACGGCCAGGTCATCCGGCTGGCCCGCGGTGCCTCGCTGACCGACCTCGCCGAGAAGATCGGCGTCGATCCGGCAGCTCTGGTGCAGGTGCTGTTCCATCTCGGTGAGATGGTCACCGCAACCCAGTCGGTCGCCGACGACACCCTGCAGGTGCTGGGTGCCGAGCTCAACTACGACATCCAGGTCGTCTCGCCCGAGGACGAGGACCGGGAGCTGTTGGAGAGCTTCGACATCGAGTTCGGCGAGAACGAGGGTGGCGAGGAAGCCCTGGTCAGCCGTCCGCCGGTCGTCACCGTGATGGGTCACGTCGACCACGGCAAGACCCGGCTGTTGGACTCGCTGCGCAAGTCCAACGTCGCCGGCGGCGAGGCCGGTGGCATCACCCAGAGCATCGGTGCCTACCAGGTGTCGACCGAGGTCGATGATCAAGAGCGCAAGATCACCTTCATCGACACCCCGGGGCACGAGGCGTTCACCGCCATGCGTGCCCGTGGTGCGAAGTCGACCGACATCGCCGTCCTGGTGGTGGCCGCCGACGACGGTGTGATGCCGCAGACCATCGAGGCACTGAACCACGCCCAGGCGGCAGATCTGCCGATCGTGGTCGCGGTCAACAAGATCGACAAGGAAGGCGCCGATCCGACCAAGGTCCGCGGTCAGCTGACCGAGTACGGGCTGGTGCCGGAGGAATACGGCGGCGAAACGATCTTCGTCGACGTCTCCGCGATCAGCGGTGTCGGGCTGGACAGCCTGCTGGAAGCGGTCGTGCTGACCGCCGACGCGGCGCTCGATCTGCGGGCCAACCCGGAGATGGACGCCCAGGGTGTCGCCATCGAGGCGCACCTGGACAAGGGACGCGGCCCGGTGGCCACCGTCCTGGTCCAGCGCGGAACGCTGCGGGTCGGCGACTCGATCGTCGCCGGGCCGGCGTACGGCCGCGTTCGTGCTCTGCTCAGTGACAGCGGGGAGAACGTGGACGAGGCTCCGCCGTCGATGCCGGTGCAGGTGCTCGGTCTGACCGCCGTACCCGGAGCCGGCGACAGCTTCATCGTCGTCGACGACGACCGGACCGCACGGCAGATCGCCGATCGGCGTGAGGCCCGGGCCCGGATGGCCGCGCAGGCCGCCGGTGCTCGCCGCAAGACGCTGGATCAGCTCTTCGAGCAGTTGGAGAAGGGCGAGACCCAGGAGCTGCTGCTGATCCTGAAGGGCGACAGCTCCGGTTCGGTCGAGGCGTTGGAGGACGCGCTGACCAAGATCGACGTCGGCGACGAGGTGTCGCTGCGGGTGATCGACCGCGGTGTCGGTGCCATCACCGAGACCAACGTCAGCCTGGCGTCGGCCTCCAACGCAGTGATCATCGGTTACAACGTCCGCGCTCAGGGCAAGGCCACCGAGTTGGCCGACCGTCAGGGTGTCGACGTCCGGTACTACTCGGTGATCTACGCCGCGATCGACGAGATCGAGGCGGCACTGAAGGGCATGCTGAAGCCGATCTACGAAGAGGCCCAGCTGGGTACGGCGGAGATCCGCGAGATCTTCCGTTCGTCGAAGGCCGGCGTCATCGCGGGTTGTATGGTCACCAGCGGCCTGATGCGACGCAACGCCAAGGCGCGGTTGCTGCGCGACGGTGTCGTGGTGCTCGACGACTCCAGCATCGCCTCCCTGCGGCGGGAGAAGGACGACGCCACCGAGGTCCGTGAGGGCTATGAGTGTGGTCTGACGTTGAACAACTACTCCGACATCAAGGTCGGGGACATCGTCGAGACCTACGAGATGCGCGAGAAGCCGCGCGACTGATCGCGTTCAGTAGTTCCCGCGCAGGTTCGGTTCTCCCGCGGAGGATCGAACCTGCGCGGGAGCATCACACCTGCGCGGGAACGCGGAGGAATCGAAGTTGGGAGTCGTGGTGGCATCACCTCGAGTGTTGAAACTCGCCGATCAGATCAAGGTCATCGTCGCCGAGATGCTGGAGCGCCGGGTCAAGGATCCACGGCTCGGTTTCGTGACCGTCACCGATGTCCGGCTGACCGGGGACACCCGGGAGGCGACCGTCTTCTACACCGTCTTCGGTGAGGACGCCGATTGGGACGGTACGGCCGCGGCCCTGAAGTCGGCGACCGGACTGATCCGATCGCAGGTCGGTAAGCAGTTGGGGCTGCGCTTCACGCCGACGCTGACCTTCCAGGCCGACGCGGTGCCGGAATCGGCTCGGCAGATCGATGATCTGCTGGCCAAGGCACGGGCCAGCGATGACGAAGTGGCCCGGCGAGCGGCCGGAGCGAGCTATGCCGGCGAGGTCGACCCGTACAAGCACGACGACGAGGCCGACGAGGATCCGCAGGGTCCCGGGACTGTCGACGACCGGGGCAATGCCTGAGGCTGCCACCTCGGGGATCGTCGTCGTCGACAAACCCGCCGGTCTGACCTCGCACCAGGTGGTCGGCAGGATGCGTCGACTGGCGCACACCCGCAAGGTGGGCCACGCCGGAACGCTCGACCCGATGGCCACCGGTGTGCTGCTGATCGGCATCGAACGAGCCACCCGGCTGCTCGGCCATCTGGCGCTGACCGAGAAGGAGTACGAGGCGACGATCCGGCTCGGCGTCAGCACCGTGACCGACGACGCCGAAGGCGAGATCACCGAAACCCACGGCGCGGTCGGGGTCACCGACGAAGCGATCGCGGCCGGTATCGCGGCGTTGACCGGCGAGATCCAGCAGATCCCTTCGTCGGTGTCGGCGATCAAGATCAACGGCGTACGGTCCTACGCCCGGGTCCGGGCAGGAGATCAGGTCGAGCTGGCCGCCCGGCCGGTGACGGTGAGCCGCTTCGATCTGTTGCAGCGCACGGATGCCGACGTCGAGACTGTCGCCGTTGTCGATCTTGACGTCCGGGTGGTCTGTTCGTCGGGGACCTACATCCGGGCGCTGGCCCGTGATCTTGGTCGCAGCCTCGGCGTCGGTGGCCATCTGACCCGGCTGCGTCGGACCAGGGTCGGAGGATTCGGCAGTGCGGAGTCCCGGACCCTGGAGCAGCTCGAAGATGATCTTGGAATCATCGATCTGCCGACGGTCACCCGGCAGACCTTCCGATCGCTCGACCTGACCCCCGAACAGGCATCCTGGGTGCGCAACGGTCGTCGGCTGCCCGACGTGTCGTTGCCGACCGGACTGACCGCTCTGTATGCGCCGGACGGGGAATTCCTCGCGCTCTACCGGCCCGCCGACGGCGGCGCCGTCGCCGAGGCCGTCTTCGTCTGAGACGCCGACCGCGGCACACCAGACGTGGCGTGCTTTACTGGCGGCCGAGTCGGACACAGCAGGAGGAGAAACGTCGATGAGTCAGAGCCGGGTGGTCGTGATCGGCAACTTCGACGGCGTTCACCGTGGCCACCAGAAACTCATCGCCGCAGCCCGTCGAGCGGCCGGTGAACGAGTCGACGGCGGTGCCGTTATCGCCGTCACGTTCTGGCCGCATCCGATGTCGGTGATCCGGCCCGACCGGACCCCATTGCTGCTCACCGACATCAACGAACGACGCAACCTGCTGACCGCCGCCGGCGTCGACGAGGTGATCGTCGTGGAGTTCACCGAGACCGTCGCCGGCTGGCCGCCGGAGCATTTCGTCGACGAAGTGCTGCGACCCCTGCGGCCGACCAAGATCATGGTCGGGGAGAACTTCCGCTTCGGCTTCCGGGCCGCCGGTGACGTCGAACTTCTCGGCAAGCTCGGCGGCGACTCGGCAGGCCACGGCGGCTTCGCGGTGGAAGGCATCTCGCTGCTCCAGGCCGGTGACCAGCCCGATTCCTCGACCCGGGTCCGCGCGGCCATCGCCGATGGCGACGTCGAACTGGCCGCCGAACTCCTGGACCGCCCGTTCCGCGTTCGTGGTGTCGTCATCCAGGGTGCCCAGCGCGGCCGCGAGATGGGCTTCCCGACCGCAAACGTCCCGGTGCCCGCCGGGCTCGCGGTGCCCGCCGACGGCGTCTACGCCGGCTGGCTGACCCGGCTCGATCGACCCCACGCCGACCGGTTGCCGGCGGCGATCTCGGTCGGCAGCAACCCCACCTTCGTCGGCGAGGACCGCCGGGTGGAGACCTACGTCCTGGATCGCACCGACCTGGAACTGTACGGCGTCGAGATCGCCGTCGACTTCGAGCACCGGCTCCGCGGACAGATCAAGTACACCGGGATGGAAGCGTTGATCGAGCAGATGCATCTCGACGTCGACCGGGCCCGCGAGCTGCTGCAGCTCTGACGGCAGGCATCGGCTGCAGGACCGTCGGCCGAACCGCCGGTGACGGTCCGACGAAAACCCTTGCGGCTCCGTACCGAATCTGCGTGACTACCGTCCGTGGACACCGACAACAGACCCTCCTTCGGCCGACGCGGTGCGCTGATCGGCGCTGCCGGACTCGCATCGGCCGGATTGGCAACCGCCGGACTGGCGGCCGCTGGATCGGCGCCGACCGCTCGTGCCGACGACAAGCGCCGTTCGCCGCGGACGCATCCCGGTCGGGTGCGGAGCGGGCTGCAACGGCTGGCCGACCACGGCTATCGAGAACTGGCCGGGGAGAAGGTCGGCATCCTGACCAACCCGACCGGCGTCTTCGACGACCTGCAGCACGAGGTCGACGTCCTGCAGGCCGACCCCCGGGTCATGGTGACTGCGGTGTTCGGGCCGGAGCACGGCTTCCGGGGAACCGCCCAGGCCAACGACTCCGAAGGCAGCTTCGTCGACGACAAGACCGGGCTCACGGTCTACGACACCTTCGAGCTGAGTGGTCGTCCGCTGGCCGACGTGCTGCAGCGGTCCGGGGTGGATACGGTGCTGTTCGACATCGCCGATGTGGGTGCGCGGTTCTACACCTACATCTGGACGCTGTTCGACACCATGGCGGCGGCCGTGCTGGCGGGCAAGCGGGTGGTGGTGCTGGACCGGCCGAATCCGCTGGGCGGACGGCGCGCATCGGGGCCGGTGATGCGGCCGGGATACGAGACGTTCGTCGGCAGGGCTCCGATCTCGCTGGTGCACGGGATGACCGTCGGTGAGCTGGCGACGCTGTTCAACGCCGAGTTCCTTCCCGAGCGCGTCGGGGGACCGGTCGACCTGACGGTGATCGAGATGGACGGCTGGTGGCGCGACTGCGGCTACGGCGAGGACGGCCTGCCGTGGGTGCTGCCGTCGCCCAACATGCCGACCCTGGAGACCGCGATCGTCTATCCCGGCAGTTGCCTGTTGTCCGGCACCAATCTCTCCCAGGGCCGCGGCACGACCCGGCCGTTCCAGATCGTCGGCGCACCGTTCGTCGACCACCGGCTCGCCGCGGAGCTGGCCGCACGGCGGCTGGACGGCCTGGCCGTCCGGGAGGCGTACTTCGCGCCGACCTTCTCCACCTACAGCGGTGAGAACTGTGTCGGCATCGACGTCGCGGTGACCGACTGGCGCGCCGTCGACGCGGTCGCATACGGCGTCGCCCTGCTGTCGGCGCTGCGGCACCTGTATCCGCAGGACTTCCGATGGCGCAACGAGGGCACCGAGGACGATCCGCAGTTCTGGATCGACAATCTGACCGGTTCGCCGCTGGTCCGCGAGGGAGTCGATGCGGGCCATCCAGTCGAGCGGATCGTTGCCTCCTGGACGACCGAGCTGCACCGTTTTGCCGCCGTCCGGCGCCGCTATCTGCGCTACTGACCGGCCCGGGGTGCGCTCCGGTGCGGCGGTCGACGCTGGACCCGATACTCGCGGACGGTGAGTGCGGTCACCGCGATATCGAACAAGGTCAACAGCAGCAGGCTCAGCCGCGGATCGATGACGTACTCATAGACCTGGTAGCCGATGAAGGCCACCAGGGCGGCGATCATCCACGGGTAGGCCCAGAGCTTGTCCCGCAGGATCGCCAGCACCAGAACGACCTTGATCACGCCGTGCGCCAGCAGGTAGATCGCGACGAAGGTCAGGCTGTGCGCATCCAACCGATGGGCCGCCGCGACCAGACGGGTCGCCACGAAGTCGCGGGGGTCCTCGGTCAGCTCACCGCGGGTCAGGATGACGACCAACCGGCTGATCGTTGCCGGCCGCAGGAACAACACGAAGCAGCCGGCGACCAGTTCGCCGACTCCGTCCAGCCCCTTCAGGACGATGCCGATCTCGAACAGCCGGTCCAGCAGGGTCTTCGGGTGAAAACCCGGCATCGTCACCTCCTCCCATCCTGCCGATGTGGCGGCGATACGTCGTCCAATGTAACCGCGGCTACATTAGGCCCGTGACCAACACAGCGGATGCTCAGCCCGACTGGCAGGTGGTGCTGCTCCGACTGCCGAGCTCGCCGTCGCGGCACCGGGTCGCGGCCTGGCGCCGGCTGCGCAAGGCAGGAGCGCTGTCCCTGGGCCCGGGCGTCTGGGCCGTCCCCGACGTGCCGGCCTTCGTGGAGCACCTGGACCACGCGGTGGACAACGCCCGACGGGCCGGTGGCGAAGCGATCGTGCTGCAATCCCGCGGCCGCGAGCCGCAGGACAAGGCGGCGCTCCGGGCGATGTTCGAGGCGGCCCGGAACGAGGAGTGGGCCGAATTCCTGTCCGACTGTGCGAAGTTCCGGGCCGAACTGGCCAAGGAGATCCGGATCGCCAAGTTCACGCTGGCCGAGTTGGAGGAGGAGGAACAAAGCATGCAGCGGCTGCGTCGCTGGCACCGCGAGCTGACCGCCCGGGACGTCTTCGGCGCTGCCGCGGCCGCCGACGCCGGCCTCGCCCTGAAGGATTGTGTGGCTGCCTGCGAGGACTACGCCGAACGGGTCTACGACACGTTGCACGGCCGACAGCAACCCGCCCATGATCCTGGCGGCGACACCGGCTCGGGCGACGACACCGGCACGGAGGTCTGACGTGACACGAACCCCGGCAGCGGAGCGTTCGGTGTCCCGACGTCGGCTATGGCCGTTGTACGCCGCCGGTTTCACCACCGCCTTCGGCGCCCACGGCGTCGCAGCCAGCCTCGGCAGCCCGGACGGCGTGGTCCGCTCGCTGGTGTCATTGGGATTGCTGCTGGCGCTGTACGACCTGGCCGAGGTGGTGCTGAAGCCGGTCTTCGGGGCCCTGTCGGATCGGATCGGCGCCCGGCCGGTGCTGCTCGGTGGCCTGCTCGGATTCGCGGCGGTGTCGGCGGTCTATGCGGTGGTCGGCGGCACGCCGGCGCTCTGGGCGGTCCGGCTCGGGCAGGGGATCGCGGCATCGGCGTTCTCACCGTCCGCCTCGGCGCTGGTGGCCCGGCTCGGCGGCGCCAAACGACGGGGCCGCGCTTACGGCGGCTACGGCCTGTTCAAGAGTTTGGGCTACACCCTCGGTCCGCTGCTCGGCGGCCTGCTGGTGCATCTCGGCGGAATGCGGCTGTTGATCGGTTCGATGGCCGTCGTTGCGCTGCTCGTCGCCGGCTGGTGTGCACTGGCCGTTCCGGCACTGCCGACGCCGCCGAAGCAGCGGCAGACCGTTGTTGATCTTGCTCGACAGATCGTTCACCCGACCTTCCTGATCCCGGTGACCGCACTGGCGTTGGGCACTGCCGCCCTCTCGGTCGGGGTCGGCTTCCTGCCGGTGTCCGGTGGCGCCGACGGTCTCGGTGCGCTGGCCACCGGGGCGATCGTCTCGGTGTTGGCGCTGTCGTCGGCGGTCGTCCAGCCGCTGGCCGGTACGGCCCTGGACCGGGGTCGGCTGTCGTCCCGGATCGGGCTGACCGGCGGACTGGTCGTGATCGCGGCCGGGATGGCCTGTGCCACCCAGCCGAAGGTGATCTTCCTGGTGGCCGCTGCGCTGCTGATCGGGATCGGTGTCGGTCTGGTGACACCGGTCGGATTCGCCGCGCTGGCCGACCGCACCCCGGAGGCCGAGCTCGGTCGGACCATGGGCACCGCCGAACTGGGCCGCGAGCTCGGCGACGCCGGAGGTCCGCTGCTGGTCGGGGTGCTGGCGGCGGCGTACGGGTTGGGTTCGGGTTATCTGGTGTTGATGATCATCACCGTGCTCGGCGCGGGCACCGTGTTCTGGTGGTCACGACGCCACCAGGAGGCAGTGCGGTGATCACGCGGCGGTGATGATCACACGGGGGAGGATGATCACAACGGGCGCAGGATGGTCCGTCGGGCGATCTCCTCGGCCGTCGCGCGCTCCAGGTTGCCAGGGCCCGGCAGCAGCGCGTTCGCCGCACCGCAGCCGCTGGCCAGCCGGAGTGCGTCACCGGCGTCGGCTCCTTCATCGACGGCGGCCAACCAGCCTCCGAGAAACGAATCGCCACTGCCGACCGGATAGTGACCGTCGATGTCGGCCGGCAGTTCGGCGCGGATGATCTTGCTGCCGTCGGTGCCGACCGCGCCGGCCCGGCCGTCGGTGATGATCACCGAACCCTGGGTCCGGTCGGCAATGGCGATGATCATCGCGGACAGATCGGCGGAGTCAGGATCCTGCCCCAACAGTGCTGCCGCCTCGTAGCGGTTGATCTTGACCAACTGCGGGCTCGCCTCCAGGGCACCGGACAGTGCTGGACCGTGGGTGTCGATCGCGACCCGGACGCCGAGCGCGGAGGCTGCGGCGGTCAGCTCACCGAATGCGCCGTCCGGCAGACCCTGTGGTGCGCTGCCGTTGATCGCCAACCAACCCGCTCGGCCGTCCAGGTCCTCCCCGAGCGTGGTCCGGAACCGCTGCCACACATCGGTCGGGATCGGCGGTGCGTACGGGTAGATCTCGGTCAGGTCGCCGCGATCGCTGGCCGCGATCGACACGCAGGTTCGCGTCTCGCTCGGACTGTCGACGGCGTCGACCTGGATCCCGGCTGCCGACAGTTCGGAGGCCAGGAAGTCGCCGGTCGAACCGCCCAACACGGCCACCGTCGCCACCCGTGCTCCGGCCGTCGTCGCCGCCCGGGCCAGATTGAACGACTTGCCGCCCGCGACCCGATGGACCTCGGTCGGCCGGTGGATCGCGCCGAGTTCCAAGCTGTCGACCAGATAGGTGATGTCCAACGATGGGCTGAGCGCGGCGACCGTGATCACGGTCCGAGGGTACCGGCCAGCCACCCTCGGTGGCGGGAGGCGGAAATGCAGGTCGGATTCTCCCGCGGCTGGCACGATGTCGCGGCCCGCCGTACGGTCGGATCATGTCTGTCGTGATCCGACCGTCACGGTTGACCGACTCCGAGGAACTCGGGTCGGTGCATGTCGCCGCCTGGCAGGCTGCCTATCGCGGGATCATGCCCGACGACTATCTCGACGGCCTCGACCCGGTGGCCAACGCCCGGCGCCGGCGCAGGAACTTCGACGACCCGTCCCGGACCGGTACCGAACTGGCGGCCGAGCTCGACGGCCGGGTGGTCGGGTTCAGCTACTTCGGCCCGCCGCGCGACGAGGTGCCCGACGGCTGGGGCGAGCTGTGGGTGATCAATCTGCATCCGGGCGTCTGGCGGCGGGGGATCGGGACCAGGCTGTTCGCCGCCGCGGTCGACGGGCTGCGCGACGCCGGCTACCGGCACGGCTACCTGTGGGTGGTCGCCGACAACCAACGGGCCGTGGAGTTCTACCGACGCCAGGGCTGGGTGTCGGACGGGGCGACCAAGATCGATCAGCGGTTCGGCCCGCCGGTCACCGAAATCCGCTGCTCGGCCCGCCTGACCGATCAGCAGTAGCCCGACTCCGCCGGCGGTGGCCGGTCGTGGCCGGTCGGACTTCGTCACGGTCCGCGCAGCCAGGGCGATTGGGTAACACGTACTGCGATAACGCCTCGGATGTGCGCGAGGAGGGGCGATATGGCAACACGTACTGAGATCTGACCCGGCTGAGGTGGGGCCGTGCGGGGGAATGCCGGCGGGCGGCCGATGGTTGGTGGTGATCATGGAACTCGAGGTGGTGCTGCCGAACGAATCGCCGCTGATGCCGCCGGGGCAGCTGGTCGACCTGGCCCAACAGGCGGAGGAGCTCGGCTTCCGGACGGCCTGGCTGCCGGACCACCTGCTGCCGCCGGGGGAGTTCGGAGCGACGTTCGGCGGCGTCTACGAACCGTTGATGACGCTCGGCCACCTGGGCGCGCTCACCGACCGGATCCGGCTGGGGACCTCGGTGCTGGTGGTGCCGCTGCGCGACCCGTTCCTGCTGGCCAAGCAACTGGCCACCCTGCAGCAGCTGTCGGCCGGGCGGATCGTGCTCGGCGCCGGGGTCGGCTGGTCGCAGCAGGAGTTCGCGGCGGTCGGAGCCGACTTCGGCCGTCGTGGTGCGATCACCGACGACGCACTGGCTCTGCTGCGGCACCTGTTCGGTGGTGGCTCGGCGCCGTATGAGGCACGGCGGTTCGGCTACACCGAGGGCGTCTTCGCGCCGCTGCCCGAGCAGCCGGTCGAGATCATGATCGGCGGCAACAGTGACGCCGCCCTGCGCCGCGCCGCCCGCTTCGGCGACAGTTGGCAGGGGATCCCGGCCGCTCCGGCTGCGTTTGCCGAGCGCGCGGGTCGGCTGGCCGACCTCGCCGGTGACCGAACCGTCGCCGCCGGACTGCGGATCGGCTGGCAGGGTGGGGCGTCCGGCACCACTGCCGAGCAGCTGGCCGGCGAGGTCCTGGAGTACGCTGCCGTCGGAGCGGATCGGGTCGCGGTCCACTTCGGTGACGCCGACGACACTGCCGTACGGATGTCTGCCCTGGTCACGGCGTTGCGTGCCCGCCGGTGACCCACCGCCGGACGCAGGAGCGGCAGCGTCGATCGGGAGACTGCGCCGATTAGGGATCGGCTCGTCGGCACTGGTAGCCTGATGACGCCGTCAGGACGGCCGCGGACGCCTAAGAGCTCCCACTTCACACCGAGTGAAAACTGTCTCGCCCCAGGCGGGGCAGGCTCCGGGAGCGCCGCGCAACGGGAAACCGAAGGGAGAGCTAGTGTCGATCGACGCTGCCGAGAAGAAGAAGATCATCGATGAGTACGGGACCGGCGAGGGTGACACCGGCTCTCCGGAGGTCCAGGTCGCGCTGCTCAGCCGCCGGATCGCCCATCTGACCGAACACCTGAAGCAGCACAAGCATGATCACCACAGCCGTCGTGGTCTGATGCTGCTGGTCGGTCAGCGCCGTCGGTTGCTCAACTACATCGCCAAGAGCGACATCGCGCGGTACCGAGCTCTCATCGAGCGCCTCGGCCTCCGCCGCTGACGCAGAGCGGTCCTCCCCGGAGGGCCGCTCTTCTCATACCGCGAAGTTGTCGGACGCTAGTTTGGCTGTAGCCCGACCACCGTCTGACAACACGGGTGGGACAACTGAATAACTCACCACTAGAGGGATTGCATCCCACGCTGTGCTCGACTCGGCGTCCTCGGTCCTCGGTAGTGGTTTTCGGGACGACCGGCTTGACCCCAAAGGCAAGATCCGGTCGGACCCGCGGACCTCGATCGAAGACCGGTCTCCACGCCAGTCGCCGGCGCTACGCATGATGCGCCATGAGCCCCGGCTCCCGCAGGTGCGGGAAACGTACGGGAGTGTGGGTGCAATCGCACCACATGTCCGCCTGTGCGCAGGCGGACAGCGAGAAAGGACATCCCGTGGAGGGACCAGGTATCAAGTTCTCCGAGGCAGTCATCGACAACGGTGCCCTTGGAAAGCACACCATCCGCTTCGAATCCGGTCTGCTGGCTCAGCAGGCCGCCGGTTCGGCAGCGGTCTACATCGACGGCGACACCATGTTGCTGTCGGCAACCAGCGCGCAGGCCAAGCCGCGCGACGCGATCGACTTCTTCCCGCTGACCGTCGACGTCGAAGAGAAGATGTACGCCGCCGGCAAGATCCCCGGTTCGTTCTTCCGTCGTGAGGGACGCCCGTCGGAGTCGGCCATCCTGACCTGTCGGCTGATCGACCGCCCGCTGCGCCCGCTGTTCGTCAAGGGCCTGCGCAACGAGGTCCAGGTCGTCATCACCGTGCTGGCGCTGAACCCCGAGAAGCTGTACGACGTGGTCGCGATCAACGCGGCCTCGATGTCCACCCAGCTGGCCGGGCTGCCGTTCTCCGGCCCGGTCGCCGGTGTCCGGGTCGCCCTGATCGGCGATCAGTGGGTCGGCTTCCCCGACGCCTCCCAGCTGGAGGACGCCTCCTTCGACATGGTCGTCGCCGGCCGGGTCCGCCCCGACGGTGACGTCGCGATCGCGATGGTCGAGGCCGAGTCCACCGAGCAGACCTGGGAACTGGTCCGCAGCGGCAAGACCGCGCCGACCGAGGAGATCGTCGCGGAGGGGCTGGAGGCGGCCAAGCCGTTCATCAAGTCGCTCTGCGACGCCCAGGCCGAGCTGGCCGCGCAGTTCCCCAAGGAGACCGCGCAGTTCCCGATCTTCACCGACTACGAGGACGACGTCTACGCAGCGGTGCAGGCCGAGGCGACCGCGGAGCTGGACCGGCTGACCCAGATCCCGGGCAAGCACGAACGCAACGACGCCACCGCCGAGTACAAGGCGCAGGTCAAGGAAAAGCTTGCGGCCCAGTTCGAGGGCCGGGAGAAGGAGATCTCCGGTGCCTTCAGCGCGCTGACCAAGAAGGTCGTCCGGCAGCGGGTGCTGAAGGACAAGGTCCGCATCGACGGCCGCGGCCTGGCCGACATCCGGACGCTGTCGGCGGAGGTCAGCGTCGTCCCGCGGGTGCACGGTTCGGCGCTGTTCCAGCGCGGCGAGACCCAGATCCTGGGCATCTCCACGCTGAACATGCTGGGCATGGAGCAGAAGCTCGACAATCTCGGTCCGGACAAGACCAAGCGCTACATGCACAACTACAACTTCCCGCCGTACTCGACCGGTGAGACCGGCCGGGTCGGTTCGCCGAAGCGGCGCGAGATCGGCCACGGCGCCCTCGCCGAGCGGGCCATCCTGCCGGTGCTGCCGGACCGCGAGGAGTTCCCGTACGCGATCCGTCAGGTGTCCGAGGCACTCGGTTCCAACGGTTCCACCTCGATGGGCTCGGTCTGCGCCTCGACGCTGGCCCTGCTGAACGCCGGTGTGCCGCTGCGCGCCCCGGTCGCCGGCATCGCGATGGGTCTGATGAGCGAGGAGGTCGACGGCGAGACGCACTACGTCACGCTGACCGACATCCTCGGTGACGAGGACGCGATGGGCGACATGGACTTCAAGGTCGCCGGTACGTCGGAGTTCATCACCGCGCTGCAGCTGGACACCAAGCTCGACGGCATCCCCGCTGACGTGCTGGCCGGTGCGCTGCGTCAGGCCAAGGACGCCCGGACCACCATCCTCGAGGTGATGGCCGAGGCGATCGACAAGCCGGACGAGATGAGCCTGTACGCACCGCGGATCATCACCCTGAAGATCCCGGTCGACAAGATCGGCGAGGTGATCGGTCCGAAGGGCAAGGTGATCAACCAGATTCAGGACGACACCGGCGCCCAGATCACCATCGAGGACGACGGCACCATCTACGTCGGTGCCGAGGAGGGCTCGGCCGCCGAGTCCGCTCGTTCGATGATCAACGCGATCGCCAATCCGACGATGCCGGAGAAGGGCGAGCGCTACCTCGGTACGGTCGTCAAGACCACCAATTTCGGTGCGTTCATCTCGCTGCTGCCCGGCAAGGACGGACTGCTGCACATCTCCAAGCTGCGCGGCCTGGCCGGTGGCAAGCGGGTCGAGGCCGTCGAGGACGTGGTCAGCGTCGGTCAGAAGATCCAGGTCGAGATCTCCGACATCGACGACCGCGGCAAGCTGTCGCTGGTCCCGGTGCTGGAGGAGGACGAGAAGTCCGAGGCCAAGGACGCCGACGGCGACAAGGAGCCGGCTGGAGCCGACGCCTGATCTATGCCGCGTAAATCACGCACCACGAAGGCCGTTCAGCGGTACCTCGGCGGACAGGTCCGCCGCACGGTACTGCCGAACGGCCTTCGCGTACTCACCGAGCGGATGCCGCACAGCCACACGTTCAGTGTCGGCTTCTTCGTCGACGTCGGCTCGGTGAGCGAGAATCCCAAGCTGAACGGTGCGTCGCACTTCCTCGAACACGTGCTGTTCAAGGGCACCAGGCGTCGACGGCCGGAGGAGATCTCCGCCGCGATCGAGTCGGTCGGTGGTGACATCAACGCCTACACCGCCAAGGAACACACCTGCTTCTACGCCCGCGTGCTGTCCGACGACGCCGACCTGGCAGTCGACGTGCTGGCCGACATGATCACCTCCAGTCAGATCGTCGGCCGTGAGGTGCAGGCCGAGCGGACGGTGATCCTGGACGAGATCGCCATGCACGCCGACGATCCGGTCGAATCGGTGCAGGAGTTGGTGTCGGCCCGGCTGCTGCCGACCGCGGGCCTGCGGTTGCCCGTCATCGGCACCGAACAGAGCATCACCGCGCTGTCCCGCGGTCAGATCCTGCGGCACTGGCAGCGCAACTACCATCCGGGCTCGATCGTGGTCGCCGCGGCCGGCGATGTCGATCATGATCGACTGGTCGAGCAGCTGGCCGCGCTCGGAGACTTCGGGGCACCGGCGAAACGCCCGCCGCGTCCGCTGCGCGGCGGCCCGGCCGGCGGTGAGCGGGTGTTGGCCGACAAGCGGCCGTTCGAACAGACGACGGTCTCGCTGGCTTATCCGGGCCCGGGTCTGTTCGAGGCGGAACGCTTCCCGCTCGGTCTGTTGTCGGTGATCATCGGCGGCGGGATGTCGTCCCGGCTGTTCGTCGAGGTCCGCGAGCGACGCGGTCTGGCCTACGGCATCGAGGCCGGTGAGACCAGCTACGCCGACGGTGGGCTGTGGAGCGTCGACTGGCAGTGTGCGCCGGAGAAGGTCGAGGAGATCCTGATCCTGGTCCGTGCGGAGCTGGAGCAGATCGCCGCCGATGGCGTTCAGGAGTCCGAACTGGAACGAGCCAAGGGCCAGCTCCGCGGTCAGACGGTGCTCTCCTACGAAGGGCCGCAGAGCCGGATGAGTCGGCTCGGGACAGCCGAACTGACCGGCGACCGCCGGACGGTCTCGGAGTTGCTCGACGAGTACGACCGGGTCGACACCGCGGCGGTCGGTCGGTCGGCGGCCGCTCTGCTGGACAGTGAACCGGTCCTCGCTCTGGTCGGCCCGCGCAAACCCGGCCGCAAGATCAACAAGCTGCTCGGCTGAGTTCCGCCGGACTGGCACGCTTCGATCAGGCGGACATCGGAATCGGCGTGCTCACCTCGACGAAGGTCCCGGCCGGGTCCTGGGTGACGAACCGGCGTTGACCGTACGCTTCATCCCGGAGCTCGATGGCGATCTCGAGCCCGTGCCGGCGGGCGTCGTCGTAGAGCCGATCGACGTCCTCGACGACGACGTCGATCAGGACGCCGCGGGGTGGGCCGGTGAGTCCGGGTGGCAGCAGCGGATGGCCGGCGACCCACACTCCGATCTCGAGCAGCGGCTCGCTTCGCCCGGACTCTGCAGATCGATGAACCAGTCGCTGTCGAAGGCCGCGGTGAAGCCGAGGAATCCGGTGTAGAAGTCTCGCATCGCCTCCAGGTCGTCGGCGACGACGATCGGGAATGTCCTGGTGATCATGCTGCCCCTCCTGCTGCCGCGCGGCCTGCCCAACGGACGTCACGTGGCTGCGACGCTAGACCGCCGGTCGCCGACCGGTCTTGGACGAATCGGCGACCCGACGACGCAGCGGAACGACATCGGGCCGCAGGAGACGACGCTCAGCGCTGCTCGTTCTCCGACGGCGGCCGCTGCCGGCCGATGCCCACCTGGACGGCGTGGACCACACCGATGGTCGCGATCACACCGCTGAGCGCTGCCAACATGGCGCCGCCATCAGCGATCGGTGCTCGAGGACCGGAGACTCCGGGCTCGGCGAGGATCATCACCAGAGCGAGAATGCTCAGGACGGTGGTCGTCACCGGCAGTGCCGGAGAGCGAGGCGTGTGGAAGGCGCCGGCGAGGCAACAGCTGATCAACGCCAGCATCAGCAGCACGCCGACCATGGCGATATTGCCGTAGCTGCCCAGTGCAAGCGTCCACAGGCTGCCGAAGGTGCGGGTCATCGTGCCGTCGTGGGTCGGCTCGTACAACGTGGCGAAGCTCAACGGGAATCCGAACACCCCGGCTGCGCCGTACAGCGTGCGATAGCCGGTCGGAGCGGGGCGGGTTCGGTCGTCGGTGGGTGGAGATGGCATCGGACGATGATGCCGCACCGGAGGTTCGCCGCTCGGACGCCCCCCGATCGATCAGGCCAGGGTACGGATCTCCCGGCGGGTGCCGACCAGCAGGCACAGCCCGGACATCGCCACGCCACAGGCGATGGTGGCGGTCAGGACGCCACCGGCACCGGCGACCAGGCCGAAGAGTGGTGTCATCAGTGGCGTGATCACCAGGTCCCCGAGCCGGTTGAGCGAGGAGACCCGTCCGAGGTGACTCGGTGCGATCTCCCGCTGGAAGACTCCGGAGATCCACACCGACGCCAGACCGGCGGTCAGCCCGATGATGATCATGCCGCCGAGCAACACCGGGAGTCGTCCGACCCCGACGGCCGCCAGACCGACGCCCTGCAGCACCAACACCCAGAACCCCCGGGCAGCCAGATGCGTTCCCTGCCAGCGGATGGCGACCGCACTTCCGATGATCGCCCCGACGGCGAGGCTCGCTTCGGCAAGGCCGACCCAGGTCGCGCTCCATCCCGACGTGGAGACTCGCAGCGCCACCCCGACGGCCACCACCGGTGTGATGAACACGTTCAGCGAGCTGATACCCAGGGTCAGGGTCCGCTGCCGCGGATGCCTTGCCAGATAGACGAATCCGTCCTTCAGGTTGGCCAGCACCGACCCGCCACCGGCCCGCGGGAGTCGATACCGGACCCGGATCACGATGATCAACAGCGCGGCGATCACCAGGAACGTCACCGCGTCGACGATCATCGCCACGCCGAAGCCGGCGGCGGCCACCACCACGGCACCGGCCGGCGCGCCGGCGAGGGTGGCCAGCCGGCCGCCGATCTGCAGCCAGCCGCTGACAGCGACCAGATCGTCGGGTCGGACCAGCTGCCGGACCAGCGTCGATCGTGCCGGAGCACTCAGACCGACAGCGATCCCGAACAGCACCTGGACCATGATCATCAGACCGGCGCTGTGCAGACCCGCCTGCCAGGCAAGGACCGCAGCGATCAGCACGAACGCCCGGACCAGTTCGCCGATGATCATCACCCGTCGGGTGTCCAGCCGGTCGGCGATCACCCCGCCGAACAACATCAGCGCTGCCTGCGGCAGCATCCCGACCGCAACGATCAGGCCCGCCAGCGCTGGGGCGAACTCGCGGACCGCGGTCCAGGCCAGCGCAACACTGAACACCGAGTCGCCGAACAGCGAGATCGTCGCGCCGACGATCCAGGTCCAGGCGACCGGATCGCGCCGCACCGGCGGCGGCTCGGGACCGATCGGCTCGACACCGTCCGATGCCACCCGTTCGGTCCCCCCATCGACGCGTTCGTTACCGGCATCGATCGGTTCGGTCCCGGCCATGACCCGTTCGGTTCCGGGCTCGACCTGCTCGGCGCTCATGCCGCACCGGGATCGCTGGGGAAGGCGCGGACGATGGTCCGCACCGGCATCCGCTCCACGTCGGGGCGGGAGCGGGCGTCGTCACGGCAGCGCTGATCCCAGGCGTGCAGCACCCGGTCCAACTCGGCCTGCAGTTCGGCGAACTGCTCGGGCGTCGCCCGGACCAGATTGTCCGCCGACAGCCCGAGTTCGTTCCACGGCTCGGGGTAGGTCGACCGGTCCCGCATCCAGGACAGGGTGGTCCGGGTGTGATGTTCGAAGTTGTTGCGCTCGGCGACGTCGGCGACATCGCGGGCGACACTGCCGGGCAGGAAGTCGTCGGCCGACCAGCTGAACCGGCGACGCACACCGCGCCAGACCGACTCCCGGGTGTCCCGGGCCAGCTCCGGAGCGGGGGTGACGAAGCCGGCCCGGTGCAGCCGCTTCAGGTGATGGCTGACCGAGCCGACCGCGAGCCCGGTCTGCCGGGCGAGCTGGCCGACGTTGGCCGGGCCGCCGACGGTGAGGATCTCGTACAGCCGCCGGCGTGCCGGATGGTGCACAGCGATCAACGCGTCGATCACCGCACCCGCCTCCGGCGGCCAGCTGTCGGTCGCCGGTGCGGAGTCCTGATGCCGTTCGCCGGCGGTCTTCCGTGTCATACCCACAGTCTCGACCGCCTTCCGCAGACCCACAAGTACTCTTGTATAAGTGCTTCGCTGATCCGGTCTCCCGCGGTCCCACCCCTCTGCCGCACCAGTTGCGTACCTTCGCACCACGTACACCTGGTGCGGAAGTACGGAACTGGTGCGGAGAGAGGGTGGGGTCCGGAAACCGCCGGATTCGGAGCGCACCGGGCGGAAGGCTGGTGCCATGGATCTTCACCTGACGAACAAGTTGGCCGTCGTCACCGGGGCATCGAAGGGCATCGGGCTCGCCGTGGTGCGCACCCTGCTGGACGAGGGCGCCGTCGTCGCAGCCGTCTCCCGCCGTCCGTCACCGGAGCTGACCGAGTTGACCGGCACACGGCTGTTCCATGTCGCAGCCGATCTCTCGACGGTCGACGGACCGGCGCGAGCGATCGAGGAAGCCGTGCAACACCTCGGCGGCCTGGACATCGTGATCAACAACGCCGGCGGGCCACCGCCGGGAGCGACCCTGCCACGGTTCTCCTTCGAGCAGCTGACCGATGCCGACTGGCGTTCCATGATCGACTTCAACCTGTTCGGGGTGGTCCGTGCCGTCCGTGCGGCGCTGCCACACCTGCTGTCCCGCGGCGGCGGGGCGATCGTCAACGTGTCCTCCACCCATGCCCACGTTCCGAGTGCGGTCAACGTCGACTACGGCGCCGCAAAGGCAGGTGTCAACAACCTGACCCAAGCGTTGTCGGAGGAGTACGGACCCCGCGGTATCCGTGTCAACACCGTCAGCCCCGGCCCGGTGCGTACGCCCTGGTGGACCGAACCGGGCGGTGCCGCCGAGGTGCTCGCGGCCGCGACCGGAACCGATCGCGAGACGGTGCTGAACACGTCGGCGGCGGAGATGATGCAGCTCACCACCGGACGGCTGATCGATCCGCAGGAGATCGCCGATCAGATCGTGTTGCTGGCGTCGCCGCGGTCGGGCAGCACCACCGGATCGGACGTGATCGTGGACGCCGGACTGGTCAAGACGGTCTGATCGTCGGCGCAGGGCCGGAGCCCGAATGACCGAAAACTCTTCTTGGCAACGGGCATCAGGGTGACCAAGAAGTATCCGGCGCCCGCCATCAGCGATGCAATCGGCAGCCCGACACCGGTGACGAGCAGGCCGCCGAGCAGGCCGCCGAACGGCATCGGTGACCAGGTCAGCGAACCGTTCAGGGCGGTGACCCGACCGGTGAGTGATTGCGGGATCCGTTCGAAGACCACCGCGCCGATGATCGGATTGATGAAACCCGAGGCCAGGCCGGCGATCGTGCAGACGGTCAGGACTGCGGGCAGTCCTGGCTGCAAGCTGAAGAAACCGTGACCGGACTCCTTGGCCCAGACCGGCAGCATCACCGTGGAGAAGGCCTGGTCGACCATTCCCGTCATCGACGCGCTGTCGGTGGTGGTGGTCAGCACCAACCACGGGATCGCGATCATGGATAACCGGGTGCCGGACGAGGAAAGGGTCTCGGCAACGGAGAACGCCACGAACGGCTTGCGATCGCGGTTGCCGGTCGCCGCGTTGTTGATCATGAGTCCGCCGCCGCCGGCGGTTCGGGTTCGCCCCGACCCGGACGACTGAGCCGGCCGGGCCGGGGGAAGCCGTGCACCTGGATCATGAACTGCTCGGCCTCGGCCGTGGCGGTGCCGCGATCGCGGGGTGCTGCCCGGGAGATGGCGTCGATCATCCGGTGCACCCGTCGGAGCATGTCCTCGGCCTGATCGGCGGTCAGCCAGATCACCCAGACGCTGGAGTCGGACACCTCGGCCCATCGGTCGGGAAGTTCGGTCCGTTCCCGGAATGCGGCGGTCAGTTGATCGATGTCGGTGACGGCGAGGGCCTGCCAGAAGGCGCCGACGGCCTCCCGGTCGTTCTGCGACGCCGCCCGGCCGGCGTTGTCCAGCCGCGTCGACCGAAAGCTCGCATGCCACCAGCGCTCCCGCTTGTTGCCGTGACCGGCATCCTCCTCGATGAAGCCGTGATGGGCCAGTTGGCGGAGGTGGTAGGACGTGGCACCGCTGTTCAGCCCGAGTCGGTCGGCGAGCTGGGTCGCGGTTGCCGGGCCGTCCATCCGCAGCATCCCGAGCATCCTCAGCCGCACCGGATGGGCCAGCGCCTTGAGCTGGGTCACGTCCGGTGTGACGAAGTCTGCGTCCTGGACCGGATCCGATGCGGTCGCCGGTGTGTGGTCGCGGTCGGCTGCATCACGCATGGCCGCTGTGCACGGCTGACACCACTCCACCGGTGTCGGTCGGCTGCTCCACCGATACGCGACACTGGACCCGTACAGCGGGCATCCGGCCCGGCAGACTCAGAACGAAGAAGGGGAATCGATGGCGACCACGGTGGCGGTGTTCGGGGCGCAGGGTCGGATGGGGGCAGAGACCTGTCGGGCGGTCCGGGCGTCCGACGGGCTGGACCTGATTGCCGAGATCGGTTCCGGCGACGACCGCGCCGCGGCCGAGGGTGCACAGGTGGTCGTCGACTTCACCCGACCCGACGTCGTGATGGACAACCTCGACTGGTGCATCGAGCGGGGGATCCATGCGGTGGTCGGCACCACGGGCTTCACCGCCGACCGGCTCGATGCGTTGCGAGCCAAGCTGGACGGGAGTGCGACCGGTGTGCTGATCGCCGCCAACTTCTCGATCGGCGCCGTGCTGACGATGCACTTCGCCGAGCAGGCGGCGGCGTTCTACGAGAGTGCCGAGATCGTCGAATTGCATCATCCGAACAAGGCCGACGCGCCCTCCGGTACGGCGACCGCGACCGCAAGCCGGATCGCTGCCGGCCGGACCGCTGCCGGACTGGCCGAGGTGCCGGATGCGACCAGCACCGGACTGGACGGCGCGCGGGGCGCCGTCGTCGACGGCATCCACGTGCACGGGGTCCGGTTGCGCGGTCTGGTCGCCCATCAGGAGGTGCTGTTCGGCGCCGAGGGGGAGACCTTGACGATCCGGCACGACTCGCTGGACCGGTCCTCGTTCATGCCCGGCGTGATCGCCGCCATCCGGGGGATCGGCGACCGTCCGGGGCTGACCATCGGCATCGAGGAAATCCTCGGGATCGGACGATGAGCCAGCCCTGGGATCCGGCGTCGGAGGACCCGGACGGCGGTCGATCGGATCGACCCACCGAGCGCGGCCCGTCCTTCGAGGCGCCGACCTGGCGGCCGGTCGAGACCGGACCGCGCCCGGCGATGCCGCCGGGCCCTGCCGGTCCGCCCGGCCCGGGTGAGGCGTACGGATCAGGTGCGGCCTACGACGGTCCGGACTGGCAGCGGACCGCCGACCTGTCGCAGCCGACCCCGGTCGACAACTTCCAGCCGGGCCAGGTCTTCGGCTCGGCCGGGGCCGCGCCGGTGGTGCCGCCACCGGCCAGGCGGAGCCGCCGGCCCTCCGGGCCTGTGATCGTCGGTATCGTCGTGATCGGTCTGCTGGTGTTGTTGCTCGCCGTGGATCGGGTCGGTGCGGCGGTGGCGGGGCAGCGGACGGCCGCCCACGTGCAGCAGAGTTACGGGTTGAGCCAGTCGCCGCAGGTCGACTTCGGTGGCTTCCCGTTCCTCACCCAGCTCGCCACCTCGACCTTCGATGAGGTCGACGTGCACGCCGAGGATCTCCCGATCCGACAGCAGTCCGGCGAGCTGACGATCGACGAGCTGGAGGCGACCCTGCGCGACGTACGACCGGAGTCGGAACGGATCCGGATCGGGTCACTGCAGGGCAGTGCCCTGGTCGGCTACCAGGGCATCTCCGGCCTGCTCGGCCGTGACGTCGGCTACGCCGGCCGGGACGGTGCCGGTGGACGGCTCCGGATCGAGCTCACCGGCGCCCTCGCCGTGACCGCCGGGCTGTCCTACGACGCTGCCAGCAGCAGGTTCCAGGTCCGCGACGTCAAGCTGACCGCCGGCGGTCAGACGCTGCCCGGCGGCATCGTCGAGCCGCTGATCAATCAGCTGATGACGCCGGTCTCGGCGCTGCCCGACGGGCTGCAGCCGACCCGGGTCGACGTGACGGCCGAAGGTGTACGACTGCACGGGACGGGGGAGGACCTGCTCTTCGACCGCTGAGCCGGGTCCGGACAACGATCAGCGGGTCAGTTCGTGGTCGGGTCGCCACTCTCGGTGATGTCGGTATGCAGCCGTACCTGCTTCAGCCGCAGGCTGCCGTCCTCGGTGCCGATCTCGCGGTGCGCACTGTCCGGAGCCCAGCCGGCGCCGGTGAAGAACCCGCGGGTGATGTCGTCGGTCGAGGACACCCAATACCGTGCACGCCGGAACCCGTCGGCGCGCAACGTGTCGGCGCAGGCGTTCAGCAGTCGGGAGCCGTGCCCCCGCCGCTGCGCCGGCCGGTCGATCACGAATTCGTCGATCGCGCCGTCGGCCTGCAGGTCGGCGTCGCCGTCCAGGGACGGCGTGGTGGTCGCAAATCCGACCAGTTGTTCGTCCCCGATCGCGACCAGCACCCGGAACCGTGCCTCCGGCGGCCGGTTGATCGCCTGCCGCCACAGTTCGGCCATCTCCTCCAGGCTGCTGCCGGCCAGCAGTTGTTCGGCTGCCTCGGCGGGGAGGCGTTCGCCCCAGCTGCGCCGTTGGATCGCGGCGATCCCGTCCGCCTCGCCGGCCAGCGCAAGTCGTACGGAATCGGCGATCGGATGCTCGGGATGATCGGTCACGGCGCGATGGTACCGGCCACCCCGACCCGGGTTCAGAACGTGGTTGCGTCAGGGCCCGAACACGGTCGCACGACGTCGTCGATCGATGTGAGCCAAATCACATCCGGTGGATTGTAACGTTCGGACCCTGATCAGCGATGATATTCACGAAGTCCGTGGTTACCTGAACCCCCGAGCAGGCAACCACGGACTTCTTTCATGTCCGAATGCGCGTACGGCGGCGTCGGCGCCCGGGCGGCGAGTGCTCGCGGCACCGATAGGATCGCCGGGTGGCTGCATCGAGACTTCAGACCCCTCCGCGACTCGCCAAGTCAACGTTGCGGGTGATCCCGCTCGGCGGACTGGGGGACATCGGGCGGAACATGGCCGCCCTGGAGATCAACGGCCAGCTGTTGCTGATCGACTGCGGCGTGCTCTTCCCCGAGGACGACCATCCCGGTGTCGACCTGATCCTGCCGGGCTTCGACATCATCGAGGACCGGTTGGACGACGTCCAGGGTCTGGTCCTCACCCATGGGCACGAGGACCACGTCGGCGCCGTCCCGTACCTGCTGCGGCGGCGTCCCGACATCCCGCTGATCGGGTCCCGGCTGACGCTGGCACTGGTGGCCGAAAAGATCAAGGAACACCGGCTCTCCGGCACCCAACCGCGACCGGTGGCCGAGGGGGACCGGGTCACGCTCGGCGAATTCGACCTGGAATTCGTCGCCGTCAATCACTCGATCCCCGACGGTCTCGCCGTGTTCGTCAGGACCAAGGCCGGCAACGTGCTGCACACCGGTGACTTCAAGATGGACCAGCTGCCGTTGGACGGCCGGCTCACCGATCTGCGGGCGTTGGCCCGGCTGGGTGAGGAAGGCGTCGATCTCTTCATGGTCGACTCCACCAACGCCGAGGTGCCCGGCTTCACCACACCGGAGAAGGACATCCTGCCGGCCCTGCAGCGGGTCTTCGCGACCAGCAACCAGCGGCTGATCGTGACCAGCTTCGCCTCGCACGTGCATCGCGTCCAGCAGGTGCTGGACACCGCGGTCTCGTTCGGTCGCAAGGTCGCCTACGTCGGCCGATCGATGGTCCGCAACATGGGCATCGCCCGCGATCTGGGCTATTTGAAGGTGCCCGAGAACACCCTGATCGACCTGCGCGAGCTGGAGAAGTACCGGCCCGACCAGGTGGTGTTGATCTCCACCGGGTCCCAGGGGGAACCGCTGTCCGCACTCGCCCGGATCGCCAATCGGGAACACCCGACCATCCGGCTCGAGCCCGGCGACACCGTGCTGTTGGCCAGTTCACTGGTGCCGGGCAACGAGACCGCCGTCTATCGGGTGATCAACGGTCTGACCAAGCTCGGTGCGCGGGTGGTGCACCGCGGCAACGCGATGGTGCACGTGTCCGGTCACGCCAGCGCCGGCGAACTGCTCTACGTCTACAACCTGATCAAGCCGCGGAACGTGATGCCGGTGCACGGCGAGGCCCGGCACCTGATCGCCAACGCCGACCTGGCCGTTGCCACCGGTGTGCCACGGGAGCGGACGATCATCGCCGAGGACGGGACGGTCGTCGATCTGCGGGACCACAAGGCCAAGGCCGTCGGCCAGATCGAATGCGACTACATCTTCGTCGACGGGTCAACCGTCGGCGACATCAGTGAGAGCTCGCTGACCGATCGCCGGATCCTCGGCGAGGAGGGCTTCATCTCCGTCGTCGCCGTGGTGAATCTGCAGACCAAGCGGGTGATCAGCGGACCGGACATCCACGACCGCGGCTTCCTGGAGGACCCGAGTGTGTACGAGACCGTCCGCGGTCGGCTGACCCAGGCGCTCACCGATGCCCTGGAGGACGGTGTCGACGACACTCATCGGCTGCAACAGGTGATCCGTCGCCAGATCGGCAAGTGGGTCAGCGACACCTACCGCCGCCGCCCGATGATCATCCCGGTCGTCGTCGCCGTCTGACGACGTTCCCGTCTCGTACTCGTCGACCCGCCCGCTCCGGTCTTCCGCCACACCGTCGCACCAGTTGCGTACCTTCGCACCACGTACACCCGGTGCGAAGGTACGGAACTGGTGCGACGGGGGTTGGGTGGGGATGAGTACGCGGGCGAGCGGGCATGACAAAGGGCCCAGCCGCGGATGCGGGTGGGCCCTTGGCGCGAAGCGCTAGTTCAGCGGGAGACCTTGCCGGCCTTCAGGCAGGAGGTGCAGACGTTCATCCGCTTCGGGGTGCCGTTGACGACAGCCCGGACCCGCTGGATGTTCGGGTTCCAACGCCGGATGGTCTTCTTCTTCGACCACGGGTTGTTGTGGCCGAAGCTCGGTCGCTTGGCGCAGATATCACACACGGCAGCCACGGGAGTTACTCCTGATTGAGGTACGTCGTACGGGGATTCGGGCGGGTGACCGCACCGAGGTCTCGGGACCTGGCCCCGAGCAACTTCGCAAGAATATCCGAAACCGCCCCGAGAGCGCGAATCGGGGCCGATCTGGTCCGGGCAGCGTCGGAATACGCCCGACCGCCGGATGCGGGACGACTGCAACTTTCGATACACCGACCTGTCTCCAACGGCCGATGGCACGCGCCCACCGCGCGGACACGCTGGCAGTATGACCAAACTCCAACCGGCTCTCCGGACCAGCTCACTGACCAAGGTCTACCCGGGTACGCAACCGGTCACCGCGCTCGACAGGGTCGAGGTAGCGGTCCCGCGCGGTGAGTTCGCCGTGATCATGGGTCCGTCGGGCTCGGGCAAATCGACCCTGATGCATTGCGCTGCCGGGCTGGACCGGCCGACCGACGGGCACTGCTGGATCGGCGACACCGAGCTCAGCGAACTGACCGACGACCGGCTCACCGATCTGCGCCGGGATCGGATCGGGTTCATCTTCCAGAGCTTCAACCTGCTGCCCGACTTGACGGCCCGGGAGAACATCACGCTTCCGATCGAGTTGGCTGGTGAGCGGGTCGATCAGCACGCCCTGCGGCGGGTGGTCGATGCCGTCCGGCTGACCGACCGGCTGGATCACCGGCCGGCCCAGCTGTCCGGCGGCCAGCAGCAACGGGTGGCCTGCGCACGGGCTTTGCTCGGCCGGCCGGAGGTGGTGTTCGCTGACGAGCCCACCGGCGCCCTGGACCGGGAGACCTCGGCGGAGTTGCTCGGCTTCCTGCGTCGGACGGTCGACGACGTCGGGCAGACCATAGTGATGGTGACCCACGATCCGGTCGTGGCCGGTTATGCCGATCGCGTGCTGTTCCTGGTCGACGGTCGCCTGGTCGACGAGCTGCCCGACCCCGATCCCGAACGGGTGCTGGACCGGATGAAGACCCTGGACGAGGTGGCCGCCTGATGATCACCTTCGCCCTGCGGGAGCTCGCAGCGAACAGGTCCCGGATCGCGATGGCGGTGATCGCGATCATGCTCGGTGTGACGGCAGCCGTGGCCGGGTGGGTGGCCTCGGACTCGGTCGCCAGCACCCTGGCCGACCAACCCGTACGTGATCGGGTCGACCTGGTGGTGCAGTCCGGACGGACCCCGCTCACCGCGACCGAACGGGCCCGGATTGCCGCGGTTCCCGGCGTCCGCTCCGCCGATCCGATCACCGTCGGGCGCGCCGGGCTGGTCGGGCCGGATGGCAAGTTGGTGCCGTCGCAGACCGCTCCCGAGCAGGCCGGGACCGTGTTCACCGCCGGTGCAGCCGGGCAGCGGTTCGCCATCGTCGACGGCCGCCGGCCGCAGCACGTCGGCGAGATCGCCGTCGGTCCGGACGCGATCCGAGCCGGCGTCCGGGTCGGTTCCTCGGTCCGGGTGCTGCTGGACGGCGGCAAGACGACCACCCAACGGGTCACCGGCAGCTATCGCTACGCGGCGTTGGGGCCCGACGACGGCGCGACTGCCGACCCGCCGCCGGTGGTCGCCTTCGCTCCCACCGAGCCGACCCTGCTGACCCGTGACCTGTCCCGGATCGAGATCGGCATCGAACCGGGTACCGACCCGGCCGCGGTCACCGCGGCGATCCACCGGATCGTGCCGGGCGGCAGCCGGGTCATGTCGGCCGCCACACTGGCGTCCACAATGGCCGACGAGGCGGCTGACGCCGCGAACGATCTCCGGATGACACTGCTGCCGTTCGCTGCGGTCGCAGTGCTGGTCGGCGCCTTCGTGATCGCCAACACTTTCACCCTGCTGATCAGCCAGCGCACCCGGCAGTTCGCGCTGCTCCGGGCGATCGGTGCCAAGCGGCGGCAGGTGCGGTGGTCGGTGATCGTCGAAGCGTCCGCGCTGGGACTCGTCGGCGCGACGATCGGTGGGGTGGCCGGCGTGACGATCGCTCCGGCGCTGTTGCGGATCGTTCGTAGCGACGAGCCGGTCCAGTTGCATGTCTCGCCTGTCGCGGTCGCGGTCGCATACGGGACCGGGATCGTGGTTACCGTGCTGGCAGCGCTCGGGGCGGCACGACGGGCCGCCCGTGTCTCACCGATGGCGGCCTTGCGACTGGACGTGGCGGAGCCGTCGTCGTCGCACCGTCGATCGACGGTGCTGGGGATCGCCCTGGTGGCGATCGCGACGGCCGGCGTCCTGGCGACGGCCCGGCCGGACAGCGCCAACCTGCCGCGGATCGCTGCATTGGTGTCGATCCTGGTCGGCTCCGTCGGCATGCTCGTGCTGGCACCCCAGCTGGTCCGGTTGACGTTCGGCCCGCTCAGCCGACTGCTGGCACCGGATCGAGACCGCAGTTCGGGACGGCGGATCGGTCCCGCCACTCGGCTGGCGGTCCGAACGGCGGCCCGCGATCCACGGCGTACGGCCCGGACTGGGACCGCGATCACCATCGGGCTGGCTCTGATCTGTGCGTTCGGGACGTTTTCCTCGACCTTCGCTCAGCTGATCGCCTCGACAGTGCTGGCCAATACCCCTGCCGCGACCACGGTCCTGCAACCGGCCGCCGGTGGTGCGGCGACCCTGGCCGAGTCCGACCTCAGGGCCGTCCGCAACACGCCGGGTGTATCGACCGCAGCCGCGGCTCGGGACATCATCACCGGCATCGATTCTCCGTCGGGATCGACGCGGTTGGTGATCACCGCCATCGAGCCCGAGGCGCTCGGTACGGTACTCACGCCGAACATGATCGCCGGCAGCGACGACCTGCACCGTGGTGCCGTGGTGTCGAAGAATCAGGCCGACATGCTCGGACTGCGGATCGGGTCGCCGATCACCCTGCACCCCGACGGACGGTCGATCCGCACCACGGTCACCGGACTCTACGAGGCGACCGAGCTGTCGGCCAGTCTCTTCTACGACGTCGATCTTGCGCCGTCGTCGATCAAGCCGGCGCTGAACACCATCTACGCCACCGGGCCCGATCCAGCCGCCGTCCGAACCGAGCTGCAGCAGCGATTCGCCGAGCGCCCGGACGTGATGATCACCGACCGCGAGGGCCTTGCCCAGCAAGGGATCCAACGACAGCAGATCGCGTTCACCCTGATCTATGCGATGTTCGCGCTGTCGGTGATCATCGCCGTCTTCGGTGTGGTCAACACGCTGGTGCTATCGGTCGGAATGCGCACCCGCGAGCTGGGCGTGTTGCGAGCCATCGGCGGCTCCCGGACGATGATCATGGCAATGATCAGGATGGAGAGTCTGGTGATCGCGATCTTCGGCGCGCTGCTGGGGCTGGTGATCGGCATCCTCGGTGGTGCGGTGATGCAGCATGCGATGCTCGGTCAGCGGATCGCCGACTTCGCGTTGCCCACCGGTGTGATCGCCGGCTGTCTGGTCGGTATCGTCGTGGCAGCCGTGCTCGCCTCGATCTGGCCGGCCGCGAAGGCGGCGCGGGTCGAGGTGCTGACCGCAGTCTCGTCCTCGTGACGGGACGGGCCGGCCCGGTCGGTACCGCTCGGGTCAGAGACCAAGGAGGTCGACTGTGATCATCGATGATCGGCATCCGCTACGGCGGGCCGGAGTCGCTGTCACCTTACTGATCCTGCTGGCGATCGGTGTGGCCGGCAGTATTCTCCCCGAACGCGGCCTGCTGCACCTGCCCTCGCCGGTCGGCCAGATCGCTACCGCGACCGTGTCGGTGGCGGTGATCATCACCGTCACGGTTCGCCAGCGGTGGCTGCCGCTGCTGATGGCGGCCGCCATCGCGGAGCTCTTGCTCACCGGACGTCCGCCGCTGATGTTCGTCGCGATCTATCTCGGATCGCTGCGTGGCCGCCGGTTGCTGACGCTGTGCACCGCCGGGCTCGCGGTGATCGCCGCGGCGGTGACCGATCTCCTGCGCCGGACGGTTCTCGGCCAGGAGGGGTCGTCCGATCCGCTCGGCTGGCTGAGCTCCTTCGGGATCTACCTGCTGATGCCGGCCGTGGTGGGTAGTTGGCAGGGTGCACATCGACGGCTGGTCGCCGGTCTGGACGAACGAGCAGAACTGGCCGAGCGGGAACAGCAACTTCGGGCCGACCGGGCCCGGGCCGAGGAACGGGCCAGGATCGCCGAGGAGATGCATGATGTGGTCGCCCACCAGGTCTCGCTGATGGTCCTCTACGCCGGGGCGGTCGGGTCCCGGCTGTCCGCCGGGTCCGTCGATCGTCCGGTGGAGCAGCGGCAGGGATCCGACCGTCTCGGGACCGCCGGTGTGCTCGACCAGGTCGAGTTGATCAGGACGACTGGGCGGAGCACGCTGCGTCAGCTCCGTGAGGTCCTCGGCGTGCTGCGGCGATCCGGTGCCGAGGACGACGGTGACAGCGGCGCGTCCGACATCGATCAGTCCCAGCCGGGACTGGCCGAACTCGATGCGCTGGTCCGGTCGTCGCGGGCAGCCGGGCTCGAACTGTCGGTCGATCGGACCGATGATCCGGACGGACTGCCGACGCTGATCGACCAGGCGGCGTTCCGAGTGATCCGCGAAGCAGTGACCAATGTGATCAAACACGCCGGCCCGGTCGCCACTAGGATCGGACTGCTTCGACGATCCGACGGATTCGAGGTGTCGGTCCGCAATGGTCCACCGGCACCGGACCATGATCGACTTCCCGGAAGCGGCACCGGACTGGTCTCATTGCGACATCGGGTCGAGCTGCTCGGCGGCAGCTTCGACGCAGGGCCGCGGCCGGACGGCGGGTTCGATGTCCGCGCGGCCTTTCCGGTGGCTCAGCAGCACCCGGTCTCTCAGGAGCTCGTCTCGTGATCACCGTCATGATCGTCGACGACGAAGCACTCGTTCGGACCGGGCTACGGTTGATCCTGGAGCCCGCGGGTGACATCGAGTTGATCGCCGAAGCCAGTGATGGGCGACAGGCGGTGGACCTGGTCAGGACCCGTTCGATCGACGTGGTCCTGATGGACATCAGGATGCCGGGCACCAATGGGATCGCTGCCCTGGAAGAGTTGACGGCGCTTGCCCGACCGCCTCAGGTGATCATGCTCACCACCTTCGACCTGGACAGCCACATCCGTCGCGCCCTCCGGGCCGGGGCGGCAGGGTTCCTGTTGAAGGATGCATCGCCGGACGAGTTGATCAATGCGATCCGGACGGTCGCCACGGGCGATGCGATCCTCGCCCCGTCGGTGACGCGTCGACTGATTGCCGACTTCGCCGATCATGACGACGCCGGCGAGTCGTCTGCACGGAAGCGACTGGAGCCACTGTCGCCCCGAGAACGCGATGTCGCCTCGGCGGTCAGCCGCGGACTGTCCAATGCCGAGATCGGTCGGCAGTTGAGGATGACCGAGACGACGGTGAAGGCGCACGTCAGCAGGTCGCTGGCAAAGTTGAACCTGAGCAACAGGGTCCAGCTCGCGCTGCTCGCCCATCAGGCCGGGGATCCGGGGAAGTCGTGACCAGCCGGGACTGTCTGCAGCCGCCGATACGCTGCCGGCCATGACTGACGTACGCACCGTGCAGGTGACCTTCGATTGCGCCGATCCGCGAGCGGTGGGGCTGTTCTGGAACCAGGCCCTGGGCTATCAGGTCCCGCCACCGCCGCCGGGATTCGACTCCTGGGAAGCGCTGGATGCCACCCTGCCGGCCGATCAGCAGGGCAGCCGCTGGGCCGCGGTCGACCCCAACGGTGTCGGGCCGCGGCTGTTCTTCCAGCGGGTGCCCGAGCCGAAGCAGTCGAAGAATCGGCTGCACCTCGACGTCCGGGCCGCGCCAGGACTGGACGGGGATGAGCGGATGGCCGCCTTGGAGTCGGAGTGCGAGCGGTTGGTGGCGATCGGCGCGACGCGGATCAGCCGGACCGAGCCGGCACCTCCGATGGAGGGCGGGTTCATCGTGATGGCCGACCCTGAGGGCAACGAGTTCTGCCTGGACTGATGCGGGTTGCCGGGACTGATCCGGGTTGCCAGGACCCTACGGCGTACGGATTCGTCCGCGGATGGTCGCCATCGCGACGGCGGCAACGGTGACGGCCATCCCGACATATTGGGACGGGGCGGGATGTTCGTCCAGCACGATGGTCCCCAGGACGATGGCGGCCATCGGTTGGAGCAGCATCGCCGCGGCGGCGCGCCCCGCCGCCAACCGGACCGAGCCGTAGCCGATCATCACGAACGACAGCGCCTGGCCGCAGATCGCGACCATGATCAGCCAGAACCAGGCATGCGCATCCAGGTGGAGGTCGATGCCGTGCCCGATACCGCCGACGACCCCGATCACGGCAGCCGCCGAGGCGGTGCCGAAGGCGATCGGGGTGACCACCATTCGCCGGTCGGGGCGGCTGGCCGGACGGATCGCGAACAGATAGCCGGCATAGCAGATCCCGGCGGCGATGCCGAGCGCGGCGCCGCGGACCGGATGGGGCGCGTTCGGGTCGACATCGAGGATGCCACCGGTCAGACCGAGCCCGATGATCATCACCGGCAGTGCGATCAGGAACCGGCGCTGGATCTGCTCGCCGAGGAAGATCCGGGACAGCATCGGGAAGACCACCACCTGGATCCCGATCAGCACGGTGGCCACCGCAGCACCGGCGTCCAGGATGCTCTGGGTCCACATCAGATAGTCGGCGCCGAGCAGCACGCCGGAGCCCAACCCGAACAGCACCATCCGTCGGTGCGGTCGGCCGTAACGGCGCCATTCCAGGACCGCGATCGGTGCGAACACCAGCAGGGCCAGCGCACAGCGGAAGAATGCCGCGGTGTCGGCGGTCGTCCCGGACAGTTTGATGAAGGTCGAGGATGCGCCGACCAGCAGGCAGCCCAGCAACAGCGTCGGCAACGCCATCGGAGAGTGGTCGTCCGGACGCGGAGCCTGTGGCCCCGCGACGGAAGGACCGGCCGGTCCGATTCCGGCGGCCGGTCGGTCGTTGGTCACCCTGCCCTCGATCTCCTTCGCGTCTCCCACTCGTCCCATGGTGACGGAGATGACCGATAAGATCTAGCGAGAAATTCTAACCAATACTGCGAAGCAGGGCTGAGCAATAATGCATTGGGACAGAGTACGGATCTTCGAAGCCGTGGCGACACACGGATCGGTGCGCGAGGCGTCGGAGGAACTCGGCATCAGCGGCTCGGCGGTCAGCCAGCAACTCCGCAAGCTCGAGCGCGAGCTCGGGCAGACGCTGGTCGAGCCGTCCGGCCGCGGCATCCGACTGACTGCGGCGGGCAGTCTGATGGCCCGGCACGCGCGGGCGGTGGATCGGCAGTTCCGGCAGGCCGACGAGGAGCTCAGCCGGTTGTCCGGTGACATCGGCGGACGACTTCGGATCGGTGGTGTGATGTCGGCGCTGCGGACGCTGCTGGGACCGGCGACCGCGCGGCTGGTGGCCGAGCATCCGAAGGTCGAACCGGTGATCATGGACGGTGAGGCGCTGGAATTCGTCGAACTGTTGGCCACCCGCCAGCTCGACGTCGCGATCGTCGAGGCCTGGACCAGCAACACCTTCCCCCAGCTGTCCTCGCTGACCGCGCAGTTGATCTTGGACGAGCCCATCGACCTGGCTGTCCCGGCAGATCTGCCGGACCGTCCGAGGACCATCACCGAGGCTGCCGACCTCGATCTGCCGTGGGTGGTCTGCCCGCCGGGCAGCGGCGCATACCAGACCGTCACCGACGTGTTGCGTCAGGCCGGGCGGGAACCGGAGATCCGCTACCGGATCAGCGCCTATCCCAGCCAACTCGACCTGGTCGCCAGCGGGCTCGCGATCGCTCTGATCCCCCGGCTGGCACGGGAGAGCGCCGAGCAGCGGGACGTGACCTTTCTGCCGTTGGAGTCACCGCTGCGGCGCGGCCTGTATCTGATGACCCGGGTCGGTGACGACCGTCCGGTGGTGACCGAATTCGGCGCCTACCTGATGCGTCAGCGGGAGTTGATCTCTGCAGCGGATCGAGGCTGAGCCACCGTCCCCGGCGTCGGCCAGCTCTCACCGACCCACGCGGCGTTCCAGAACATCCACTCCCAGCGGGTCGCCCGCCGATAGGCGTCAGCCATGGCCTCGCGTACGGTCGGTCCGGCCCGGTCCGCGAGCAGATCGGTGTAGGCCTCCGCTGCGCGGACGGCCTCGGCGAAGGCGGGGTCGCTGTAGGCGCCGATCCAGTCTCGGTAGGGATGATCATCCGATCGCTCGTCCACCCGCTCGGAGGTTCGGACGGCCGGACCGGCGAGGTCGGTCTTGTTCACGATCCAGCAGCCGACCTCGGCATACACCCGGAAGCACGGCAGCACGGCGGCCATCCCGACGCCCAACGGCTGGAGCGCCGCCGCGGATCTCAGGCCCTCGACATAGCCGACGCAGGTCGGCGACGGTTCGGGAGCACCGGCGGCGTCCGGGTCGATTCCGCGGGGGAGCAGATAGCCGCGGTGCAAGGACCGTTCGGCCTCGATCGCCGACGCCGCCGATCGGGCCAGCATCACCCGGCCGTCCAGATCATCGGACCGCGCGGACAGCGTCGCCAGGGCCGCCGAATAGCCGTTGAGATAGTGCGCATCGTCGATCAGATAACGGCAGAACACCTGCTCTGGCAGTGATCCGTCCGCCAACGCGGTGAGGAACGGATGGGAGGTGATCGCGGTGAACCAGGCGCCGACCGATTGCCAGGCGTCCTCGGAGAATCCGCCCGTCGGGCTTCCGGTCGGTGCCGAGGTCTGCTGTGTCAGGCTCATCGATTCCTCCAGAGGTGGTCGACCGGTCCGTTGCCGGACCCGATGCCGAGCTGGGCACCGGCCCGCAGGGCGCCGGTGAGATAGTCCTTCGCGGCTCCGACCGCCGTGCGCAGGTCCGCTCCGCGGGCCAGGCCCGAGGCGATCGCCGAGGACAGCGTGCAGCCGGTGCCGTGGGTGTTGGTGGTGTCGATCCGCGGCGCGGAATAGTGCGTGATTCCCGAGTCATCGGCCAACACGTCAACACTCATAGCATCCTGATCCGGTCTACGGACTGATGGCTTGCCGTCGACAGGCTCGGGGCTCTCGGGCTGGAGATGTCCGCCCTTGATCAACGCTGCGCACCCGAGGTCACGCAGCGCGACGGCCGCAGCCTCCATCTCGTCCGGGCTGTGCGGAGCCAGGTTTCCCAACAGGGCAGCGGTTTCCGGGAGATTCGGCGTGATCACGGTACAGAGCGGCAGCAACGCCTCCTTGATCACCTCCGTCACCTCCGGGGTCACCAGCCGGTCACCGGAGGTGGCGACCATCACCGGGTCCAGCACGATCGCCGGACGGGGCCGGGTCCGCAGCACGTCGGCCACCGCTGCGGCGATCTCCGGGGTGGCCAACATGCCGATCTTGATCGCGCCGACCGCGAGGTCCTCCAGCACCGCAGTCAGCTGATCGGCGACGAAATCGGCCGGCACCGGATGGATCCCGGTCACGCCGTGCGTGTTCTGAGCGGTCAATGAGGTGAGCACCGCGGCCCCGTAGACGCCCAGTGCGGTCGCGGTCTTCAGATCGGCCTGGATGCCTGCGCCGCCGGACGGATCGGAGCCGGCCACACTGAGCATGATCGGCGTCGTCATGACCTGCCCTCTTTGGACTGGTCGACCTCGGCCACCAGGTCCTGTGCGGCTCGCCGGGGATCGTCGGCGGCACAGATCGCGGAGACCACGGCGACGCCGTCCGCGCCCGCGCCGATCACCTCTGCGGCATTGCCGAGATCGATGCCGCCGATCCCGACCAGCGGCAGCTCTGCCGGCAGCCGGTCCCGCAGACGGCGAACACCCTGCAGGCCGAACGGTGTGCTGGTGTCGATCTTGGTCGGGGTCGGCCAGACCGGGCTGGCCGCGACATAGTCGACGGCGGCTAAGGCCTGGTCGTCGCGCAGTTGATCAAGATCGTGGATCGACCAACCGATGCACACGTCGACGCCGAGCCGGCTCCGGGCGACGGCCGGATGAAGATCATCCGGCCCGACGTGGATGCCGACTCCTGGCACGGCAGCGGCTGCGTCGAGGTCGTCGTTGACGACCAGGGTGACGGCGGATCCGGCCAGCCGGTGAACGATCTGTCGCAGCATCCGGATCCGATGGTCGGTGCTGTTGATCTTGTCCCGCAGCTGCACGACGCGCACGCCGCCGGCCACCGCGGCCATGATCAACTCGACGGTCCGATCGGTGCTCGGTTCGGCGGTGACCAGGTAGACACCGAGGTTGCTCCGCACCTGCTCGTGGGTCGTGATCATGACTGATCGTCCCGATGCGACTCCTCGATCCTGCTGCCGACCTGATCGGCCGACAGGTCGGCCAACTCGTCCAGCAGCCGCCAGCGCAGTGAACCGGGACCGGCGGCGTCCCGGCCGGCTCGTTCGATGGCCACGGTGATCATCGCCAGAGCCGCCGCGGTCGCCGCCAGCCGGTCCTCACCGACAGCGCAACAGGCGGCGACCAGCGCCGTAGCCGAACAGCCCAGGGCGGTGATCATCGGTGCCCGCCGATCGCCGCCGTCGATGGTCAGCTGCCGCCGACCGTCGGTGACCAGGTCGCGTGCACCGGTGACCGCGACCACACAACCTGCTTCGGCGGCCAGCGCTGCGGCCTGGTCGCCGACCGCACTGCTGTCGGCGGCGCTGTCGACGCCACGACTGGCACCGGCGACACCGGCCAGGGCCAGCACCTCGCCCGCGTTGCCGCGGATCACCGTCGGCCGGTTGGTGAGCAGCCGGCCGGCGAGGTCGCGGCGATAGGAGGTGGCGCCGACGGCGACCGGGTCCAGCACCCAGGGAACACCGCGCTCGACCGCGACGGTGGTCGCGGCAACAATGCCGTCGGCCCAGTCCGGCGACGGGGTGCCGATGTTGGCGACCACGGCATCGGCGAGGCCGGCGAACTCGCCGGCCTCCTGCGGATGATGCACCATCGCCGGCGACGCGCCGGCCGCGTTCAACAGGTTGGCGGCCAGGTCCATCGAGACGTAGTTGGTGATGCACTGGACCAGCGGCCGCCGCGCGCGGAGTTGCTCGACGACGTGACCGGCCGCTGCCGCGGCATCGGTGACATCGAGGCTTGAGGTGGTGGTGACCGCTGGGGTGCGGGGTGCGTCAGAAGAACTGGGCACAGCAGACATCGCTCTGGCTCCCTTTCGCCGGCATGATCCGGATCAGGTTCGGCGGGTGTGATCTCAGCCCGATCCGTTCGGGCACCCCGGCCATCTCTGCGTCGACATTACCTCGGCCGGGCGGGGCCGTCGGACCCGGCCGTGCCGGACCGCCGTACCGGGGCGCGTCGGAGCCTCTGGTTAGGCTGGCGTCCGTGAGCTCGACTGTCACCCGCTGGCGTACCGAGGCCTATCAGCGCCTGCACGCCAAGATCGCCGCCGTGGTGGGGGACAAGACCGCCAAGGCCTTCGACAAGCTCGACATCCGCACGGTCGGCGATCTGTTGCAGCACGTACCGCGGCGCTAC